>PLZO01000116.1 GCA_003152165.1 Chloroflexota bacterium
CGAGTCGCTCCGATCGGACACCATTCACTCAGCGTGGGCGGCCGATCAGTGACCAACGGGTGTCCTCAGCTCACCGCTTTCTTCACGAGCGCGCCGATCCTTGCCTGGTCGGCGGCAGTCAACTCCATCAGAGCGAAGGCGGTCGGCCACATGGCGCCTTCGTCGAGGTTCGCCTCGTCGCTGAAGCCCAACGTCGCGTACCTCGTCTTGAACTTTTGCGCGCATTGGAAGAAGCAGACGACCTTGCCGTCCTTGGCATACGCGGGCATCCCGTACCAGAGTCTCGGCGACAGGTCTGGCGCGCTAGCTTTGATGACCGCGTGGAGCCGCTCGGCCATCGCGCGATCCGGTTCCGGCATCTCGGCGATCTTCGCGAGCACGTTCCTTTCGCCGTCCGCCTCGTCCTTCTTTGCGCGTGCGCCGCGGCGCGCGGCCGCCTTCAGCTCTTCGTGGCGCTCCTTCATCGCGACTCGTTCCTCGTCCGTGAATCCCCTCGAACGTCTTGTCGATCGCGCTGGTGCCCTTGGCGGACTTCTGGGTGTCCTTCATTGGCGGTTTCCTCCCAGGCGAGTCCTGATGGGGACGACCCTCAAGCTAGGGAGCCGCCGCCGCGGCGGCTTCTCCAAAACTGCTCGATCGTGACCTGGGATTGACGTCCAGTTGGTCGTACTACGGACCGGCGTCGCCGGTTCCCTCGCAGCTAATCCTGTGTCGCCTCGTAGGGTCGACTGAAGAACCAGATCTCCCGAAACGGCAGCGTCATGTGCCAGGTGGTCACGGCACCCTTGGGGAGCGACGCCATATCTCCGACCTTTAGCTCCAGCGTCGGCCCACCGTGGATCTCGATTCGTACGGCGCCCTCGAGGACCAGCATCGTCTCGCGTTCCGGCAGGGTCCAAGGCTGGGGGTCCGCGCTGGTCAAGAACCGCGACATGCCGGCATAGGCCGTCTCTTCCTCGACCAGGATATGCATCTCGCCGCCGACCTCAGGGTCGGGTTGCCAGTCGTCCGTCATCACGTTCGACACGAAAACTCCGGGATGAAGCTCCAAGTCGGTACCTCCTTACGCGGCGACGCTAGCACGCCGTGACCTGGGATCGGTTCGCTGAGATCTTCCGCCAGTTCCTCGGCAAGGGTCAGATCCCTTAACCGGATTCCGTCGTCGGCGCGATGTCGTCACGACGATGTCCTCGTGCTCGAAGTCGGCGATCCCCTAACCTTGCGACGTGCCACCGCAGACGCGTTAACCCGGTCGTCGAGCCCGACCGGGTCCTTGCGACCGTCCTCTTCACCGTCCTCGTCGGGTCGACCGCGCGCGCCTCCGAGCTTGGTGATGCCGAATGGCGCCGGCTTCTCGGGGAGCACGACCGAGAGGCTCGGGCGGCGCTCGAACGGTTTCGAGGGCACGAGGTGAAGACGACCGGCGACGGGTTCCTTGCGACGTTCGACGGGCCTGCCCGGGCGGTTCGTTGTGCCTTCACCATTCGTGACGCGGTCGCGGCGCACGGGCTGACTGTCCGGGCTGGGCTCCATACGGGCGAGATCGAGCGGACCGGTTCGGATGTCGCGGGTATCGCCGTCCACATTGCGGCCCGGATCTGCGCGCTCGCCGGGTCGGGTGAAGTGCTCGTCTCGAGCACCGTCAAGGACCTCGCGGCTGGTGCCGGCCTTGTGTTCGAGACGCGTGGCGCCCAGTCCCTCAAGGGCGTCCCAGGCGAATGGGTGCTCTTCGAGGCTGCGGGCTGGGCTGGGCTGGCCCACCCCGACGTCGGTGTTCTGCACCGTCCAGGGCCCGGTGGCAGAACGCTCGCGTCGAGCATCGAGTGGCGCTCATCGAGACCCCACCGGGGCTTGCTTCGGCGCATTCCGAGCGGTCGCATCAAGCCGCACTGGCGGCCTCCCGTCGCCCGAACAGGCCGAGCTGGAGCAGCATTCCGAGCTGGTCCGGAACGCCCCAGTGCTCGACGATCTTGCCGTCGTTGAAGCGGACGATGTCGATCACGGTGATGTCGAACGATCGCCCAGTTGCCGGCCGGCCCATCACTTCGCCCGTGTTGACGCCGGTGGCGCGGTTGCGGAACCAGACGGTGTCGTCGGTTGCGACCAGATCGACGATCGTCAGGTCGAAGTGGCTGAACCAAAGTGCGCAGCGTCCGGATCGTGTCCTTGGTCCCTTCGGTCCCGGACATCGACTACGCGTCCGCGCTGCTGGCCCTCGTTACGGAGCTCGAGGGGGCCGCGTGGACGGCCGAAGAAGAGGACTTTGCGCGCGGGGTCTGGCGGTGCCGGGCGTGCGGCCACCGTTTCGGCTGGGACCCGTGCCGGCCGTGCCCGAGGTGCGGGAAGAAGGCCCCCAGCCACTATGGTCACGAGGCGCCGCCCCTCGGGCAGCCGTTCCCGGAAGAGGATGAGGGCTGCCCGTGAACGGGTTTGGACGGTATCCCGCCTAGCTATGCAGCCGACGCGGCGGTGCCGCTTGGGTTGGGGCCGCTTGCCAGCCCGGCTCGGGCGAGCGCCTCGGCGGCCCGGGTGCCGAGCGTCTCGGGTGTCTGGCGGGCATAGCGACGGGGGATGTCGGTCGAGCTATGACCGAGGTAGCGCGAGACCGCACCCACCGGACTGCCTGGGCACGGCTCCCCGCCGAAGTCGCCCGTCGGCGGGTTGACCTGGTCATGGTCTGGAAGCTCGACCGACAGCTACCTCGCTCGACCCTCGATGCCCTCGCCACCCGACGCGACTTCGAGCATGCGGGGGTCGGGTTCTCGGCGCTCACCCAGCCCGAGCTCGACACGACGTCGGCGGCTGGGCGGCTCGTGTTCACGATCCTGGCCGCGGTGGCAGAGATGGAGCGCGAGCTCATCGCCGAGCGGGTACGGGAAGGGATGCGCCATGCTGCCCGCCAGGGCACGCGGATCGGCCGGCCGCCGGTCACGGCCCGGCCGGGCTTTGTCGCCCGCTGGCCACGGGTCGCGGCCGACCTTGCCGCGGGCCAGTTCTCCCGCCGTCAGGCGGCTCGCCGGCTCGGGATCGGGACGGCCACCCTCGCCCGGCTCCTGGCCGCCGAGTCTGCTGCGGTAGGAACCACAGCTGCCTGAGCTGCCCGCCTCCCCGACCGATGCGGCCATTCGCCGGCTCCTGCCCGGTGGACCATTGCCCACGGCGGCCATTGCCGCCCGCCTTGCCATGCCCGAGCGGACAGCCCGCACCGGCTCCACCAGCTCCGTCGGTGGGCGGTTGTCGTCACGGGCCCCGACCGCCGTAGCCACCGCCTTGCCGGGGCTTCGCCGACCGACCCTTGCCGCGGCCACCACGGGCCTTGCCAACGCGTCCAAGGTGCTCGGACCATCATTTGCTGTGGCCACGACCTCGAGACCAGGCTCAGCCCCGAGGCGATCCTCGATCGCGCGACGGAAATAGGTTGCGCCGAGGGCGATCAGAATCCGTGTCGTCACGCCCCGTTTCGAGCGGGCAGGTCCCTCGTGGCGTCGCTCCGCGTCATGGTCGCCCATTGCTCCTTTCCCCCAACCCACCAACCGTGACGCCGTCGTCGCCCAGCGGCCCCGCCATCTTGAACCGCCCCGGGCCAGGGGCAGCGGCAAGGACGGGACTGGCGGCCTTGCGGGCGATCGGCCCCAGCGACTCGCGGTGGAGGAGGGCGGAGAGCGCCTCGGCGTCGACGGGCCGCGAAAAGAGGAAGCCCTGGCCTTCGTGGCAGCCGGCTTCGAGGAGGGGGCCGATCTGCTCCGGGCGCTCGATCCCCTCGGCGATCAGGTCCAGCCCGATCAGGAGACCGAGCTGGACGATGCCGCGCACAAGCTTCAGGCCGTCTGGTGAATTGGCTCCTTGCGTGAACTCACGGTCGATCTTGAGGATGTCGAGCGAGATCCGGCGCAGATAGCTAAGGGCTGAGTAGCCGGTCCCGAAATCGTCGATCGCCAGGCGCAGGCCGAGGGTCTTGAGCCGGGCGAGCTTGGCCACGGCCGCCGGATTCGCCACGAGAACAGATTCGGTCACTTCAAGGATCAGGCTGGCCGGAACAATGGCGTTCTGACGGAGCGCCCGGCGAACGTGGTCGTAGAGCCGGGGCGCGACAAGTTGGCTGTCCGACAGATTGACCGCCATCGACAACCCCGGGTACGCGACGTGCCAGGTCCGGAGCGCGGCACAGGCCGTTGCCAAGACCCACTCGCCGATCTCGATGATGCTCCCGGTTCGTTCGGCGATCGGGATGAATCGATCGGGCCCGAGTAAGCCCCGTTGCGGGTGCTGCCAGCGGACCAAGGCTTCGACACCGGTGATCCTGCCCGACCCAAGATCCACGACGGGCTGGTAGTGAACCCGCAGCTCACCGCGGGCGACCGCCCCGGAGAGCTCGGCCTCGAGACGCGTCGCGTCGTCGACGGCCGCCCGGTCCACGAAGGCGTAGCGCCGGTACTGGGCTCCGCCGGCCGACTTCGCCCGATACATCGCAAAGTCGGCGTTCCGCAGGAGATCGTCGGCGGACAAGGTGCTCGAGGCGAGCGCGATCCCGATGCTGAGGGTCAAGGACAACCGGCGGTCGTGAATATCGATCGGTCGGGCGACGGCCTCGAGGAGGCGCGTCGCGACGAGGTTCGGCGCATTCCCATCGGTCGAGTCCTCAAGGACGACGGCAAACTCATCGCCACTCAGGCGGGCGACGGTGTCGCCGGGGCGGATGACCTTCGTCAGCCGCTCGGCGACAACCTTGAGGACTTCATTGCCAACGTCGTGCCCGAGCTGGTCGTTGACGACTTTGAAGTCGTCGATATCGAGAAACAGGACGCTGGCCTCGACGCGCCGGCGCGATTGCAGGACATGTTCGAGTCGGTCCATCAGGAGGCGGCGGTTCGGGAGGCCCGTCAGGGCGTCGTGGAGCGAGAGGTGGGCGAGCTCGACCTCGAGGTTCTTGCGGTCGGTGATATCGATGCCAGTGGCGATCGTGTAGCGGACGAGGCCGTCCCGATCGAAGACCGCGGTATTCGCCCAGGCGATGTGCCGGCGGGTCCCATCCTTGCGGACCCATTCGTTGTCGCGGCGATTCACCTCCCCGCCCGGTTTAAGCTCGCCGAGGACCTCGAGCAACTCCTGACGCTGCTCGAGTGGGACGAGGAAGTCGAGCGAGCCATGGGCGTCGATCTCGGCCTGGCTGTAGCCGCTAACGAGGCTCGCAGCGGCGTTATAGCGGGCCAGCCGGCCTTGGGCATCGACAACGATGACGATCGCTCCGACGGCGTCGAGGATCGCCGAGACGAAGTCCCGCTGGTCGCGGGCCTCGCCAGGCGATCCGCCGACTTGGGGGCGGCCCGGCCGAGCTCGCGCCTGGCGGCGCTTGGCCGCGGATCGAGGTGGTTGATCGATGGCGGGCATCGCTCAAGGCTAGGAAGCAAACGGCGAGTCGTCCCCTCCCTGAAAGTCACCCGGCCAGCCGTCGTAGTGCTCGCCCGTTGCGCCGATGGCGGAGCCGCCAGTAACACCCAGAACACCCGGACGTTCTCATGACACAGTCGGATCCGGATGCAAGCCTGGAGTTGCGCCACGACACCGGGCAACCCAGCCCACAGAGAGGGAGGCGCGTGGAGCCCACCACTCCGAACCCCAACGTTGTCGATCGGCTCGATCTCGCGTGGCAGCGAGCCGGGGAGGGTTTTCGCGAGTTGCGCCCAGCCTCGCCCGAGGCCGGATGGGCACAGGGAGTCCGGCAGCTGTGGGAGGCCTATGAGCGTGAAGTCGGGAAGGCGCTCGGCTGAGGCACATTGCACGCACCTCNNCCTCCCGGCCTAGGTTCAAGCGTCGGATGGCCCGGATCGCGACCTATGGCGACCTGACGCGAGTGGCCAGCGCGGTCAGCGTCCGAAACCCCAAAGCACTTTGCCGAGTTCCGGGTCCGCAGCGGATCATTCCAACGATTGCTCGGTGACGGCTCGCTACCCGACCGGCTCACGTTCCGGACCCGAGGATCCGCAATGTCGCTCGGGTGGATCGCCCATGACCGGGACGCCGGCACGGCCGTCCTGAAACTCGATCCGGAGCCCACTGGAGGGCGGGGATCGTCGATGAGAAGAGCCGGACGATCGCTCGGGCAAGCGTCATGCGCCGTGGATCAGGGCTGGTGCCGGGCGCCGCCGGGTCAGGTGTGCCTGTCTTCGTCCGAGCCGAACGACGACGCGTCCCCTTCGGTGCTGTGGCGAACGGCGCATCCGCCCGTGCGACTCGATCGCTTCGCGTGTCAGTCGTCAGCAGGTCCATCGAGAGCGCCTCTCCTTCAAATCGCGAGCCGCCGCTCGTGACCTTCGTCAGTGCTGGCGATCCGCCCGTATCTGCCAGGGCGCGACGGATCGAGCCTTCATGTCGTCCGGGGCTTGGAAAACGCGTCCGCGAGGAGGCTCAGCCCGATCCCAAGCATCCAGACGTCCTTGCTGACCGCGATTCCCAGCCGGCTTGGCCAGATCGACCCTGGGGCGTGCATCGTCGGCGTCCGGGTGTACATCGCCACGAGGCCACCTGAG
>PLZO01000056.1 GCA_003152165.1 Chloroflexota bacterium
CCGACCCGCGAGGGCAAGGTCTACTGCGCGGTGGTCCTCGACGTGTTTAGCCGTCGGGTCGTCGGCTGGTCGATCGATGCCACGCAGACGGCTGCCCTGGTCACGAATGCCCTCGGGATGGCGATCGAGGGACGCCGGCCGGCCGGGACGGTCATCCACTCCGACCAGGGCACGCAATTCACGAGCTGGGCGTTCACGAGGCGGGCGCNNTCATGCCCTCGATGGGCTCAGTCGGGAGTTGCGGCGAGGAGCTCCTGCACGTCCAGGCCGGCGGCGAGGGCGATCCGCTCCGCCTCGCGCTGCACGTCCAGCTCGAGCTCCAGTCGGTACCGCCGGCCCCAATCCGCCGGCCGTCGATGCTCGAGCCACCATGCGGCCGCCTGCCAGGAGCCGTCGCCGGCCGCGACGGCGATCTGGCCGACGAGCCGCCGCTCCGCCGGGGCCTCGGCGTCCTGGACGGCGGTCGAGAAGCCCGGATCCCGCCGGATCCACCGGCGCAGCGTGTCGTCGCTGATCTCCGCCGCCCGACAGGCCGCTCGGCGGGTGTTTCCGACCCTCAGCGAGGCCAGGACCCTGGCCTCGCGTCCGGGTGACCGCAGGGTCCGCCCTCGGCCGGCCATTCAGGAGCCCTCGGCGGTCATGGCGCCGAGGATAGCGGCGCCTCGGGAGTCGGCGATTGTGTCGGCCTCCTCGCGAGAGGCTTCCAGTGGGATACTCCGGCGATGGCGATCCCGGACTACCAGTCGCTGATGCTCCCGGTCCTCCAGCTCCTAGGGGATGGCCAGACTCGGCGCGTCGTCCCGGATGTCACCGACGCCCTGGGCGAACAGTTCCACCTCACCCCCGAGGACCGCCAGCAGATGTTGCCGTCCGGGGCGATGCCCACGTTCGTCAACCGAACGCACTGGGCCGCGACGTATATGAGCAAGGCGGGACTGATTGCTCGGCCCGCCCGCGGCCGTGGCTCGATCACCGAGGCGGGCAAGGAGGTCCTGGCCCAGAGGCCAGCGAAGATCGACGTCGGTTTCCTGATGCACTACCCGAGCTTCGTCGAGTTCCGGACGAAGGCTCGTCCAGCCGCTGCAAGCGGGGGCGAGGTCCTGCCGGCGCCGATCACTGATCAGCAGAACCCGGAGGAGCTGCTCTACCGGACGTACGACGCTCTCCGCCTGTCGGTCGAGGCTGACATGCTCGACCGGCTCCAGGCGCCGGACTACCCGTGGGAGGCGTTCGAGCGTCTCGTCGTCGAGCTCCTCGGGGCGATGGGCTACGGCAGCTCGACCGACGAGACCAGTCTCCGGGTCACGAAGCTGACCGGTGACGAGGGTATCGACGGCGTCATCGACGAGGACAAGTTGGGCTTGGATGCGGTCTACATCCAGGCCAAGAAGTACCAGGCGAAGACAGCCGTCGGCCGGCCAGCCCTGCAAGCGTTCGCGGGCAGCCTGGAGGGCCAGCGGGCGAGCAAGGGCGTCTTCCTCACGACCTCGCACTTCACGAGCGAGGCCGAGGAGTACGTCCGGCGGATCAGTCGCCGGATCGTGCTCATCGACGGACGACAGGTCACTCGTCTCATGTATGACTACGGAGTTGGTGTCCGCCCCGGCCGAAGCCTCACGGTCAAGCGCGTTGACGACGTCTACTTCGAGGGTGACCTCTGATCTCGATGGCCCGCACGCCCTTCGGACCGAGCTGGGAGGACCTCAACCTAGATGCGCTGGGCGCCTTCTTCATGCTTGGCGAGGAGGAGACGCTGACCTGGGAATGCAAGGGTGGCGAGGTCGGTTCAAAGAACATCGTCCGTGCCGTGTGCGGGTTCGCCAATAGCAATCGCGGCGGGTACCTCGTCCTCGGTGTCTCAGGTGGCCCGAGCAAGGGTGGCTGGGTCCCTAATGGGTGGGTGCCGCCCACCGAGGCCCGCGTCTACCTCGGTCAAGTCATCGCTGACGGAGTCGCCCCCCAGCCGCCATTTGACGTGCAGTCGTGGGCGCTTCCTGATGGGCGCGAGGTATCCGTCGTCCAGGTTGGCCGTGTCGCCGTACCACCGGCGATCACGAGTTCTGGCGGTGTCTTCGAGCGGCTCCCAGGTCAGACCCGCCAAATCAGCGATCCGACGACCCTCCGCCGGCTGTTTGAGCGTGGACAGGCGGCCTCGGAACGGGCCAGTCTGCAAGCCGTGGTCGGCCTGAACGGCGGATCCTGGAATCAAGGGCCGGTTGGGAACGATCGTCGTGTCCCTGGCATCGCCATCGCTGCCAGGCGACATCTCGTTGAGCCTATTCCGGAAGAGCGTCACTGACTCGATCGCGTCCTTGCTTACGAGTCAAGGTGCTCAGCACGGTCGACCGCACGTCGTCGCGGAGCTGCCAGCCGTGCCCGGGGCGTTCGATCCAGCGGTATTCGATCCGCGGGTGTTTCAGACGGGACGACCGGCGCGAACCGTGACGCTGGACGATGACGATCCATTCCTGGGAGTCGCGCGACGGTAGCAACAGCGGTAGGAATAGGGGCGCACAACTCCGGCCGACAATCCCGGTCTCGGCCGGTTCAAATTGAGGAACGCGCGATAGGCGCCATCCACCCAACGCTACTCTGGAACGATGAACGGCCGCGGTCAGGGGGACGGCGTTGCGCCGGGCCCGGTCCAGCAACGGGCTCGACCTATCCGCTGAGCACGAAGCGAAGCCGGACGGTCGTGCCGTCGGCTCGCACGACGACGAACTCGTAGGCGCCGGTTGGCCAACCGCCGATCCGCCAACCCCCGGGACTGGTCGGCAGGTTGGTGGTCGGCAGGAAGAACGTGGTTTGACGCTCTACGAGCGCGGACCTAGGCTGATTGCACCGAGCCCGACCCTTCCCATCCGGAGCGCGCGTGGACGACGACTCAGGCCAGCTTGGCTCCGCACCCTCGAGAACCCACGGGCGGACGCCAATGCCTCGGGCGATCACGGGTTGGATCCAGGCTGGCACCCTTGATCCTGCGCTTGCTGCGCTGACCTCGATCCTGATCGAAAGTGGCCTGCCCCTGGTGGTCGCCGCAATGAACGACTCGGTGGCGAGCGGCTGGGCTGGTGGCGAGGTACGTGATGCCCTCGGGCGCACCTTGCTGACCTGCGGCCTGCCGCCGGTGCCCAGCACCAGGACCCCCGCACCGGTCACGGTGGATGCGGGCTCGCTCGAGTCCGTCCTTGCTCGAATGCCCCTGCTCAGCCTGGACCCTGGCGCCGAGGCCGGCGCCAGGGTGGCCATCGTGGCCGTGCTCGGCGCGGACGACAAGCACGACACGTGGCGGGTGACCGCCACCCACCTCCTGCGCCCGCCCCTGCGCGATGGCCACGGTCACGTCCAGCGCCAGGGACCCGCCGTTCTGGCCACCTGGGATCCCGCCATCGGGCGGTTCGAGCACTTCTCCTGGGCGGTCCTGCCGGAGCTCGCCGTCCTGATCGAGCGGCGCGCCGGCGACCTCGAATCGGATATCGCCGCCCGGACCGACCTGCTGGCCGGCCTCGTCGCCCATCGGGTCGAGGATCCGGGTGCCGTTCGCCTCGCGATCGAGGCCGCCCGAGCGACGGCCGAGACCGCCCCCCATCCCAGTTGACCAGCGCCTCCAGACGGGCGCCTCAGACCAGCGAGGTTCCGATGTCGACACCCCCCTCCGCTGCCCCTACCGACCCGGCGAGCAAGCCCACGCCCAGCACGATCGGTGAGCTGCGCGCCGCGGGCTGGCGCTCGCGGTCGGTCAAGGCCGAGCTCCGCTCGAACCTTCTCGCCCGGCTGGGGGAGGGCGGGGCGGTTTTCCCAGGCGTGATCGGCTACGCAGATTCCGTCCTGCCGGCGGTCGAGAATGCCATCCTTGCCGGCCAGGACCTCGTCTTTTTGGGTGAGCGGGGCCAGGCCAAGACCCGGATGGCCCGCCTCCTGGTCGGCTTGCTCGACCCGTGGCTGCCGATCGTCGCCGGCGGTGACTTGAATGACGATCCGTTCGCACCGATCAGCCCGTCGGCCCGGGCCCTGGTGGCCGAGGGTGCGGACGAGACGCCGATCGCCTGGCTGCCGCGCGACCGGCGCTACGGCGAGAAGCTGGCCACGCCCGACATCACGATCGCCGACCTGATCGGCGAGGTGGACCCCATCCGCGTGGCCGAGGGTCGCTACCTGTCCGACGAGCTCGTCATCCATTACGGCCTGATCCCGCGCTCGAACCGAGGGATCTTCGCGATCAACGAGCTGCCTGACCTGGCCGAGCGGATCCAGGTTGGCCTGCTCAACATCCTGGAAGAGCGCGATATCCAGGTTCGCGGATTTACCATCCGGCTTCCGCTCGACCTGTTTGTGGTGGCCAGTGCCAACCCCGAGGACTACACCAGCCGGGGACGGATCATCACGCCGCTCAAGGACCGCCTGGGGTCGCAGATCCGGACCCACTACCCGCGTACGCTCGAGGATGAGATCGCGATCGTCCGCCAGGAGAAAGTGGTCTTCCCCGCCGAGGAAGGTGTCCCGGCCGTCCATGTGCCCCCGTTCATCGAGGAGATCGTGGCCGAGCTGACCCACCTGGCGCGCCGATCGGGCGAGATCAGCCAGCGCTCCGGCGTGAGCGTCCGGGTCTCGGTGGCCAATCTCGAGGTTCTGGAGGCTGCGGCACTCAAGCGGGCGGTCCGCCTGGGCGAGTCGGCCGCTGCACCGCGGATCAGCGATCTGGCCGCCGTGGTCGCCTCGACGGCCGGCAAGATCGAGCTCGAGACCGCCGGCGACGAGTCGCCCGAGGACCGGATCGTCGAGCGGCTGATCACAAAGGCGGTGTACGCGACCTTTAATCGGCGTGTCGCCATCGACGACCTCGAAGGCCTTGTCGGCGCGTTCGAGGACGGCCTGACCCTCGAGACGGGCGATCGGGTTCGCTCGGCGGAATACGTCCGCTGGGCAAGCGAAGTCCCCGGCCTGGCTGAAGCGGTCCGCAGGACGGGGGTCCTGGCAGGCGGTGGCGCTCTCGGCGATCCGGGTCCGAGCACCGCGCTCGGTCCTCAGGCCGAGGCCGCGCTCGTCGCCTCGGCCATCGAGTTCCTGCTCGAGGGGCTCCATCTCGCCCGACGCCTGAACAAGGACCGCCTGGGCGGGGCCGTGATGTATCGGCGATGACGCACTGGTCACCCGATCGCCGCGATCTGGACGAGCCGCACCCGTCCGTCCCAACGTCGCAGGGCAGCAGCGAGGGCGAGGCAGCAGCCGGCCGCCTCGCCCATCGTGCTCGCTTCGGCCGCTGGGACGGTAGCCAGCAGATCCCGGACCTGTCCGCCGACGAGATCATCGATGCGCTGACCGATGACGTGATGGCCGACGGCGATCTCGGAGAAGCGCTCCGACGGTTGCTTGAACGTGGCTGGCGATCGGGCGACGCGAGCCGGGCCGACCTGCCCGGGCTGACGGCCCTCCGGGAGCGCCTCCGGGCGCGCCGCGACGGGCTGCTCAATCGCTACAAGCTGGGCGACGTCCTGGGCGACGTCCGCGCTGAACTCAAGGCGATCATTGACAGCGAGCGGGAGGCGATCGACAGGCGGCTGGCCGGTGCGGCCGACGAGGGGGCCGCGCCATCACCGGAGTTGGCTGATCTCCTGCGCGAAACAATCGCCAAGCGCCTCGACCGGCTCGATACGCTGCCCGAGGACCTCGGCGAGCGGATCCGTGCCCTTGAGCAGTACGACTTCCTCGAGCCCTCGGCCCGCGAGCGTTTTGCTGCCCTGGTCGAGCGACTGCGACGCTCGGTCCTCGACCGCTATGCGGCGGGCATGGCCGACGCTGTGCGGGGGATGAGTCCGGAAGACTTGGCGGCGAACCGGGCGATGGTACGCGACCTCGATCGACTCCTCCAGCAGCAGCTCGCCGGCGCAGAGCCGGACCCGACCGAGTTCCTGGCCCAGCACGGTAGCTTCTTTCCGGGAGCGAAGACGGTTGAGCAGATCATCGACCAGCTGGCCCAGCGGATGTCCGCGATGCAGTCGTTGCTTCGATCCCTGACCGCCGCCCAGCGTTCGGAACTGAACTCGCTGATCGATGGCCTGCTGCGCGACGACCGGCTGCGCTGGGACCTCGCCCAGCTCTCGGCGACGCTCGACCAGGTCCTGACCGGCGGGCTCGGCGAGCGGTTCCGCTTCGGTGGCGAGGAGGAGCTCGGTCTTGAGGGTGCCCTGGGCCAGCTCGAGACGCTCGGCCGGCTCGAGACGCTCGAGGCACAACTCGAGGATGTGGAGTCGGCCGCGGACCTGGGCGAGATCAACCGGGCCGACCTGCGCGAGCTGGTCGGCGACGAAGCGGCGCGCGACCTCGATGTCCTCGACGACCTCGCCGCTCGACTCGAGGCGGCCGGCTATCTCACCCGTGACGGGGATCACCTTGAGCTTACCCCGCGGGGCAGCCGACGGATCGGCCAGAAGGTTCTCGACGACCTGTTCGCCCGGCTTCGCCGCGACGCATTCGGCGAGCATCGAATCGATCGCGCCGGCCGGGGTGGTGAGCGCAGCGACGGGACGAAACCATTTGAGTTCGGCGACGCCTTCGACCTCGACCTGCGCGAGACCCTGGCGAACGCGTTGACTCGTCCAGGAAACGCACCTGGGACGGCTGCCGTGCACAGGGCGGGTGCCACCGCGCTCCGGCCCGGCCGGCCCCGGGCGATCCACCTGGCCGCCTCGGATTTCGCCGTCCACCGGACCGAGGAATCAACCCGGACGTCCACGGTCCTGCTGGTCGATATGAGTCGTTCGATGCTTCTGCGCGGCTGCTTCGTGGCGGCCAAGAAAGTCGCCGTGGCACTCGACACGCTGATCCGGACGCAGTACCCGCGCGATGACCTGACGGTGATCGGCTTTGCCTACTACGCGCGTGAAATCCGGCCGGGCACTCTGGCCGAGCTCTCCTGGCACGGCTACGAGTACGGGACGAACCTCCAGCACGGACTCCTCCTGGCGCGCCGGATCCTGGCCCGCAGTGGTGCCGCGAACCGCCAGGTCGTCGTGATCACGGACGGAGAGCCGACGGCTCATTTCCAGGACGGCCAGGTGGAATTCAACTACCCGCCGACTCGGCGCACGATCGAGGAGACGCTGCGCGAGGTCAAGCGCTGTACGAAGGCCGGGATCACGATCAACACGTTCATGCTCGAACGGTCCCGGGCACTGACCGAGTTCGTTGCCCATGTCACCAGGCTGAACCGCGGCCGTGCCTTCTACGCCGAGCCGGAGCATCTCGGCGAGTACGTCCTGGTCGACTTCGTGCGTGGCCGAACAGAGCACCGCCGTCCCTGAGCCCGAGCACCGCCTCCGCCGAGCCACCGACTAACATCAGAGTCGCGCCGTTCCCCTGTTCGAATCGTCGGCCCTCGCTAGCCGGAGTCACAGATGCCCGCCGTCGCCGCTTCCGTCACCGAAGTCCTCGCGCTGCTTCATCCGGCGGGCGCACTGGTGCAAGGCCGCCTGGTGGTCACCGACGAGGCGACGTTCCGTTCGCAGACGATCCGGGACCTGGCCTGGACTTCCGCGTTCGCGGCCGATGAGGCGACCGTGGACGCGGCCCGCTGGATCGTGTGGGAGGCAAGCCAGGAGCTTGGTGCACAATCGGCGAGCATTCAGGACCTCTACCTGGCCCGATCTCGAGGCGAGGTCCACGGGTTCACGGTGCCGGCGATCAACCTGCGCGCCCAGACATTCGACATGGCCCGCACGATCTTCGAGACTGCCCAGGCCGGCGGGGTCGGCGCGCTCATTCTCGAGCTCGCCCGGAGCGAACAGACCTACACCTTCCAGCGTCCGGCCGAATACGCCACCAGCGTCCTGGCCGGCGCGATCGCCGCGGATTGGCGCCACCCGGTCTTCATCCAGGGCGACCACTACCAGTTCAACGCCGTGAAGTACAAGGCCGATCCGGAGAACATGACCGAGGAGATTCGGGCTGCCTGCCGCCAGGCGCTGGCGGTCGGTTACCGCAACATTGACATCGACAGCTCCACCCTGGTCGACTTGTCACAGCCCAACGTCGACCTCGAGCAGCGCCAGAACTACCAGCGGGCGGCCGAGCTGACTGCCCTGATCCGCGAGCTCGAGCCGGCCGGGATCACGATCAGCGTCGGTGGGGAGATCGGCGAGGTGGGCAAGCAGAACTCGACCGAGCCAGAGCTGCGCGCCTACCTCGATGGATTCCGAACCGAGCTCGAGCGCCGCCGGCCGGGCGCCGTGGGCATCAGCAAGGTGAGCCTGCAGACCGGCACGAGCCACGGTGGGGTGCCCCTCCCGGACGGCTCGATTGCGGCGGTCAAGCTTGACTTCGAGGTGATTCGGCGGCTCGGCGAGGTCGCCCGCGAGAACGGCCTGGCGGGTGCGGTGCAGCACGGGGCGAGCACCCTGCCCGACGAACTGTTCCACCACTTCCCGGCGGTCGAGACCGCAGAGATCCACCTGGCCACAGGCTTCCAGAACGCGCTCTTCGATAATCCGGCGTTCCCGGCCGAGCTGAGCCAGGCAATCGACGGCTGGTGTTGGGCCAAGGCGGCTGACGAGCGGAAGCCCGACCAAACCGACGAACAGTTCGTTTACACGAGCCGCAAGAAGGCGATCGGACCGTTCAAGCGCGAGCTGTGGGACCTGCCCGTGAAGGACCAGATTCTGGCCGATCAAGCTGCCAAGATCGCGTTCCTGTTCAAGGAGCTGGCCGTCCTCCAGACGCGGGAAATGGTCGATCGCTACATCAAGCCGGTGATCCATCACCGCGACGCCCCGGCGGCCGTTCGCGAGGTACTGGCTCGGGCCTGACGACCGCGGACCCGTTTGTCGGCGAGCCATCGTCGCGCTGTTGTTGGCGCGAGATCCGCACCGTAACCAGGCCGGTCGCGACGATTGAATCGCTGCGCAGCTCCGCCCCGTGCGAATCGCCGTTGACTCTGCCCTGAACCCCACCTATCCTGCCGCCCAGCATGTCCGGTGAGGGAGCCGGATCTTCGTGCCCAATGGTTCCTCGCGGCTCTTTCCGGGTCAGGGTCCCGCGCGACGTCCCCCAGTCGATGCGTGGCGCAAGAGGAGGGTTGTTCGTGTCCGGTCCAACCAGTTCTGCGGATCAGGCGGCGCGTGATGACGCGCACCTGCAGAGCCTGGGCATCAAGCCAGAGCTGAAGCGTTCGCTCGGCTTTCTGTCGAACTTCGCGGTTGCGTTCAGCTACATCAGCGTCTCGACCGGAACGTACACCCTCATTGGCCTCGGCCTGGCGGTCGGCGGTCCGTCGTTCTTCTGGTCCTGGCCGATCATCATCGTCGGTCAGCTCTTCGTGGCTCTGAACTTCGCCGAGCTGGCCAGCCACTTCCCGGTTGCCGGCTCGATCTACCAGTGGTCGAAGCGACTCTCGAACCGAACCCTTGGCTTCTTCACCGGCTGGATCTACTTCTGGGCCGGCGTGCTCACTGTCACGGCCGTGGCCGCGACCGTGCCATTGGTGCTCTCGAGCATCTTTGGGTTCACCCTGAGCGCAGCCTCGCCCATCCCGGCCGTTAACAACCTGATCTTCTGGGCGGTCCTGACCCTGATCAGCACGACCCTGATCAACGCCTTCGGGGTCCACCTCCTGTCGATCATCAACAACCTTGGCGTGGCTGCCGAGATCATCGGGATGCTTGTCTTCGCGCTGATCCTGCTGGTCTTCTTCCACCATCAGCCTGTTTCGATCCTGACCACCACGGCCGGACTCGAGAACCAGCCGGGCGGCAGCTTTCCGGCGGTCTTCCTGGTAGCCATGTTCATGTCGCTGTTCGTGGTCTACGGCTTCGATACGGCCGGAACGTTCGGCGAGGAGACGGTCGATGCCAGCCGCCACGCGCCACGCGGGATCCTGGCGGCGATTCTCCTGTCGGGGGCCGTCGGCGCTGTCTTCCTCCTGGCGATCATCCTCTCGTTCAAGGACGTGGCCGGGGAGATCAGCTCGGCCCAGGCATTCGGCCTGCCGATCGGCGACACGATCATAGCCAACATGGGCAGCTTCGGAAACGTCTACCTCGCGGTCATCCTCTTTGCCGTCTACGTCTGCACGATGGCGATCCAGGGCGCCACCACCCGGCTGATGTTCTCGATGGGCCGTGACCGGCGAATGCCGCTCGGTGCGGTCTGGGCGCACGTCAATCCGAGGTTCAAAACGCCCGCCAATGCGGCTGTGGCCGTGGGCGTCCTGGCGGCAATCCCGCTCCTCCTGAGTGACAGCCCGGCAACGCTCGCGATCGGTGCAACGGGCCTCATCTACACGAGCTACTTCCTGTGCAACCTGGGCGTCCTCACCGCCCGGACGAAGGGCTGGCCACACCAGGGAGCGTGGTTCAAGCTCGGCGCATGGGGCACGATCATCAACGTCCTGGCGATGGTTTGGGGCGGTGCGATGATCATCAACTTCGCGATCTGGAACTCGAGCATCTTTGGGGCGTTTGGTCAGATGTCGTACACGATCCCCGCTTCGGCCAGCGCGGCCGCATCGACCTGGAACTTCCGGGATCTCACCAACCCGCTGTTGAACTCCCTGACGTTCCTCGGGGGCAAGTCGGTCTCGTGGTTCCCACCCATTCCTCTTTTCGAGTTCACCCTCGGCTTGATCATTGTCACCGGCGCGATCTACTACTTCGTCTCGGGGCGAGGTCGGCTCGATTCGGCCGCGGCTGAAGCCGATGCCGCGACCGGCGAGGTCGCGATCGCCTGATTGCTCCAGTGAGTTGATGGATGGCGGCGCGGCGAGGGGTTGCCGCGCCGTCACCGTGCTCAGGGCCGGCCGCCCAGCTTGAGGAGGCGTGATGACTGCGGAGGGAAGTGGTGGGGCCGGCGAACGGCACGACGAGCTCGTCGCGGCCATGCAGCGCGTCCCGGAGCTGGCTGGGCGGCAGCTCACCCTGACGGCGCTGTCGGGTGGGATCACCAACCGGAACTTCCTGGTCGAGGTTGAAGGCGAGACCGAGCGTTACGTCATCCGGCTGGCCGGCAACGACACCCACCTGCTCGGGATCAGCCGCGAGGTGGAGCAGGCAGCCACCGTGGCTGCGGCCGGCGTGGGCGTCGGCCCGGAAGTGACTGCCTTCATCCGGCCCGAGGGCTTGCTCGTCACCCGCTTCATCGTCGGCTCGCCGGTGACCGACCAGGCGGTCCATCGGCCGGAGACGATCCGCCGGGTGGCCGACTCGATCCGCCGCTTCCACCAGGGTCCGGCCATCCCGGGGCTGTTCATCCCGCTCCGGATCGTCGAGGCGTATCGTGCCCTGGCCAGCGCCCGCGGCGTCCCGATCCCGATCGAGTACGGCCTGGCTACCGCCGTGGGCCGCCGCATCGAGCTCGCCCTGCTGAGCAATCCCCTCGACCTGAAGCCGTGCCACAACGATCTGCTGAACGCCAACTTCATCGACGATGGCATGCGAATCCGGATCGTCGACTGGGAATATGCGGGGATGGGCGACCCATTCTTCGACCTCGGCAACTTCAGCGTGAATCACAGCCTGACGCCGGCCGAGGATCGGATCCTGCTCGAGGCCTACGATGGGGGTACCAGCCGGGCTGACCGGCTCGCCCGGCTCAGCCTGATGCGGATCGTGTCCGACTTCCGCGAGGCGATGTGGGGTGTCCTGCAGCAGGGCGTCAGCACGCTCGACGTGGACTTCGTGGGCTATGCCGCCGAACATTTCGATCGGCTCCTGGCAAACGCGGCCACGCCCGCCTTCGAGCGCTCGCTCCACGAAGCGGCGGGCGGCTGACCCGGGTTCGGGCACGGTCGGTTCGCAGGAGGTTCAAGGCACGGTGGATGGGGCCAGGGTCGTCGTGATCGGCGGCGGGATCACCGGCTGCAGCGTGGCCTTCCATCTCGCCGAGGCGGGCTGGACCGATGTCCTGCTCGTCGAGAAGGCCCAGCTGACCGCCGGCTCGACGTGTCACGCCGCCGGCCTCGTGACGGTATTCAACCCATCGTCGACGATGATGCGATTTCGCCGCTACAGCGTCGAGCTGTACGAACGACTCGGCGTGTTTCAGCGGGTTGGCAGCCTCCGCCTCGCGTCGAGCCACGATCAGCTGCAGGAGCTGGAGCGAGCTGTCAGTCGGGCCCGCGGCATCGGCCTCGACGTTGGCGTCATCTCGGCCGAGGAGGCGCGTCGGTTGATACCGGCGATGTCGCAAGAATCGCTCTATGGGGCGGTCCACCTGCCGGGTGACGGTCATCTGGACCCTCATCGGGCCACGTACGCCCTCGCCGACGCCGCACGCGCCCTCGGAGTGCAGATCCGGACTGGCGTCCGGGTGACTGGTTTCGAGCTCTCGCCGGGGCGTTCGGTGACCCGGGTGCTGACCGACCATGGCCCGATCGCAACGGAGCTCGTGGTCGACGCGGCGGGGATCTGGGCGCCGCAGGTCGCGGCGATGGTCGGCGGGTTCATCCCGTCCACGCCGGTCGATCATCAGCACGTCGCCCTGCGGGCAGTGCCCGGTAGCGAGCTGCCCCGCGACATGCCCTGCTTCCGCGACCCGGACAACCTCGTCTACGGCAAGAGTGAGCAGGGCGGAATGCTCTTCGGCGGCTACGAGCTGGATCCGCGCAGTCGCTGGGAGGACGGCGTGCCGTGGGAGCATGCCGCCCAGTCGCTGCCCGCGAACTTCGAACGCTTCAGTCCGCTGATGGCCGGCGCGATCCGCCGCTTCCCTTTCCTGGCCGATGCCGAGGTGGTCCGGCTCGTCTGCCATCCCGACGCCATGACCCCCGACGCGAACCCGCTCCTCGGACCCTTGCCCGGCGTAGGCGGCTTCTGGGTGGCGGCCGGCCTGTCGCTCAATGGATTCGGCGGCGGCGGCGGGATCGGCCGGGCGATCGCCGGCTGGATCACGAGCGATGACCCGGGCGTCGACGTCGGCCCTTACCGGGCCGGCCGTTTCTCGGACACCTATCGGGATCCGGCCTTCGCGGCCGGCCTGGCCCGCGAGACGTACTCCGACTACTACCGCCTGCGCTACCCCTACGACGCCGATCTCGCGGGCCGTCCTCGCCGGCTTTCGGCGCTCCACGGCCGTCTCCAGGAGACCGGCGCCGTCTTCGGGACGAAGGCCGGCTGGGAACGAGCCGAGCACCATCAGCCGGATGAGCCGTGGCGGCGGGCCGGGCGCGACCAGGCGGCCTGGGGTTGGACCCGGCCGCCATGGTTCGAGCGCGTCGTCGCAGAGGGCCGGGCGGTTCGTGAGCAAGCCGGAATGATCGACCTCAGCTCGTTCGGCAAGATCACGGTCGAAGGGCCCGGTGCCCTGGGGCTCCTCCAGCGGGTCGCCGCCAACAACGTCGAGCGGCCGATCGGTAGCCTCATCTACAGTCAATTCCTCGATATGCGCGGCGGGATGGTCGCCGACGTGACGATCACCCGGCTGGCCGACGATCGGTTCCGGGTGGTCACGGGCGCCGGCTACGTGGCCGGCGACCTCGCCTGGCTGGGCGCCCACGTCGACCCGGCCGAGGCATCTGTGGCGCTCACGGACTCGAGCGACGAGCTGGCGGTGATCGGCCTGTGGGGCCCCCGGGCACGGGCGATCCTCGCGGCGGTGGCTGCCGACGATATCTCGGATGTGGCAATTCCGATCCGCCGGGCAGCCCAGGTCCGGGTCGCCGGGGCTCCTTGCCTGGCAGCCCGGATCAGCTATGCCGGCGAGCTCGGCTGGGAGCTGTACGTGGCGCCGGCCTGGGCGACCCACGTCTGGGATCGCCTGGTCGAGGCGGGATCGGTCGAGCGCCTGGAGCCATTCGGCTACCGGGCACTCGACAGCCTCCGTCTGGAGAAGGGTTATCGCTATTTCGGGACCGACCTGACGATGCTCGAGACGCCGTTCGAGGCCGGCCTGGGGGCGTTCGTCCGTTTCGACAAGGGGTCGTTCATCGGGCGCGAGGCGCTCCGGGCTCGCGCCGAGCTCGAGCCTTCCGGGCCGGCGAGGCGGCTCGCCACGCTCCTGATCGGCGGGCCTGACTACGTCCCGGTCTACGGCGGCGAGGCCGTCAGGCTCGACGGTGTCGTGGCCGGGCGGCTGCGGAGCGTGGCCTATGGTCCAACGGTGGCGCGGACCATCGGGACCACCTACCTGCCCGCGGCGTTGGTCGACGGAACGGGCCTTGAGGTGGACGTGTTCGGGGAGCGGATCCCGGCGGTCGTGGCCGCCGATGTCCTGGTGGACCCAACCGGCGCCCGAATGCGCGGCTAGAGCCGGTCGCGCCCGGACGGCTCGGCAACCGCGGCCAGCCAATCCCCGAAACCCGGTCCATCGAGTTTGGCCGAGGCGCGCGCCCAGCGTTCCTCGGCCCAGCCCCAGAAGTCGAATTCGATCGTCGAGATTCGGGCCTGGATCGCTGCCCACAGCGTCCAGCCGACGTCCGAGATGATCATCTGGAGGTGCATCCGGGCGACCAGGGCGGAGTCGGCCAGCCCGAAGTAGGCAGCGCACAGCTCGGCCGCCCGGGCGTCGTCGAAGCCAAGCTCCTGGCAGGTGTTACCCAGCTCGAAGGTCGGGTCGTTATTGCCGCTGTACTCGTAGTCGACGATCCACAACTCGTTCCCGTCGTCGAGGTAGTTCTCAGCCAGGAGGTCGTTGTGGCAGGGCACGCTGGGGAGAGGTCGAATCGCCAGCGCCTGCTCGATCCGGGCGATCGCCGGCAGAACAGCGCGAAAATCAGGCGGGATCTGGACGTCGTGGCCGGCCGCGACGTCCAGGTAGAACTCGGTCAGCCGGAACATGTTGAAGTCGAGCTGGAAGGGTGGTCCAGCGTGGAGCCGCTTGAGGACACGGGCGATGCGGGCAGGGCCGTCCGCCGCCGCGAACGCTCCGTTCGACATCGTCCGGCCGGGCAGCCATTCCAGCACCATCACGTCCCACGGGGTGAGGTGCAAGAGCACCCGCGGACCTACGCCGGCACTCGCGGCTGCCCGGGTGTTGTGCAGCTCGTTCGAGCGATCGATCGCAAGGAGCTTAGTTGCGAGACCGGGGATCCGTACGAAGTGCGGCACGGCATCGACGTCGACCCGGTAGTTCCGGTTCGTCAGCCCGCCACCGATCGGCTCGACCCGGATCGAGTGGTCCCGCCAGGCCGGGATCGCGGCGATCACCTCGTCGATCGTTGGCCCGGCTGGGATCTGCGCTGGCATCCGTCGTATTGTGCCGCCGGCCGGAAATGGCGGGACGCCGCCAGCGCCAGCCGATACCCTAGCCAGCAGGGCGCCCGGCGCCCCCAATTGGCAGCACGACGCAGACGAGGAGCGCGCCCGGATGGACCAGGCCCAGGCGGTGATCATCGGCGGTGGGGTGGGCGGCACGAGCATCGCCTATCACCTCACCGAGCGTGGCTGGCGGGACGTCCTCCTGGTTGAACGGGCCGAGCTCACGTCCGGCTCGACGTTCCATTCGGCGGGCCTCGTGGGGCAGCTCCGCTCGAGCGTCACCCTCACCCGGATGATGATGGACAGCGTTGCCCTCTATCGGCGCCTTAAGGCCGAGACGGGCACCGATCCTTCCTGGCACGAGGTAGGCTCGCTCCGCCTCGCCTCGACCCCCGCCCGGCTCGAGGAGCTCACCCGCCAGGCCGGCTGGGCCAAGACCTTCGGCCTTCCGCTCGAGCTGATCGGGCCGGCCGAGGCCCGCGACCTGTTTCCCCTGATGTCGCTCGACGGCGTACTCGGCGCGGTCTTCCTGCCGACCGATGGCTGGCTCGATCCCGCGGGCCTCGCATATGCTCTGGCGGCCGGGGCCCGAGCGCGCGGGGCACGGATCGAAACGGGGACCCGGGTCATTGCCGTCGATGTTGCCGACGGCCGGGTGACCGGTGTCCAAGTCGAGCGAGGTGGTGAGCGGCGGACGATCCGGACCGATGTCGTGGTGAACGCCGGCGGCATGTTCTCGCCGGAGATCGGCCGCCTGGCCGGGGTCAGCGTGCCGATCATCCCGATGGCCCACGAGTACCTGTTCACCGAGCGGATCGAAGGCGTGACGGCCAGTCTGCCCACGATGCGCGACCCGGACCACCTGTGCTACTTCCGCGAAGAGGTCGGCGGGCTGTGCATGGGCGGCTACGAGCGGCACCCGGCACCCTGGTCGCTCGACGGGGTGCCGGCTGACTTCAACGGCAAGCTCCTCGCGCCGGACTGGCCGCGCTTCGCCGAGATCATGGACGGCGCCGTCCAGCGCGTGCCACCGATTGCCGATGCCGGGATCAACCGGATGATCAACGGTCCGGAAGCCTTCACCCCGGACAACGAGTTCATCCTGGGCGAGAGCGAGGTCCGCGGTTTCTTCGTCGCTGCCGGCTTCTGCGCCCACGGGATCGCCGGGGCCGGTGGGATCGGCAAACAGATGGCCAGCTGGATTGTCGACGGCGAGCCCGAGCTGGACCTCTGGAAGATGGACATTCGGCGTTTCGGGGCACAGTACCGGTCGCAGGCCTACACCCTGGCTCGGACGGTGGAGGTCTACGCTCAGTATTACGACATCCACTACCCCAACGAGGAGCGCCAGAGCGCCCGGCCGCTGCGCCTTTCGTCGGCCTACGGCCGGCTGGCCGAGCTCGGCGCGGTCTTCGGCGAGAAGTCAGGCTGGGAGCGCCCGAACTGGTTCGCGAGCAACGCGGCGGCCGGCCGGGACGACTGGCGGCCGCGGGGCTGGGCCGGAGAGAACTGGTCGCCGGCGATTGGGGCCGAGGCGCTCGCGACCCGGGCGACGGCCGGCCTGTTCGATGAGTCCAGCTTCGCCAAGATCGAGGTCGCCGGGCCGGGCGCGGCGGCCTTCCTCGACAGGTTGTGCGCGAATGACATCGACCGCGAGGTCGGGTCGATCGTGTATACGCAGATGCTCAATCGGCGCGGCGGCATCGAGACCGACTTTACCGTCACCCGCCTGGCCGCCGAACGCTTCCTGATCGTGACAGGCACTGCCGTCGGTAACCACGACCTGGGCTGGATCCGCAAGCAGCTCGACGACGACGAGCTCGCCCACGGGCGGGTCCTGCTCAGCGACCTGACTTCGGCACTGTCCTGCTTCGGCCTGTGGGGACCGAATGCCCGGGCGATCCTCGCCCCGCTGTCCCGGGACGACGTCTCCGATGCCAGCTTTCCCTACCTGACGGCACGCCGGATCACCGTCGGCAATGTGCCCGTCCTGGCCCTGCGGGTCACCTACGTCGGCGAGCTCGGCTGGGAGCTTTATCCGCCTAGCGAATATGGGGCGACGTTGTGGGACACGCTATGGGCTGCCGGGGCTGAGCATGGGCTGACCGCCTGCGGCTACAGGGCGATCGACGCCCTGCGCCTGGAGAAGGGCTACCGCGTCTGGTCGAGTGACATCACCCCGGACGAGACGCCCTACGAGGCCGGCCTCGGCTTTGCCGTCCGCCTCGATCGACCGGACGGTGGTGCGCGCGAGTTCATCGGGCGGGATGCCCTGATCAGGGCGAAGGCAGCCGGTCCACGCAAGCGCCTGCGCTGCCTGGTCCTCGACGATCCTCGTTCGGTCTGCCTGGGCAACGAGCCAGTCCGCATCGACGAATCGGTGGTCGGACGGGTGACGAGCGGCGGCTACGGCTTCGCGGTCGAACGCTCGATCGCGTATGCCTACCTTCCGCCCGATCAGGCGGCGATCGGAGCCCGCGGCGAGATCGAGGTCTTCGGCGAATGGGTCGGCTTCGAGGTCGCGGCCGAGCCGCTCTTCGACCCGTTTGGCACGCGGATCCGGTCGTGAGCGAGGCCCGCGAGGCGCGATTTGCCCCGGCGATCGCCGCTGCTGTCGCCAGCGGTCCCGCCTGGAGCGCGGAGCGCGCCCGTGCCTCGGCCGCGGAGCTCGAGGCCTGGCTGCGGTTTGGACAGGCCGCCTGCGATGCCGCCGATGCCGTAGCTCTGGATCACTTCCGGCGGGACCTCGAGATCATGACCAAGCCGGACCGCTCGTTCGTGACGATCGCCGACCAGGCGATCGAACGGCTCATCCGCGAGCAGATCCGGGCAGCCTATCCGGATCACGGCCTGGTTGGCGAGGAGTACGGCTCGGAGGCCAGCACGGCCCGCTGCCGCTGGTACATCGACCCGATCGATGGGACCCACAACTTCATCCGCGGGGTTCCCCTGTTCGGAACGCTTCTGGCCCTTGAGGTCGACGGCGAGCTGCAACTCGGGATCGTCTCTGCGCCTGCCCTCAGGGAGCGTTGGTACGCACGGCGGGGCGGGGGAGCGTGGGCTGTCGGCGCGGTCCGGAGCGAGGCCCCCCGGGCGATCCACGTCTCGGGTATCTCTGCGCTGGCCGACGCCCAGGTGCTGTACGGCTCCGCCCATGACATCGAAACGTCCGCGCGGGCGCCGGGCTTCCGGTCGCTGCTCGGCGAGGTCTGGCGGGATCGTGGCTTCGGTGACTTCTGGGGCTATGCGCTGCTCGCCGAAGGTGCTGCAGAGGCCGTGATCGAGGTGGACCTCTCGGCCTGGGACGTGGCAGCCCCCCTCGTCCTGGTCGAGGAGTCCGGCGGCCGGGTCACGGACTTTGCCGGCCGGCGCTTGATCGACTCCGGCACGCTCCTGGCGACGAACGGTCTCCTCCACGACACGATCCTGGCCAGGGTGCTGGCGTCCGACTGAAGATTCTCGGCGTGGCGCAGGTCTGGGCGCGCCGAGCCCGGCGGCAGGCTTACGCCCCCGCAGCGGCCAGGCTGTCGTCGAGGATCGACAGCGCCAGGTCCACTTCGGCCGCGCTCGTGACCAGGGGCGGGATGATCCGGGCCACGTTGGCGTACGTGCCTGCCGACAGGATGATCAGCTTGCGCTCCAGCGCCTCGGCCAGGAGTCGCTTCGTGAGGTTCGGATCAGGAACGCGGCCATCGCCCTCGCCCGGTCGGATGAACTCGAGGGCGAGCATCAGGCCCAGCCCACGTACGTCGCCGATCGATGGATAGCGCGTGGCAAGATCCCGCAATCCCGCCAGAAACTGCATTCCACGCACCGCCGCATTCTCGACGAGTTGCTCGTCCTCGATCACATCGAGCGTCGCATTCGCCGCCGCGCAGCTCACGACGTTGCCGCCATAGGTGCCGCCGTGGCTGCCCGGCGGCCACTTCTCGATCAGCTTGCGCTTCGCCAGCAAACCGCTCAAGGGCAGGCCGGAGGCGATCCCCTTGGCCATCACCAGGATGTCCGGTTCGACGGCCCAGTGTTCCACGGCGAAGAAACGGCCGGTCCGGCCATAGCCCGTCTGGACTTCGTCGGCGATCAGGAGGATGCCGTGCTGCCGCGTGATCTCGCGCAGACGGGGCAGGAAGCCTGGCGGTGGCACGATATAGCCGCCCTCGCCCAGGATCGGTTCGACGATGATCGCCGCAACATGCTCCGGGTAGATGAGCTGGTGGAAGGTCAGGTCAAGCTGGGCTTCCCAGTCGCAGGTACAGGCGGCCGGATCGTGGCTGCCACCGGGTGCCCGGTAGCAATACGGATAGGCCGTGTGATAGACGGAGCCTGGCAGCGGCTCGAAGTGGCCGCGGTAGACGTCCTTGGCGGTGGTCAGGGCCATCGTCTGGGCGGTGCGCCCGTGGTAACCGCCACGGAAGCCGATGATCACTGGCCGGCCAGTCGCGATCCGGGCAAGCTTAACCGCGGCTTCGATCGCCTCGGCCCCACTGTTCGACAGGAAGGCGGACCAGTCGTCGCCGGGCAGTACGTGGCGGAGCCGCTCGTGGAGGCGCAAGCCGGGTTCGTGGTAGACGATGTTCTGCTGGCCATGGAGCAGCTTCACGGCCTGGGCCGCAATTGCCGCGGCCACCCGGGGATGAGCATGGCCCGTATTGGTGACGCCGATCCCCGAGCTGTAATCGAGGTAGCGATCGCCGTCGGGGGTGATCAGCCAGCTGCCCTCGCCTCGCTCCACCGAGATGTTTGTGATCCGGCTCCAGACAGGCGGGATGACCGAGAAATCGGGCCAGGCCTGCGCCGTACCGGACTTGGAGCCCGGTCCGGAGGATGGCGCTGGCGTTGGCTCGAGCCTGGTATCGACCATCAGGGGGTGCCTCCGTGTGCCGGTCGGGCAGTGCGTCGCCGACGTCGGCCTAGCGGTTCGCTCGGGCCTGCCGAATGTTCGAGAGGCCCACGATCAGGACGGCGCCGAGGAAGACCATCGAGCCGACCACGTTGATCTGCACCGGCAGAGCGTTCTTGATGACGCTATAGACCCAGATCGGGAATGTGTTGGTCGTCCCCGACACGAAGCTGGTGATGATGAAATCGTCGATCGACAGGGAGAAGGCCAGCAGGCCGGCGGCCAGGACGCCAGGGAAGATAAGTGGGAACGTCACCTTCCAGAAGGTCGTCAGCTCGTCGGCGCCGAGGTCCATCGCGGCCTCTTCGAGACGCCGGTCGAAGCCGGCGATCCGGGCCTTTACGGTCACCACGACATAGCTGATGTTGAACATGATGTGGGCGATCAGGATCGTCGTGAAGCCGAGGGGGAAGAGGACCCCTTTGGGCACGATCCCGTTGAGCATTCCACCTTGCAGGCCCGAGTTGACGAACAGGGTCAGCAGGCTGGAGCCCATCACGATCTCGGGCGTCGCCATGGGCAGGAAGATCAGGCCGTTGATGGCGCCCCGGCCACGGAAGTTGTAACGGGTCAGGGCCAGGCCGATGAACGTACCCAGGATGGTCGAGCCGACCGTCGACAGGACCGCGATCAGCAGGCTGGTCTTGATCGCGTCGGGCAGGCCCGGCCAGTCGAACGGATGGAGCCAGCCCTGGAGCGTGAAGCCGTGCCACACGAAGTTGAACTTGCCCTGGTAGTCGTTGAAGCTGAAGATGATCATCACGACGATCGGGATCAGCAGGTAGCCAATCGCTAGGAGGGTGAAGCCGGGCAGCGCCCAGTGGTCGATCGTGTGGAAGATCCGGCGTGGAGGCCGGCGTGAGGCGGCCTTGACCGGGACGTCCGCGACGGGCTGGCTGAGGGCGGTCATCTGGTCTAGCCCGTCAACTGCTCGGTGCCCAGCGCCCGGGCATAGATCGAAACGGCGACCAGGATCGCGGCCATCAGGATGAATGACAGGGCGGCCGCAACCGGATAGTCGCCCAGGAGCAGGAAGCGGCTCTGGATCACGTTCCCGATCATCTGGGTCTGGGGGCTGCCCAGCAGGATCGCGTTGACGTAATCACCGAGAGCCGGGATGAAGGTCAGGATCGTGCCCGCGAAGATGCCCGGCAGGGCGAGCGGGATGGTCACCCGCCGGAAGGCGCCCCAGCGGCTGGCATACAGGTCGTTGGCGGCCTCGATGAGACTCGGGTCGATCTTCTCGAGCGCCACGTACAGCGGCAGGATCATGAACGGCAGGAAGTTGTAGGTGATTCCCGCGATCACCGCGATCGGCGTTCCGATGACCGAGGCGTCGGCCGGCAGCACGTGCAGGGCGCGCAGGAAGCTCAGCACCGGGCCGTCGTCGAGGAGGAGGACCTTCCAGCTGATCGTCCGGATGAGGAAGCTGGTGAAGAACGGGGCGATCACCATGAACAGCAGGAAGTTCTTCCAGCGGCCGCCCCGGAAGGCGATGGTGTAGGCGACCGGAAAGCCGATCACGAAGGTCAGCAGGGTGGCCGTTCCACCGTAGATCAGGGAATTCTCGAACTGCGGGCCGAACTTCGTGAGGGAAGTAACGTAGGCGGCCCCCGACCAGGTCAGCTTGAAGCCGTTGTCGAGCGAGCCCGTCGAGACCGACGTCAGGAACATCTGGACCGATGGCAGGATGAAGAACACCATGAGCCACAGGATCCCGGGGGCGAGCAGGAGATAGGGCGTGGCCTTGCCAACGCGCTGACGAACGGACGGACCGGTTCGTCCGCGGCGGAGGGGCGGGCTGGGGCCGGTCATCGGCGGATCCTGCCAGGGGATCGCTGGCTCAGCCGCCCGCTAGGTCGAGATAGAGGTTGTTGAGCGTCGTCTCGAGGGCGTCCGACAGGAACTGGAAGTTGTGCTGCTTGGCGATCACGTCGGCGGGCGGGAAGAGCAGGTCGAACAGGGCGGGAGCGAGGGGCGCCGAGGCGTTCAGCGACTTGACGACCACGTCAGCGCCCTTCACCGGCGAGACGTAGTAGACAAAGTTGGCTATCTGGCCGGCGATCGCCGGGTCGTACACGAAGTTCATCATCAACTCGGCCGTGTAGATGTTCACGGCACCCTTGGGAATGAGCATGTTGTCGGTCCACAGCATCGTCCCCTCGGTGGGAAAGACGAACACTTGATCGGCCGAACCTGACGACGCCAGATCGCCCGACCAGACCATCGCCGCCCAGGTCTTCTTGGCGGCAAAGTTCTGCAGATACTCGTTCCCGGTGAAGGTCAGGCCGCCCGGCACGAGCGGCTTGATGGCGTCGTGGACTGCCTGCAGGTCGTCCGCGGTGGTCTGCTGCGGATCCGCACTCTTGCCCAGCTTGAGCAGGCCCAGGCCGAATGTGTCGCGCGACTCGGACAGGAATGACATCTTCTTCGGATCGATCTTCCACAGGTCGGCCAGACTGACCGGTGGGGCGATCTTGGCCGAGGCCAGCGAGGTCTTGTCGTAGCCCATGCCGGTCATGCCCGATTGCCACGGGTAGTGATAGTCGTTATTGGGATCCCAGACCTGACCCTTGAGCGGATCGCGGAGGTTCGCCACGCAGTTCGGGACGTTGGTGTGGTCGATCTGCTCAGCCCAGCCCTTCGTGATGACCTTGGCCGCCAGCCAGTCGGTGATGACGATCAGGTCCCAACCGGTCGGCGCACCGGCAACCAGCTCGGGTTGGATCGTGGCGTAGAACGTGTTGTTGTCCTCGATCTTCTCTTCGTAGTCGACATCGACCTTGTACTTGGCTTTGAACTGCTCGAGGGTCGGCGACGAGCCGGGGCTGTATTTCAGGTTCGTGGCGGCCGTGCCGGTCAGGTCGATGTAGGCCGGCCATTGGGCCCAGTGGAGCGGACCGGTGATCACCTTCGGCGTAGGCGCGACGGACTCCGTCGGGGTGGGCGGCGGCAGGGTCGGGATCGCGGCACTGCTCGGGTTGACACTCGGGCCCCCCGGGACGGCGGTGGCGCCGCCGCTGCTGCAGGCGGCCAGAAACGCGCCGACACCGGCGAGGGCCGTGCCCTGCAGGAAGCGACGCCGGCTGATCAGCGGCAGAACAGGTTCCTGGTCGGTGGTGCTCATCGATCTCCTTCGGGGGGCTGTGTCACGAGTTCGGGCTCGTCATTCAACCGACCCTGCCGCGGGCGCACTGCCGCGGACGACGAATGTGTGCTCAGGGAGCCACGATAGGCGGACCTGGTCACCCTGGTGATAGAGCGAGCCGTGGTTCGTCCGCTCGACGTTCTGCTCGTAGACGGTCATCGGGATGCCGCCCCTCGAGGCCACGATGTACTGGGTGCTGACGCCGAGGTAGGAAACGTCGCTGACGACCCCTTCGAGCTGGTTTGCAGCGGCCGGGATCGGGTCGTCGGCCCGGTTCATGCGGACTTTCTCGGGTCGGATGCCGACCTCGATCTGGGTGTTGCCATCAACCAGCCCGGCGGGCACCCGCAGCCGGGTGTCGTCGGCCAGCTTGATCAGGGCGAACGAGTCGGCACTGCCGTCGACCGTTCCGGCGAGCAGGTTGCTCACGCCCAGAAAGCTGGCGACGAAGCGGGTCTGGGGCCGCTCGTAGAGGCTCTCGGGATCACCCAGCTGCTCGTACTGGCCGTTGTTCATCACGGCGATCCGATCCGACATCGTCATCGCCTCCTCCTGATCGTGGGTCACGTAGAGGAACGTGATGCCGACCTCCCGCTGGATCCGCTTCAGCTCGACCTGCATCTGCTTGCGCAGCTTGAGGTCGAGCGCGCCCAGCGGTTCGTCGAGAAGGAGGACTGCCGGCCGGTTGATCAGGGCCCGGGCTAGCGCCACGCGCTGGGCCTGGCCCCCGGAGATCTGATTCGGCTTGCGCCGCTCGAAGCCGGGCAGCTCGACCAGCTTCAGCATATCGGTCACCCGCGACTTCACCTCGGCGTCCTTGACCTTCTTGCGGCGCAGGCCGAAGGCGACGTTTTCCTCGATCGTGAGGTGGGGAAACAGGGCGTAGCTCTGGAAGACCGTGTTCACGTTGCGCTTGTAGGAGGGCAGCCACGTGACGTCCTGACCCTGCAGCTCGATCAGGCCGCTGGTCGGCTGTTCGAACCCGCCGATCATCCGGAGGGTGGTGGTCTTGCCGCAGCCTGACGGGCCGAGCAGCGAGAAGAACTCACCGTCCTTGACATCGAGGCTGATGTGGTCCACGGCATTGCTGTCGCCGAAGCGCTTGACCACATCGACGAGTCGGACATCGATTTCGGACACGGGCTCTACGAACTCCTGCGGCATGGGGTTCGACCATTCCCCTGGCTGGGGGAGGCGAGCGCATATCGTCGGCGCCTCGGCGCAGCTCGCGAACGCCTTCGATGGCCGCAGGATAGGGCCGCGCCGAAAGGGGTGTCAAGGACGCATTGAACGTGCGTTCTTCGCACCGGCGAGCAGCACTCACTGCGAGAATCGTCGGCTATCCTCGTGATCGTCGTACGGATCGGCGGCGCGAGTCCGCGCTCACCCACATGGCTCACCGCGGGTTGCCCGAGGCGGCGCTACGATTGCGACACGAAACCTGTCAGAACCGTCAACCGTCAACCCGCGCCCGAGGAATCCAGCTCATGACCGTACTCACCGAGGATGCGATTCACGCGGCGCTCCGAACCGTCCAGGAACCGGAGCTCGGACGTGACATCGAAACCCTGAACATGGTCAAGGACGTTGTGGTTGACGGAGGCCGGGTCGCGTTCACGATCGAGCTGACCACGCCGGCCTGCCCACTCAAGGACGAGATCGAGGGCAACGCCCGGTCGGCGCTCCGGGCGATCGGTGCCGAAACGATCGAGATCACCTGGGGGGCGATGGTCCGCCGAGCGAATCCGGCCCAGGCCCAGCAGCTCCTGCCGGGGGTCAAGAACATCATTGCGGTGGTCTCCGGCAAGGGCGGCGTGGGCAAGAGCACGGTGAGCGTGAACCTGGCTGTCGCGCTGGCCCAGGCGGGTGCGTCGGTTGGCCTGCTCGATGCCGACATCACCGGTCCGAATATCCCCTTGATGATGGGCATCGAGGGTCAACCGAAGGCCAGCCCGAACAATAAGATCACCCCTCTCGAGCGCCACGGCGTCAAGGTCATCTCGATCCAGTTCTTCGTGCCCGAGGGTCAGCCGGTCGTGTGGCGCGGCCCGCTCATCGGTGGGGCGATCCAGCAGTTCCTGCGCGACGTGGAGTGGGGCGATCTCGACTACCTCGTGGTCGACCTCCCGCCGGGCACCTCGGACGCCCAGCTGACCCTCGCCCAGGCGGTGCCGATCTCGGGCGCCGTCCTGGTGACGACGCCCCAGGAAGTCGCCCTGCTCGATGTGACCAAGGCCCTGGCGATGCTCCGCCGGATGAACGTACCGGTCACCGGGATCCTCGAGAACATGGGCGCCTTCGTGTGCGGCCATTGCGGTGAGGTGACCGAGATCTTCGGTCGCGGCGGTGGGGAGCGTTTCGCCCGGGAGCACGGGATCGACTACCTCGGCTCGATTCCGCTCGACGTGACCGTCAGGCAGGGTGCCGACGTGGGGATCCCCGCCGTGGCCCAGCGCGAACCGGGTCCCGCCGCCCGGGCCCTGGTCGAGGTCGCCCGGCAGGTCGCCGCGCGCATCAGCGTGGCTGCCGCCCGCAATGAAGCGCCAGTCCTGTCGATCTCCTGACTCCGCGATGAGACCAGATGTCACGGGTCCACGAGCTGTACCAATAAGCGGTGATCGCGCGTCGGCGCACGATCCAGGTTCTTGCTTCGCTGCGCCTGTTTGAGGGCTTCGACCCCGTCGACCTGACGGACATGACGGTCACGATGCGAACCCGTCGCCATCGGGCCGCCGAGGTGATCTTCCACCAGGGCGGACCCGGTGATGCGCTGCATGTGATTGGCGGCGGCATGGTCAAGCTCGTCCTTCCGTCGCCCAGCGGCGACGAGGCCATCCTGGCCACGCTGCGCCGGCAAGCGTTCTTCGGCGAACTTGCCCTCCTCGATTGGAGACCTCAATCGACGACGGCTGTAGCCCTCGAGCCGACCGAGATCATCATCGTGCCCCGCCCGGCATCGATGGAGCTGATCGGGGCCCATGCCTGTGCCCGCGAGGTGCTCCTGGCGGTCCTGGCCAGTGAGCTCCGGCGCCTGACCGGATGGGTGGAGGCGCTGCACTTCCTGGATGTGCCCGGCCGGGTGGCCGATGTCCTCGTCGCCCTCTCGAATGAGCACGGCCGCAGGCTGAGCCCTGTTGGCGGCGTCCCGCCCGGTGCCGTCCGGATTGACGGCCGATTGACTCAAGGTGACCTCGCCGGGATGGTCAATTCGTCGCGCCAGAGCGTGAACTAGGCCCTCGCCGAGCTTGGTGGCGAGGGGATCATCCGGTTCGAGCGGGACGAGATCGTGATCCTCGCCCCGGACCGTCTCGCCAATCGGGCACGAGCCTAGGGATTCAGTCGGCGGGCCCGGCCCGCTCAATCGCGCGAAGACGTCGCAGGAGCGTGGCGGAGGCGAGCAGGGCCGCCCGCGACCGACCCTGGACACCCCCCAGGAAGCCGAGGTGGCGTTCGCGCTGGACACCAGTCGGCGTCGCGATCGCGATCGTGATCAGGGTGTCGTCCCGGCGGGGGCGGGCATCGACCGCCAGGCCGACCTCCGCTCTCGAGAGCGAGGCGGTCGCCCGGGCCTCGGCCTCGATCTCGCCGCCCGTCGTTCGGCCCCCAGGGAGATACTCGAGACGGCGCAAGCGGGGCATCCCGCCGAGGAGCCTGCCGAGTGCGCCGTCTGTGCCGGTCTCGCGGATTGCCAGAGACCATCCCAGTCGGTCGAGCTCGGTTGCGATGGCCTCGGCCCAGGTCGTGCTGCCGCGCGCCCAGACGTAGGCGCCCAGGCGAGCGAGGACCAGCGCCTCCGTCTCGTCGAGGAGCTGTGTCGCGCTGCGGCCCGGGCCACGGCGGGCCGCGCGCGCCGCGGAAGCCGGGCCGACTGCCGAAATCCGGATGTCTACAGCGTCGGCGCGGGCGTAGGTCGCGATCTCGGGGTTGGTCCGCCGAAGGAGCTGGTCTCCGAGCACGTCGGCCACCTGCGACTCGCCAATCCCGGACAGGCGCAGGGTCCGGCTGAGGAGGCCGCGCCCCAGGCCGCGCTCGCGCAGGCGGGGCAGGACATGCTCGGTCCACATCGGGCGCATCTCGCGGGGCGGCCCGGGCAGTAGGACCGCGACCCGGCCGTCGGGTCGGTCGATCCACCAGCCTGGCGCAGTGCCGTTCGGATTTGGCAAGGGCGTCGCGCTCGGGATGAGCCAGGCCTGCTTACGGTTGATCTCCGGAAAGGTCAGGCCGCGCCGGGTCCACAGCTGGCGCAGCCAGGTTTCGAGGGCGGGATCCACCTGGGGTGTTTCGCGGACCACTAGGGCGATCGCCTCGCGGGTCAGGTCGTCCGGGGTGGGGCCGAGCCCGCCGGTCGAGACGACGAGGTCCGCGCGACGAAGTGCGGCCCGAAAGGCGCCGGCCACAACCCGCAGTCGATCCGGCAGCACGTTGATCCGGGCGACGGTTGCCCCCGCCTCGGTCAGGCTCCGGGCGATCTCGCCGCTGTTCGTATCGCGGGTGTCGCCGACGGTCAACTCGGCACCAACGGCGAGGATTTCGGCCGATCTGAGGCTGCGTCGTTTCGAGTGTGCTCCGTCCACGTCTTGAGCGTAGCGCAGCATCGGACGCTCAGCCAGGAGTGGGGCGGACGCCGGCGCGCTATCATCAGGGCGCCCAAGCTATTCTGCCTGGAGACTCGATCCTGGACGATCCCAAGCCCCCGCCGAACGACCCGAGTCCCGATCCGCGCACTGCGCGTCCTGCTCCGACGGGCCTCCGAGAGCAGGTTTCGGCCACCGTGGCGGCCGCCGTCCGGGTTGGCCGCGCCCATGTCTCGCTCGCCCGGGCGGAGTTCGGCGAGATCCTGTCGGAGGGCAAGCGGGTCGGCATCCTGGCCGGCATTGCGTTCGGACTGCTGCTGTTCGCGGGCATGCTCCTGCCGCTTGGCCTGACCCTGTTCGTCGGCGAATGGCTGTTCGGCTCGATCGGCTGGGGCGTGCTGCTGGGCGCCGAGCTGACGATCGGTGGCGCGATCGTGCTCGTCTTCGCGGCCCTGTACGTACCCAGCCAGCGGATTGCCGGGCGACTGCTCGCGGCGCTGGTCATCGGGATCATCGTCGCAGTCCTCCTGGTGCTCGACCTGCCCCACCGTGCCTTCACCTCGCTCGGCGCCAGCGTCGTTCCGTCGGTCGATCCGGGTCCGCGCCCGCTCGTCGTCGGACTCGCGATCGGCGCCCTCATCGGGGCGATCCTGGGGATCCTCGCCGGCTTCGTCCGGCGTCTTGGTGGCGGAGGCACGCTAGGGGCGGCCATTGGCCTGGCGATTCTCGGCCTGCTCATCGGAGCGCTCGTTGCGATCGACTACAGCCCTGCGGTGGCGGTCGCCCTTGGGCTCGCTCTGGCCCTGGCACTCTGGCCGACCCTCGTCGGCATCGACACGTATCGGCGGGGGATTGACCTCGAAGCCCTCAAGAACCGGTTCTATCCTCGACTCACAGTGGAGACAACGAAGGAGACGATCGAGTGGGTACGGAAGCAGAGGCCGCTCGGGCCGAAGTCGTAGCGGCTCGCGCGGCGTTCTCCGGCGAGCTCGCCCGCCTCGAGGCCGCCGGTCGAGCAGCCGTCGACATCAAGGCCAAGGTACGGCGCAGCCCAGCGAGGGCGGCCGGCCTCGCAGCAGGCGCCGGCTTCCTCGTGGTCGGTGGTCCGCTGAAGGTTGCCCGCGGGGTCGGTCGCGCGCTGCGCCGCAAGAAGGAACCGCTGCCACCGTCGCTCCTGCCCAGGGAGGTCGACAAGGCCCTGCGCTCGTTGGGCAACGACGGCCAGAAGGTGCGGGGCACCCTGGAGCGCGAATTCGCCAGCTATCTCGAGAAGCGCAAACCCG
>PLZO01000047.1 GCA_003152165.1 Chloroflexota bacterium
CGTCCGTAGTTGCAGATGCAACTATATCTGCTCAGCGCCCGGCCGTCAATCAATCCGCCCCGACGACGACAGGGCCGCCCAGCAGCCCGAGCATCACCCGGTACCGGTAATGAGCCGTTCGCGGTCGAACATCGCCGACACGATCCGCCAGCCACTTCCGTCGAGGACCAGCAGGACGGCCCCAAGGCCGAGCGCGAGGCCGAGCGTCGCGGGGATCACGTCGAACGCGATGAGCGATGTCATCACGACCGCCGGAAGACTCGCAAGGAGACCGAGCTGCTGGGCGACGCGGACGTCACTTGACCGGGTGGAGATCGCCGTGCCGACCCAGATCGACCAGCATGCGAGGAGCGGCGTGAAGACCACCTGGGCAAGGATGTCCGGGGCTCGGACAATCGCCGACGCGACCGCGGGCTGTGCGAACAGCACGACGCAGGCGAGGAAGAGCGCGTATACCGCATACGCGATCGCAACCGACGGAACCAGCGCCGCCAGGGCCTTGCCCATCAGAAACTCCTCGCGCAGAATCGGCGTCGTCAGCAGCGGCTCCAGAGTGCCCTGCTGGCGCTCGCCGACCACTGAGTAGGCGGCGAGGTAGGCCGGCACGAGGGCCGGGATCGCGAGCATGTATAGCAGCAGGTGGTAGTGCGCCAGCGAGATCGCGGACGAGGAGGGTGCGACAAAGAGGACAGCGATCGGTTGGATGAGGAAGATGAGCGGGAAGATCGCCATCGTCGCGACGATGGACCCGCTACGGCGGTACTCTCGGAGTTCCTTTCGGGCGATGGCCCGAATGCGTCGCCAGCTCAAGCTCATCGCGGTCCCACTTCCCTGTCCTCGTCGATCAGCTCGAGGTAGACGTCCTCGAGCGAGTGGTGCGACTCGCTGATCGACAGCACGTCGGCCTCGGCCGCCACGAGCGCGCGGGTCACCGCTGGGGCGGCGACCGCGGCTTCGGCCACGTCCAGGACGTAGGTCGCGGGGCCGTCTTGGCGCCAGCCATCGACCGCCGGAAGGTCGGCAAAGACGCCGCCGGGCTCGGGCAGCGGCACGAGGGTCCGCACGGTGAGCGTTCTGGCGAACAGCTGTTCGCGGAGCTCGTCGGGCCGGCCGATCATCCGGAGGGTCGTGCTCAAGATCGCGACCCGGTCGCAGAGGCGTTCGGCCTCCTCGAGGCGATGGGTGGTGAGGAATATCGTCACGCCGCGCTGGCGGAGCCCGACGAGCAGTTCGTGGACGTCGCGGGTAGCGACTGGATCGAGGCCGGACGTCGGCTCGTCGAGGAACAACACCTGCGGGTCACTGAGCAGCGCCCTCGCCAGAGCGACCCGCTGGCGGAGACCCTTCGACAGGGCGCCGCACGTGTCGTGGGCCCGGTCGGCCAGATTGACCGCCTGCAGGGAGTGTCCAATGCGATCGCTCGCGTCGGGCACCTCGTACAGGTCGGCGAAACATTCGAGGTTCTCGATCACGCTCAGTCTGAGATACAGGCCCGGCGACTCGGGCATGATCGAGATCCGCCGGCGGATCTCTACGCTGTTCTCGGGCGTGAGCGGGATGCCCGCGACCCTCGCCGAGCCTGAGGTTGGTGCAATGAGCGTGCCGAGCGTCCGCACGGTCGTTGTCTTCCCAGCACCGTTCGGGCCGAGAAACCCGAACACCTCACCTTGTCCCACCTCGAAGGAGACATCGTCGAAGGCGATGCGGTCGCCGAATCGCTTTGACAGATGATCGACCGATAGCGCCGGAGCGCTGCTGGGACCGGCCGACGACGGCGTCGCGTCCAGGTCGCTCAGGTTGTCGTCCTCGTGCGAGCTGGTCCCCAACGAGCGCGCGAGGTGAAACCGTGCCATGCCCGGACCGTCGAACCCGAGCGGGAGGACGATCGAACTCGGTGACTGCGCTCACCCACTGCACGCGGCCCCGATCCCTGGCGACGGAGTCGGCGCCAGGGCTGGCGGAGGCGTCGGAGAGGAAGCCGGACTGAGGGTGGCGACCCCAGGCGGGAACGGCACCGGGCCAGGCACGCCGAACATCTGGCCCAGGGTGACGAACGTGAAGCCTCGCTCCCGGTAGTAGGCGATGATCGTGGGCAGGGCCTGCTGGGTATACGGCAAGTTGGCATGCATCAGGATGATGCTGCCGTCCGTACCCTTCGTGGCATTGCGCACCAGTAGGTCCACGTTGGTCCGTCCTGGCAACGGGGCGGTGTCGCCCGTGGTCGCGTCCCACAGCACCACCGCTCGCTCCCCGGCCGCAGCCGCTGCGGCCAGGATCGTGCCATTCCAGGAACCGCCGTTCGGACGGACGAACGGGACCAGGGCTTCACCGATGACCTTGCTCACCACCGCGTTGTCTTTCTCGATGTCGGCGAGAACCTGAGCGTAGGTGTACTTCGTCAGGATGGCGTGGTCGTAGGTGTGGTTGGCGATCGGGAAGCCGGCGGCAGCCACCGTGCGCCAGGTGTGCGGGGCGGAGGCCACCACGTGGCCAATCGGAAACCAGGTGGCATTGACGTGCTCGCGCTCCAGGATGGCCAGGTCCGCTAGCACGGCGCTGGTCGAGAAGCCGTCGTCGATGTTGATGGCGATCACCGGGTGGGTCCGTGAGCCATGCGAGACCAAAGGAGCCGACAAGCCGACCGAAGGAAGGGGCGTCGGCGGATACGAGCGTTCAGGCGCGGATGCCGGGCTGGCCAATGCGCTCGTCGAAGGAGATGCTGATGGGCTCGGGCTGGGCGAGGTCGCTGAGAAGGGCGCCGACGAGTGACCGGGGCACATGGAAGCGGAGGGGCTCGCCTGCCCGCCCAGGCTCGCAGACGGACTCGGCACGGTCGAGGGTGCACGAGCTGGGGCACAAGCGGCCACCAGGACGACCACAGCCACGAGCGCGATCCTGTTCACCCGTCGGATCATCGGCGGCGCCTGAGTGGTACTCGTGCTGGCTGGCCCAACCGACGCTCGGACCGCGCCAACTCCCTCTTGTTGATGCGAAGGCGCGCCCTAACACGACGCTTCCGTAGTGTCGGCTCGGGCGACGGGCAGGAACCACACCTCACGTGCTACTCGTCCCGGCCGGGCGGCCAGGTCCCCATGACTTGACGCAGGATCGCGAACTCGCCGGTGTGGTAGGCGTTGTGGTCGCCGACCAGGCGCACCTCGCGGAGGATCGTGTGCCCCGGGGTGTTCGGGATCGTCGAAAGCAGGTCGGTGGCGGGATCGGCCACGAGTTCGTGGAGTGCGCTGCGGTCGGACCTGAACTCCTCGACCGTCAGCGCGAACTGCCTGGGCGTCGCCGTGGCGTCGCGCGCCGGCCAATACGCCTCCGGCCAGCTCGGCGCGAGATACGCCCGGCTCCGGATGTAGTCGAGGAGGTCCGCCTGGGTGATCCGGATATGCTCGAGCAGGTGCCAGGGCGTGTAGGGGACGTTTGGTGGCAGCCGGTTGATGGCGTCGTCCGGGAAGTCCGCCACGGCGGCCTCGAACGGTTGGTGGGCACCGTGCCCATCGATGAGCGCGAGCAGCTCGTCGCGCAAGATGTCGCCGGTGACCATCTCGTCCCTCGATTGGCTGGACTCTTCGGTGCGGGTCTCGCGCCCCAGTGCTCGTGGCCGCCCGAGGCGCGCCCTCCGTGCTGGTCACCGACAATGTTGCCCCGTCCACCGTCGTTCGTCCTGATCGCGGTGCACGAACGCTTGGCGGACGCCACCAGGTGGTCAGCTCATGCGGCCGCATGCAAACGCAGCCGGAGGGTCCACTCACGGAGGGCTTCGACCAGCTCGACGACCGACGTACGCAACACGGGGTCGGTGAGATTGCCGTCATTGCTGAAATGAGCCGCGGCACTCCCGACCAGCAACTCCGGTAGTGGCATGACACAAGCGCCCGTGAAGACGGCCGCCTCGCGCAGCTGCGCCTGGGCGCGCGCCGTCGAGCCACGTCCTGGGCTGGCTCCCATGATCGCGATCGGCTTGTCCCGAAGCGGGCTCGTCGCCCGCGGACGCGAGGCCCAGTCGAAGGCGTTCTTGAGCACGCCGGGGATGCCGTGGTTGTATTCGGGGGTGGCCACCAGCAGCGCGTCGGCGGCCGCAAGCGCCCGCTTGAAGGCCGTCACCGAGGCAGGCTCACCGGCGTCCTCGACGTCCTGGTTGTAGAGGGGGATGTCGGCCAGGTCGATCACCTCGATGGTGATCCCCGAGGGCGCCGTCTCGGCCGCGGCCCGGATCAGGCCCCGGTTGAACGAGGCGTACCGGAGGCTGCCGGCGAAGCCCACGATCTTGATCTGCTCCACGTGATTCACCTTCTTTCCAACTTGGCCGATCAGCCGCGATCGGCACGATGCGCCGCTCCGGCTCGAGGTGCGGACGGTGACGCGGCGGAGCGATGCATGGCAGCATCCCACCGCCATCGGTCAGCCAGCTCGGATGGGGCGCCGGTGGCTGAGTCCACGGCATCGATCTCGGGCCACGGGGAGTTCCGGAGGCGCTCATCGCTTGGCTGATTCGCGCGACCGGAGCCCCTACGAGGGAGTCGGACCGACGGAGGCGCCGGCGGGGGCTGCGAGCCCGCCAGCCTCTGCGCTCGACCGGCCCCGCAGCACCAGCAGGACCACCGACTGGATCACGATGACCGTAACGAGCGCGATCCCGAAGGAAGCGCCAACGCCAATGTGTTCAATCGAGCCAGCGACGACGGCAAGAAAGGCTGCGGTCCCAAAGAGACCCGACAGGATCCCGCGCTGGATCGCGATGCCGTGCGCGGTGCCTCCGGCCCGATGCGCGAAGACCGCCAGGATCGTGCTCATGACCGGCAGCATCGCGAGCAGGCCGCTGGTGCCGGCGCCGAGGATCGGTGCCGCCGCTGTCACCACGATCACGACCGACGTCGCCACGGCCATGCGCAGGGGCACGTCCCACCGACTCCACGTCGTTACCTTGGCCTTTGAGGCACTCGCGGGCATGAGCTCCACCGCCAGGAAAATCACGAGTGCGACCAGCGCGAACAGGGCCAGAACCGGCCAGTGCAGGATCGGCTGCACGGCGAGGGCGACAAGAAGCCAGCCAGCCAGACCCGCGGCTAAGGCGACCGGCCACCCATGGCGACCGGCGGTGCGAGCGTAGACGACGCCGTAGGCAGCGATCGCGACGCAGCCGGCCAGCGATGCCTCAGCCGCGGCGGCGGCGAAGGCCGGTCCCCGATCAAGCGCTAGGAAAAGCGCGACCGGACCGGACGTGAGCGGGAGCGAGATGATCCAGCCCCCGAAGGCCGGGCCCCAGCGTCGCGCTCCGAGGCTGGCGCCGCCAATGAAGACGGGCGTTAGAAGGAGTTTCAGCAGGAGGAGGGCCACGGGACGAGGCTACCACCGGACGCGGTCCCCAGCCGCCCGGCGCGCGATGACGTAGCAACCCGGCGTCAGCCGCGGAGCCAGCCAACGGGCGCATCGTTGCCTGGGAGCGCTGCGAGCAGCCCCAGCAATGATGCCGCCAACGCCAATGTGTCGGCCACGGTCGTGGGGAGATCGACGGAACCGGCCGCCGAGTCAGACAGAGGCGTCCCGAACGTTACGTCCTTGAGCTTCAGCAGCTCGATGTCTGGGTCGTCCGTCGCGAAGCCGGCCGGGGCCCGCTTCAGGCGCTCACCATCAAGGGCACCGAAGATTGATCGAAACGCGGGCGCGTCGAGGACAGCGTGCACTCGCGCGCGATCGCCGACCACGGCCGCCCGCCAGGCGGCGAGTCGGGCCGGCGCCGGTCGCCACATTCCGCCACCGACGTAACACGCTCCCGGCTGGAGCCGGAGATAGCCACCGACGCCGCCGCCCGCGCCGGTCCACGGAAAGCTGGCACTGACGAATGTCTTGTAGGGCGACTTGTCCCTCGAGAAGCGGACATCGCGGTAGATCCGGAACGGCGAGCGAGTCGGGTCGGAAGAAAGCGAGATTGCCCGGGCGGTCAACTGGGCTTCGAGTGCGACGCACAGGGCCTCGAGCGGGTCTTTCCAGAGCCGCTCGTACTCGAGCTTTCGGGACTGGAACCACGAACGGTCGTTGTTGAGCGCGAGGTCAATCAGAAACTGGAATGCATCAGCGGAGAAGCCCGCAAAGGGAGCCGCCTCTCGACTCGTCATGGCGACCCTTTCCCGATCCCGATTGCCCGCCTCAGAGGTCCCGCACAAGATCATCGAGCGGTCGCCTGGCGGCCCCGGGCTCCGCCTTCGGCTGCCGCGCTGCCTCAGTCGGGTGGCCCAGCGAGATGATCGTCCGCACAAAGGCCGGCGACGTGAGTCCCAGGAACTGGGCGACCGCGTGACGCCTGGATTCGATCGCCCAGCCGATCCCTGCAGCGAGGCCCAGCGCGCATGCGGCGACGAGGATCCGCTCCGCGACCCGTCCCTCGTCGTAGGCGTCCCATTCGGAGTTGTCGCCGCTCATCGCGATGGCGATCGCAACTGCGGCCCCGGCAACGTGCTTGGCGCTCGGGGCGAGCTCGGCTAGTTGGCGGAGGTCGCCTCGCTGGCGCACGACGATGAACGTCCACGGCTGGCGGTTGATCGAGCTGCCAGTCCAACGCGCGACCTCGAGGATTGCACTGAGATCGGTCTCGGTCACGGGCTCGTCGGTGAATTGGCGGACCTGACGCGTCCGGCGCAAAGCGCGGAGGACTGGAGCGGCGGTTGCGGGAGCGGCGGCATTCGGGTTGCTCATCGTCGCAGTGTAGGTCGAGTCGGGCGGTCCGCTAGAGGGACGACCAGTGGCCCTCGAAGACGATTCAAGAGCTGACGAATGACCCGATCGAGCTCGGTCTCGACGCTGCATTGCCGGCCTTGTTCGAGCTCGGAACCAAAGTTGCTGATGTTGGTAGTAAGCCAACATCGACTAGTCCTGAAGCTTGAATGAGCTAGATCCGCGAGATCCGCCGGACGAGCCGGTCTCGTATCGTACGTGCGATGGCTGAGCCTCGAACCACCCAGGAGCACGAGCCGGCGCCTCAGGACGCGGCTGGTGGCTCCGGGAGGCGTCTCCGGATCGTACTCACGGTCACGCTGGTCGGCGTCCTGGTCGCGCTGATCGCCGTCTTGGCCGCCGGGTTCACGACGAGGCAGGGCAGTTCGGGAGTGATCGCACCCTCACCATCGGGCGCTGCGTCCGTCTTGCAGGCAGCCACGCCGAACGCCTCGTCGGCCACGCCGTCGGGAGCCTCCGGACCTGCGTTGATCGCGGCCGTGGACGACAGTGGGGCCCTCACCACGATGAACGAGAGCGGCGGCTCGGTGGTCTCCTACGCCGTGCCCGGAGTCGTGTTCGGGTCCCCGGCCTGGGCGCCTGATGGCTCGCGCATCGCCGCGATCGGCTCCGCCTCAGACGGCACGTCGCTTTACGTTTTTCCTGTGCGGCGCGGCGGCCCGGTCGGCAACGGCCATCCGATCGTTATCTATCGGAGCTCGGATCAACCCCCGTTCTACCTGTACTGGGCGCCGGACAGTCGGAAGCTCGCGTTTCTGGCGTCCGAGCCAGTCGGGCTCTCGCTGCGGATCGCGCCCGCCGACGGCAGCGCACCGCTCGACGGCAGCGGCCCGGGCGCGATCATCCGTCGCGGCGCTCCGCTGTACTTCGACTGGGTAGGCGCGGATCGATTGCTGCTACACGTCGGCAGCGGGGCCAGCGGGTTCGTCGGGGAGGTCTACGTTGACGGCGCCGCGATCGCACCAGCCGTCGCTGGGACGGGCGACTTCCGCACGGCGAGCGTAAGCCGCGACGGTCAGTACCTCGCCTATGTCCGCTCCGAGGTGGGTCTGGCCGGCGAGATCGTCGTCGCCTCCCGCGGTGGGGCAAGCGAGCACGATCTGGCCGTGTTCGGCGCCACCGCGTTCGCGTTCGACCCGACCAGTGACATGCTCGCGTCCATCGCTGCCGTCAAGCCTGTCGACGGCGTGCCCGGGTTCCCGGTCGGACCACTCCGGCTCATCGACGCCCGCTCCGGATCCGTCAGGACGCTGCTCGATGGCTCGGTGATCGGGTTCTTCTGGGCCCCCGATGGGCGCACGATCGCGGCCCTGCGGCTCCCGTCGCCCGGGGGCCAGACGGCTGACCTGGGCCCCATCCTCCGTGATACCGCACTGGCGTTTCCGCAGGCTGCAGCAACTCCGCCGCCCGGCGCAGAGGTGCGCCTCGCCTTCGTCGACGTGTCGACTGGCATCGTCCGGTCCGAACGTGTCGTCCAACTGGCCAGCGACTTCGTGAGTGCGCTCCTGCCGTACTTCGATCAATACGCCCTGAGCGATCGGCTGTGGTCCCCGGACAGCGCCTCGATCCTCCTGCCGCTCGTCGACGCGAGCGGACGCACGCGCCTCGTCGCCGTACCGGCGGACGATACGGACAGCCGGCCTATCGCCGATGGCGTGAGTGGCTTCTGGAGCCCGTAATCCAATTAACGTCAGCATCGTCGGCAACGGTCTTGCACGGGGCGACGGCCGGATCTTCTTCATCCGGGCCAGGATCCTCTTCCCCATCGCGGGGCAGTACCGTCACCCTGTTCAACTCGCCACGGAGTCCGGTGCCTGCGGCCGATCTCGATCGTGCCCGCCGCTTCTACGAGGAGACGCTCGGCTTCCTCCCTGCCGACGTCCAGCCGGGGGGCGTCTTCTAGAAACGGCCGGGGGCACCCGCTTCGTCGTGTTCCAAGAATGGGCAACGTCGCCCAGGTCGTGGGCTCGCTCGAACGTCGCAAGGGCCGGCTCGACGGTCAATAGACGCGCCGAGGGTCGTCATGAAGGTGCCGACCGACGCGAGCCCGAAGATCGCCCACGTGCCGGGTGCATCTGCTGGGGTGCCGGCCAGGCGGCGGGCGATCGAACGTCCGAGGACCGGCGAGGTCATCGCTCGCTCCCAGCCCGAACGTCTTCCAGGTCGCGGGCCAGCCCCCAGCGGTCGCTTGCGATCACGTAGCGGTCGCCGCTACAGATGCGACAGGAGGCCAAGTGATGCGCGACCGCCCGACATGCCGGTACGGCAGCACGACGCCGCTGATATCGAGGTCGGGGGTCTCCGCGGCCGCCGCGCTGACCAGTTCGCTCGACGAACGGGTGAGCGGCGTTTGTGCGGCCGACCTGCCGAAGACGGCCAGCGCCAGGTCGACGTCCTTTCGCAGGTCGCGCAGGGCGAAGAGCGGCGGCGTGTGGCGATCCTCGAGAAGGCCGGCTCGCCTCGCCTCGAGCGAGGGAACGACCCGCGCCAGGACCCAGAAGACATCGTCCGGGTCGAGGCCCGCGCCCTCGCCTGCGACCTGGAGCTCAGCCGCCGCCAGGATGACGTCGGCGAGCATGCTGTTCGCCACGAGCTTGAGCCGCGCGGCGCTGCCCAGTGGTCCGACGTGGCGCACGGTTCCGAGCACGCTCAGTACCGGGTTCGCCGCGGCAACGTCCTCATCGGCGCCACCCGCCAGGATCGTGGCCTCGCCCGCCCGGACCGCTGGCGGGGCGCCCATGATCGGCGCGTCGACGAGGGTGCCGCTGGCCGCCCTGACGTGCTCCGCCAGGTTCGACACGAGGTCCGGCCCGGCGGTGCTCATCTCCACGAAATGCTTGCCTTCCTCCGCGCTCAACGCGCCATCCGGTCCGAGGTATGCAGCCAGGACGGCTTCCGGCCCGGTCAGGCTGCTGACGACGATGTCGGCGCCCCGTGCCGCGGCGGCCGGAGTATCGGCGACCGTGCCAAGGCCCAGGGCCTCGGCTCGTGATCGTGTCCTGTTCCAGAGCACGACCTCAACGCCGGCAGCGGACAGGCGGGCCGCGATGGCGGAACCCATCTTGCCAGTGCCGAGGATGGCGATCTTGGGCGCACCAGGCGCTGAGGTACGCCGAGTTTGAATGCGGAAATGGCTCGGGGCCCAATTGGGGCCGTGCTGGGACGGGCGCTTGTCATTCATCGAACTAGCTCCTCGGCATCGCTTCGGGCGCTGGGCCGCCGACGGCAACCTCAGCGCGCAACATCAACTCGATCTGAGCGGTGTCCTCCGGCGACAGCCGGAGGTCGGCGCCCGGGGCGGTCTGACGGATCTGCTCCGGGCTCCGGGCCCCGACGATCGCGACGTCCACGCCCGGGTTGGCCAGCGTCCACGCGATCGCCAGCTGAGCGACCGTCGCGTTGCGGCGGGCCGCGAATTGGCTGAGGTCGCGCACGACAGCGAGGTTCCGCCGGAACGTCTCGCCAACGAACAAGTCGCTCTTCGAGCGCCAGTCGTCGGCCGCGAACGTCGTGTCCTCGGTCATCCGGCCACTGAGCAGGCCATGAGCCAGCGGTCCATAGACGAGGACGCCGATGCCATGCTCCCGAGCAAACGGGAGGATGGTCGCCTCGATGGCGCGGCGGAAGAGGTGATACGGCGGCTGGAGGGTGTCGATGGGACGAACGCGCTGGAACGTGGTCATCTGCCGGGCGTCGTAGTTCGACACGCCCACGGAGCGGACGAGGCCTTCGCGGACGAACTCGTCGAGCGTCTCCGCAGTGGTCTCGATCGGGGTGGCCGGGTCCGGCCAGTGGACTTGGTAGATATCGACGTAGTCCGTACCGAGGGCGCGCAGGCTGGCTTCGAGGTCGCGGCGCAGACCGACCGGGCTGCTGTCGCGGACAGTCAGGCCGCCTTCGTTGCGAAGGCCACCCTTCGTGGCGATGACGAGCGACTCGCGAGCCGACCGGATCTCGGGCTGAAGCGCCTCCCCCAGGAGTTGCTCCGCGGCGCCGAAGCCGTAGGCATGCGCCGTGTCGAACAGGTTGATCCCGAGATCAAGGGCCTTCCGAGTCGCAGCGATGGCCGCGTCACGGTCGACGCGACCCCAGTCGCCCCCGGCCGACCAGTTGCCGAATGCGATCCGTGACACGCGGGGGCCGCGTTCGCCGAGCTGTGCGTACTGCATGATCCGGGCTCCTTTTTGGGTGCAGGGGCCAACGCTCTTATCACGTTGTCTCGACATGAAGATACTCCACAGAAAGACACCATGTCAAGAGTCTTGATGTTGAGATATACTGCCGCCATGGATGAGATCGATCGGATCGTCGATCAGTGGAATCGGGAGCGACCCGACCTCGACGCGTCGCCAACCCATACCCTGCAGCGGATCACGCGGCTGTCGCTCCTCCAGGGCGTGAGCTTCGCCCGGGTCTTCGCGCCCTACGGGATCTCGTTCGGCGAATACCTCGTCTTGGCCGCTCTGCGCCGGGCCGGCCCGCCCTACCGCATGAACCCGACCAGCTTGTTCAACGCGGTCATCCTCTCGTCGGGCGCCATGACGAACCGCCTCGATCGCCTCGAGGCGATGGGCCTCGTTGAGCGCCAGCCCGATCCCGCCGACCGGCGCGGCCGCCTCGTGGCGCTGACCGATCGCGGCCGCGAGCTCGTTGACGCCGCCGTCGTCGATCACCTCGACAACGAGCACCGACTCCTCGGGGCCCTCGACTCTGAGGAGCGCGAGCAACTCGCGGAGCTGCTACGCAAGCTCCTGTCTTCGCCACGGTTCCGGGAGCTCGACCCGGCCGCGAGCTCGCGGGAGACTGAGCCTGTTCGGATTTGAGCGCAACGGCGGTGCCCCGCCCGCCCTCAAGGAGATCCCGGACCGGATCGAACTCGTCGGCGGCGGGTACGGAGCCCCCCTCCAGATGCTCCATGCGGGTCGGTCTCGCCATTGGCCCAGCACGTCGGATCGGCGACCGTGTTGGGGCGCGACGCTGGTGGACCTTTGGGTCCAATGCCACCGATCGGCGGACTCTAGGCTTCGGGCAGCGAAATGGATACGGCGAACTTCGTGAGTGTCGCCCCCCCGGTTGCCGGGTGCGTCCCCTCCCGTCCGAGATCGGGCTCTAGCTTTTGCCGCGGCGGCGATGATCCTGTTTCGACGCGATACACGACGTACTTGACGGCAGGGCCGAACGACTCGTCGCCCGATCGCCGACCTCAGTAGCCGTGGTAGGTCTTCGAGGTAGGCCCGCGCTTGTGCCACCGTGGGGCCAGCACCGAGGCGCCCGCGGGCGGGACCAGACACGCCTAGCATCACGTCCATGCGCCACGCCATCAGCGCTGCGGTCGTAGCCCTCTTCGCGATCGTCTTCCTGCATGCCG
>PLZO01000043.1 GCA_003152165.1 Chloroflexota bacterium
CAGATCAAGACGCCCTCGCCAGCTTGACTACCAAGGACGGAGCGTAGCGGATGCACGAACCGGGGGTCAGTCGAATGCGGGGCGGCTACTTCGGAAGCCCTTATCTACTACCCCCCGCCGGCGTTGACGGGGTAAAGAGCAAGCGGCTTCGCTGAACACGTGAACTTTCGCAACATGAGATCTCGGATGACTAGAAGCGTGTCAGCTTCAGCCTCCGCCCGTATCGGATGCGGGGGAGGTCAGAAGTGCCGGCCCGCCGATGTACGATCCCCTAAGCCCCGGGTGCGTCGCATGCACGCAGGCCAGGAGATTCGCGCGATGGGCTTGTTCGACCGGAAGCCTCCGGAATGGAAGGACCAAATCAGCGTGTCCCTCACTCAGCCCGACGGAGCGTATGGGTTGTGGTTTTACGAGGTCGCTGCCAAAGACCGGCATGGGGTCTGGACCCGGCTTCGCGGCGCTAAGGGATACAAACACCCCATGGAAGCTCGCATTTCGGGCGAGATCGTCGCCAAAGAGGCCTACCGTGACGCGATCAAACGCGGGATCGAATGGGCCCGACTAGACGCCGCCCCGGTGCCACGCCGTGTGGACTGGCCGAAGTGGTTCGTCGTTTCCGTCCGCCAAACTCAGCCCGCACGTGGGGGGCTCTGGTCCTGGGAGATCGCTTGGACCGGCGATGGTGCCGTCAACCACGAGCCGATTGAGCTGACCGACGTGCTCGCCGAGCTCACCTGGCCCGCAGGCTCGGACCCCCCGAAACCCGGTGCGCCTGGCTGGCCGAGCATCCAGAACGGATACGAAAACGAGTCAGCGGCCCGCGCGACGGGCGAGATCACCGCGGAGCTGATCTACGACGAGTTGGTAAGGAGGGGGACGATCCCGTTGCCGCCGGACGCAACTTCAGAAGATGAAGACCCAGGACGACCGACCGGCGGATACACCCGCGCGACCCTGCGCCTGCGGAACGACGGCAAGCGCGGCCCGGGCTATTTCGTTGTGGATGCGTCACAACACCCAGAGCCCACCCTGGCCGGTCCGTTTGACGGACAAGCCGAAGCTCTTGCCGAACTCGCCAGCCTCGAAGAGCAGGAGGAGTTAATGGCAGCCATCGCTGCCATGTCCCCAGCCGAGCGGGAGGCACAGCGCGCCGACTTCGCCGAGGCTAATGCCCGAGTGTGGGCCGACCCAGTGGTCGGTCCACAGATGCGCGAACTCGGCGAACGATACCTGGCCATCAAGGCGCTCCGGACCGAGGCCGAGGCCGAGATCGCGGCCGATCCCACCGTATGCCGCGGGACGGTCGATGGCAGCTGGATCGGCGATGGTCCCGCGAGCTGTGAGTATCCCGCCGGTCATGCCGGCCCACATGGGTGGGACGGACCCTACTAACTCGCTCCGCTCGCCCGTCGATCTCCTAGCTCCCAGTCCGACGGCCGAGGCGCTAGTCTCGGTGAATGCTAGGCAGGGGAAATGGACGAGTAGCGGCTCATCTGAATCGCGAACTATATCTGGGGCATCGCGGACGGCGTGCTCCGCGACCTCTACGTCCGCGGCAAGTACCGCGACGTGATCCTGCCCATGACGGTCCTCCGTCGCCTCCGACTCCCATCCTTCTCCTCGAAGCGGTCGGATGGAACGTTGCCGACGCCTGGCTCGGCGTTCCGGAATGTCACTCGTCGTATGGCTACGGCCTCCATGCCGTGGCGATCGCTGAGCCGTTCTCGACGATGTTGCGGACTTCCTCGTCAGTCAACGGCTTGCCGCGCCGCGACGAGCGAATGCGCGAGTCGCAGAGCGAGCAGAGGTAGGTCCGTCGGTCATCCGCGTGCCCAACCGTGCGCCGGTCGGAGAAGAAGACGCTGCCCACGGCAGTCTCCTCGCCACAGCCGAGGCACGGCTCCTCCGGTGAAGGCACGCTAGTCGGACGGTCGACCCAGGCGACCCGAGTGGCAGATCGAGGAATGTCGGGTCGAATCTTACGCGCCATGCTGGATCCTTCGTCCGGATGATTCATATCGACTGTCCGTGCCGCGAGTCTTCGCGTCAAGAGTCAGACGGCCGAGCGTCCAGTGATCTCGGTCGGCGCAGCACTTGGCGCACTCCAGCATTCTGGTCCTTGGCCCGGCACGCCCCACCGGGCCGAGAACAGTGTCGGCCACGTGGGTCGGAGTTCGCGAATGACACTCGCGGCATAGAACCGCTTCTATTGGTGGTTGTCTGCGCGGTACGCAGCGTCGTCTATCGCGTAGACCCAGTCTGCATGCCACAGCGGGGGTGAGTACTTGACGAAGCCTGCGATGACGTGGGGATCAGGCGCCTCGTGAACAGCCAGGACTGGTTCAGCAGGTCCCGTCCAATGCAGGTGGAAGAGCTGCGCGGGTCCTGGGCCGATTGATATGGGCAACGCGAACCGCCGAAGCAACGCGTCGAACGCCGACGATGGGTCGTGGCGCCAGGCCTCCAACTCGGCTTCACTAGCTCGAAGGCGGAACCCATCGCACACCGTGAGCTCTCCGCCGTCAGGCTCGTATCCGACCAGCAGAATGAGATGAGCCGGATCTGCAAGGTCAATGCGCTTGGTAAGAAGAACGACGGACATCCCGCCGCCTGGCAGTGGGATCGCGAGCCGGCCGTCGGGGGACGCGAGCACCCGGCGGGCATGACTGGCCCTGATGCCACCGGGCCAGTTATTCCGGTCCTGGAAGAGTTGGCTGATCCCGGGGCTCTTCGTTGCGGTGGCACACGGAGGCGTGACAGATGGAGTACTGGGCCGGATCCACATCGTTACTGAAAAGCCGAACACGGCAGGCCAATCTGCCTCCGAAGGACGCGAGACAGGATTCGCATGGTCAAGGACGATCGCCCTGCGGCGCACCGCATACAAGACAGGTTCCGGGAAGTGACCGAGAACCATGAAGTCGTCCCAGCCGACGACTACCTGGCCAACGCGCTTATGGTGGGCGCTTGCAAGAATCCCTCGAATCTCAACAACGTATCTATCGACGTCGGACGGCAGGGCATCGTCGAACACCGCGGCTTCCCCGGCGGTCTCAACGAACAAGTAGACCGTGCCTGCCTTGTCCGGACTGACTTTGCTGATCTGACGGTTGGCTTTCAGGAGAACCTTGTGAATCCTATTCGGGAGCGTGTCGAGGTGGATGCGTTTTACTTCTAGCCAACGGGTATCTCGTAGGTCCTCGAGGCGACTGTCCGGCTCGCCATCCCGCTCCTGAAGCTCGGCCGCCAGGCCGGCGTAGCGAAGCGCTCCCCATACGAAGAGTTCGAGGGTTGTGTCGTCGTACTGAGCTGGGTCACTGATGCGACGCTCGATCTGTCGGGCCTGTCTAGGGTCAGCGACTATGCTTGCCCAGAACGGGCGTGCCTCAGGCTCTTGGCCCCAAGTAAGCCTGTCAAGCATTCCCTGGGCGAGGTCCTGAACGCCTCTTCGCTCGACATCTTCGTCGGACGATACGTTGCGACCCTCGAGCAGCCTCTGGTGTCGTCTGACGGCTGGATGGTTCGGATGGCGGCGGCGGAGACGTGCGAGTCCGGGGTCGTCGAACATCGCCTCGAGGAGCGCGTCCTGGGAGGCGAGCTCAGTCTCGAACTCTGTCGGATTGCCGAACCGCTTGTCGGGAGCGTCCATGGGACCCATGTGCCACGCCACCATAGTGATGGGAGCCGGTCAAGGGCCGCCAGCGGCGGGTGGCCGCAGGCCATGAACCCGCGGAGCTGCTCGTGCCAAGAGGGCTAGCTAACTCTAGGAAACGCTGGTCAGCGTCCGCCCATTGCGTTTCTGGTCGCTGACCCAGCTGTCGGCCAGATGCCAGTATTCGTAGTTCTCTTGGATATTCTGACGCGCTGCCTCGGCCTTCCAGGCATCGACCCAAGCAGTCGCTTCGGCTTCTGGTACGCCCTGAGTCATGAGTTCGTTGCGGAATCGCACGTCTCCTGGCTTCCGATTGCCCTCAGGATCGGTCCCCCAAGTCGGCTGGTGAACGATGCCGTCGTTCTGGCGTTTGCAGGTGGCGCACAGGAAAGTCGTGCTGCCTGTCTTGAGTCCGCCGACGACGAACGGGTGCTCACCCCACACGCGGCGAGCCTCGAGGCGCTCAGCATGGAGGCGGTCCTGTACAGCAACCGCCGTCGCGACATCCTGGGCGGTTAGCCTCATTGGGTTGTCGCCCGGCAGAGGCTGCGAGGCTTTGCGAGATTCGCGGGCGTTCCCGACGATCATCGCAGCGAGACGGATGCCCTGGCCGAGAAGGTAGCCACTACCTGCCACTTGTCTTGTCCCCCTGAAACGGGTCTAACACAGCGTTAACAGGGTACGCCGTCCAGGTGGTGCGTCCATCGCCCGCAGAACTCGGAGGCTCGGCCTCCCAAGACCGCGTTTGACGGCGGACACGGTTCCGACCGATATCCGGGCCTTACGACTTATCTCCCTTACCCCGAACGGCTCGATCATTTCGCGCACTCGCTTGGCGTAGGTGGCGAGTTCCCCATCGGCAACGCCGTACCCGATCTGTGTCTCCGGATTGGCCCCGAGGTAGAACTGCTCCTCCCAGCGGTTCGCCTCCTTGCCGATGGCATCGATCGGGCCAAGCGGCCGAACATGCCTTCTTGTCGTTGGCCCTGAGTCGAGGAAATCCCCGCCATGAAACTTCGACTCCGGGTGGAGGTGGTACTGGGCGAGGACCTCCCGATAACGCCGACTGCCTGGAGACGCAGTTCGGGCGGCGTCCGGTGATCTTCTACTCAAATGGATACGACCACTGGCTCTGGGACGACGCCAACTATCCGCCGCGTGCGATCCAGGGCTTCTTGAAGAAGCCGGAGCTGGAACTCATGATCCAGCGTCGGACGAGTCGCAAGCGGCTCGCCGATGCGCCCGTCAAGACGAAGATCGTCGAGCGCTACTACCAGGTGCGAGCCATTCGCCGGATCGGCGAGGCGTTCGAGGTGGATCGCGACCGCAAGGCGCTGCTCGTGATGGCGACCGGGGCGGGAAAGACGCGCACGGTCATCGCGCTCTCCGAATTGCTGATGCGATGCAACTGGGCCAAACGCGTGCTCTTCCTCGCCGACCGGGTCGCGCTTGTGAACCAGGCGGTTGGGGCGTTCAAGACTCACCTGCCCGATGCGGCGCCCGTCAATCTCATCACCGAGAAGTACACCGAGGGCCGGGTCTTCGTCTCGACGTATCCGACGATGATGACCTTGATCGACGAGTCGCAAGACGGGCAGCGTCGTTTCGGGGTGGGGCACTTCGACCTCATCGTCATCGATGAGGCGCACCGTTCCGTGTACCAGAAGTACGGCGCGATCTTCGACTACTTCGATTCGCTGCTGGTGGGTTTGACCGCGACACCGAAGGACGAGGTCGATTTCGACACCTATGGTCTCTTCGACCTCGAACGTGGCGTGCCTACTGACTCCTATGGGCTCGACGACGCCGTCCGCGATGGTTTCCTCGTTCCGGCGAAGGCCGTGTCAGTGCCCCTGAAGTTCCCGCGCGAGGGGATCACATATGAGGAGCTATCCGACGAAGAGAAGGACCAGTGGGACGCGCTGGAGTGGAGCGACGACGGTACGACGCCCGACCGCGTAGAGGCCGAGGCTGTCAACAAGTGGCTCTTCAACAAGGACACCGTCGACAAGGCACTAGCGCACCTGATGCTCCGGGGCCAGAAAGTCGCCGGTGGCGATCGGCTCGGCAAGTCGATCATCTTCGCCAAGAACCAGGCACATGCCGAGTTCATCGCCGAGCGGTTTGACGTCAACTACCCGCACTTCAAGGGCGCATTCGCGCGGGTGATCCACTCGGGGTTGCCCTACGCCCAGAGCCTGATCGATGACTTTTCGAACCCGGCCAAGTCACCGCACATCGCCGTTTCGGTGGACATGCTCGACACCGGCATCGACATCCCGGAGGTCGTCAACCTCGTCTTCCTGAAGCTGGTTCGGTCCAAGACGAAGTTCTGGCAGATGGTTGGACGGGGCACACGACTCTCGCCTGACCTCTTCGGATCAGGCATGGACAAGCAGTTCTTTTCCATCCTCGACTATTGCCAGAACCTGGAGTTCTTCGGCCAGAACCCAGAAGCCACCGACGGCGTGCTCGTTGACTCGCTCGGCAAACGCCTGTTTGTCACGCGTCTGGAACTTGTCGGGGAGCTGGACAAACGGCTGCCCGCAGAGGCCGTGGTCGATTCCTTCAGAGAGTCGCCTGGCACCTATGGCGAGCCGACAAGTGAGACCGAAGTCCGTCGCGCACTGGTGACCGTTCTCCACGGAGAAGTCGCCGCGATGAACACAGAGAACTTCCTCGTGCGACCTCAGCGACGTCTCGTGGAGACATACGCCAAGCCCGAAGCGTGGACGCACCTGAGCACCGAGGCCGCTATCGAGCTGGCCCACGAAGTTGCCGGGCTGCCGTCCGAGCTCGCGGCAGAGGCCGAAGAGGCGAAGCGGTTCGATCTGCTCCTCCTCAACCTCCAGTTGGCTCTGTTGCGCTCTGAACCTGCCTTTGAACGCCTTCGCGATCAGGTCAAGGCGATCGCTGGCTTGCTGGAGGAGAAGTCAGCCATCCCGATGGTCCGCGCCCAGATGGCGTTGATCCAGGATGTTCAGACCGAGGAATGGTGGCTCGACGTGACCGTGCCGATGCTGGAGTCGGTGCGGCGACGACTGCGGGACCTCGTGAAGCTGATCGAGAAGCGGAAGCGCAAGCCAATCTTCACTGACTTCGCGGATCAGATGGGTGTCGAGACGGCGGTGGAGTTGCCCGGCTTCATCGTCGGCGAGAGCTTCGAGAAGTTCCGCGCCAAGGCGCAGGCGTTCCTGCGCGAACACGAGGGCGACTTCGCGGTCCGCAAGCTCCGCATGAACCGGGCTCTGACGCCGAGCGACCTCGCGGCCCTGGAGCGGCTGCTGGCCGAGAGCGGCATCGGCGGGAGGGACGATATCAACCGCGCCAAGGAACGCTCCCAAGGTCTCGGGTTGTTCGTTCGCTCCATGGTCGGGCTCGACCGGGAGGCCGCCAAGGCGGCGCTCGCGGGATTCCTGGCCGGCAAGACCTTCAGTGCGAACCAGATCGAGTTCGTCAACCTGATCGTGGATCACTTGACCGAGCACGGTGTCATGGAGGCGTCACTGCTCTACGAGTCGCCGTTCACCGACCTTGCGCCGACCGGCCCAGACGGAATCTTCAGCTCCGCCCAAGTGGACGAGCTGATGGCCGTCCTAGCGAACGTCAGATCGACAGCAGTGGGGGTGGCTGCCTGATGCCGAGCGGCCGTTCATTCTCCGAGCGCCTTGGCCTCCACCAACCGCGGGCCGTGGCTCAGGTCGCCTCGATGGACGATGACCTGCGCAACAGGCTGTGGAGCGTGCTCCATCTCCAGTTCTGGCGGCACCTGTACGACCCTTTCGGTGGTGGGACCGCCCAAGAGCTCCTCCTAAGCGTCTGGGTCAATCACCTGAAGCTTCCGGCTGACACGTTCTCAGTTGACCAAGCGTTCAAGGGACTGCGAGACCTGTTCTTCAAGTGGGCTTGGAATGAGGTCTACGACGTGCTGGAGTTCGTCGCCAGCGTGGGCTTGGACTGGCAGAAGCAGGAGGCTTATCTGAACGCCTGCAACGCGATCCTCGATCGTGAACTGGCGGGCTACCGGTTCATCGGTTCGCAGATCGTCCCGATCGCCACGAGCGAGGAACTGAGCGCGATCGAACAGGCAAACCGTGATGCGGGGCCGTACCGGCCGATCCGAGACCACCTCGCCCAGGCGGCTAGCCTCCTGAGTGACCGAACAAACCCTGACTTCAGGAACTCGATCAAGGAGTCGATCAGCGCGGTGGAAGCCGCATGCGAGGTTGTATCAGGGCACAAAGGGAGCCTTGGCGACTGTCTCAAGGTGCTCGAGCGAGCCGGCAAGATGCACCCAGCATTCAAGGACGCTCTCTCGAAGCTCTACGGCTGGACAAGCGATGCACAGGGAATCCGTCACGCACTGATGGATGAACCGACGCTGGATCTTGCCGACGCACGGTTCATGCTCGTTGTGTGCAGTGGCTTCGTGTCGTACCTGCTAAGCCACAAGCCGTAGAACGGTCCGACGTCTCGTCGCGACGGAAGTGTTCAATCGCGGCGCTACCCCTTTACCCCCCGCCGGCGTTGACGGGGTAGTAGATAGACCAGCCGGAAGTTGCCGCCCCCAGCGAGGACTGGTCGTCAAGCCGTCTTGATCTGCCCCGTCGTGCGGTCGGACCCGCGGTCAGGACGTTGGCCTAGGCAAGATCTGGACACCGAACACCGCGATCAGGACCGCGAGCACCGCTACGAGGACATCATTTGCAAATGGATATGCGGACCCGAAGGTGGGCGTCTTCTCGAGTCCATCGATCTTGATGTCCGAGATTTGCGCAGGGTCCGGAACGACCTGTAGTGGTGGATCTTCAGGGCGAAAAGACAACTCGAAGGAGGTCGTCCTAGTGAACTCCAGACCCAGGGTAGTGTCGGAGGTCAGGGTGTAGTCCTGAGTCGAAGCCTCAATCGTTCCTGTGGCGCCCTTGAGTGAAATGTTATCCCCCGTGGCGACTACTGCGGTGGGATAACCAACGCCCTGAACAATTATCACCGGGCTCTCTCCGGGGCCGCATCCGGGTACTCCGATCCCCTTCGAGACCACTTGGATCATCTTGGTCGGCGCTCCCCCAACGCGGCGAGTGAAATACGTCTGCTCTCCATTGCCGATCGACAAGGTTCCAGCCTTCGCCGGGTCGAGCATCAGGGTGAGGGGGGTTTGTCCGCCTTCGATACATGCGTCATACCGTCCGCCTACTGAGGTCGGGTACTCGGTCAAGGTGCTGGCCTGCAGGCCGCTTGCACTTCCTGTCAGGGCGGTACCAACTGACCATGTGAATTGAAGCGGGCCATTTGTCGATAGACCCTTGTCGCAGGAGCCGGCGAGGTGGGTCGCCAGCGCAGCGCATGTGGCGTCATCAAGTCCGATCTCAATCGACGCCCCAGACCAAGCATTGAGTACGTCGAGTTCCGTCACGGAGGACTGCAGCGAGAGAGTGCCTGTCGACGTCTCGGAGCTTGTGAGCAGTTGAGTACCATCTGCGATGTGGGTCGCCTGAAGGTGTACCGGGCTTGGGGCTCGCGTTACACCGACGACTACCAGGCCTGCTATGTCGAGCACTATCAACGCAAAGGTAAACGCCACGCTCGTGCGCCTCAGCCTCAAACCAGACGTGGGACGCGAGGGCTTGCCACCATCGACTGGATGATCCGGGCGTGATTCGCTAGCCAAGGTCTGGGAGGTCGCCAGTCACACGGCCCATGAAAGCGGCCACGATGCTCTCGGTGAGCTTCGCCCGTTGCTCAAACAGCCTCTCAAGCCCCCCTAAGCGCTCTTTGATTGTGTCCAGGCGTCTCACAACGCGCTCCTGCTCTCCCAAGGATGGGAGTGGGATCGGAACTTGCTGGAGATCGCGGAGGTTGAGTTCGGTGAGGCGGAAGCCTACCTTCTGCCGAGCCCAGTCTCCTCGCTCTCGACTTCGGAGCTGGAACTGCCCTTGTGCGCCCAGGAGGTAGGCGTACAAATAGGTCGGAGTGACCTGTGCTCGATCGGCTCGCGCGATGGCGATATGAGTGTCGGTCGAAGCGATCACGTCCGGGTCATCGAACCGAGCCACGCGCCCCAGGCAACCTGCAGCTGAGCAGGCCACTAGGACATCTCCGGGTTTCAGCAGCGCCGCCGGTGGCACTCGGGAGGCGGCTCCAGGGTCGAGCGTGGCACTCGAGGGGACGTACCGACCCATCTGGACGTGCTGCGTCTTGATCAAGACATGGTCGGAAGGGCCCTGGGCAGACTGGCGCCCGCGGGCCAGGAATTCCGTCACGTCCGCAAGTTCTGGTGCGCCCAGCAATGCATCGTCCGGCCAGATCTCGAACTCTTTGGCGGCGAGGTATTCCTCCGCCGCCGACATGCCGGTCGCTTCGGCGCGCTCTAGAAGTTGGACGCTTGTCGACGTCCGATCCAGGACTCCGATCCACGCGCGCTGTATTTCGATAGCCGGCAACGGGATGCGTACCTGCAAGAAACGCTCCGGCGTCACCCGGTTCTTGCCGCTCGTTCCTCGGGCTTGAGCGTCGCATGCCGCCCAAAACCAAGGGGCACGGGCGATCCATCCAACCCATTCAGGAAGGAGCCGGGTGCCGTCTCACACGAGGGTCGGAAACTCAGCCGAGACGAAGGCGCCCTCTAGCTGGGCAGGAACTGAACCTACAGCGCCGTGACGCGCCCAGATCTTGTTGATCAATACGTCGCCATCGGCGAGTCGGAATAGAGCCGGCGCCCGAACGTCCGAGCCGTCAACCTGCTCCCGCTCGTAAGGTCCAAAGCCCCACCAATGGACGCCCACCTGTCGGTACGACTCGCCCGGGACCGGTACGACCGCACGCTCAACGCGCTCCAGGACGTCCCCGAGCGGCGTCCAAGCGTTCACTGGATCCTCGTCTCCGCGTCAAGTTCTCGGAGGAGGCCCAACTGCTCAAGGATCTGGTTTTCGAGCGTGGCAAGCTCCTCGAGAAGGGCACTCGGGTCCTTGATCGATGCCCTGCCCGCAGCCTGCGGATTCCGAACATCAAGATTGCATCCGCTCGCGAGGAGCTCGGCCACTGGGACTCTCCACGCCCGAGGCTCTTCCACGCGCGATGACCACCACGCGGCGCAGGCAGCCAGGTCCGACGACTGGATCGGGCTCGTCTTGCTGAACTGCTTCCGACCATCGGGGAGTGCAACTTCGTAGTACCAGACCTCTTCCGATGGCGTACTGGTGTCGAAGAAGAGCAGGTTCGTATTGATACTGGTGTAGGGAGAGAAGACCCCGTTGGGCAGGCGGACGATGGTGTGAAGATTGAAGCGGGTGAGTAGCTCTTCCTTGATCCGAGCCGCTGGGCCGCCGGCGAACAGGATCCCGTTGGGCACGACTACCGCCGCCCTCGCTGGCGCCTTGCCTTGGACCACGCGCCGCCGGAGTTTGCGCATGATGAGTTGTAGGAATAGAAGGGCTGTTTCGGCCGTCTGCCGGTCTGGCGGAAAGTTGTCCAAGATTCCACGTTCCTCCTCCCCACCGAAGGGTGGATTCGTGAGGATGACATCAACTCTCTCCCTTTCGCCAATCTCAGCGACCTTGACGGCGAGACTATTGCCAGTGCTGATCTGAGGAAACTCGACGCCATGCAACAGAAGGTTCATCTGAGCGAGTAGGTAAGGGAGCGGCTTAGCCTCCCCACCCACAACGCTGCGACCTAACGTCACCCTGTCCGCAATCGTTTGGGCCTGCGGGAGAAGATGCAGGTATGACTCGACCAGGAAGCCCCCCGTACCGCACGCCGGGTCCAGAACGATCTCGCCGATCTTAGGAGCCAACATCTCGACCATGAATCGGACCACTGGCCGAGGCGTGTAGAACTCGCCTGAGTCGCCGGCAGCGTCGCGCATCTCACGGAGCATGGACTCGTACAACGTCCCGAGCGTGTGAATCTCCTCGGAACTCGCGAAATGGATCTCGTCGACCTTGTTGATAACGTCCCGAAGTAGGTATCCGTTGATCATGCGGTTGACGGCACCGCGGAAGACGGTCGCGATCACATCCCGCCGATCACCGCTGTCGTCGCCTTGAAGCTGCCGAAGGTATGCGAATAGGCCGAGCCCGGTCTCGCCGCCGGGCATTGTCGCTTGGTCGTTGTTGATAAACGCAATGAGAGCCTCGCCAGAGATACCGTCGTCTGGCGACGCCCAGTCCCGCCACCGATACGGTGGTTCGACTGCTGGGATAAACCTACGACCATCCAACTCCGTCTCGGTCTGTCGGACTCGTTCCATGACGTCAGGAATTTGAGAAACATGATCCAGGTGAGCATCGGCAGACGGTCGAGGTCGCCATTGAGACCTTTGTCCTTCCGCATGATGTCGCGGGCGGCCTTGACAATGCTTGAGAGACGCTGGGCAGTTGTAATGGGGTCAGCGGCTCGGGCGGGCTCACGCATCGCTCTTGTCATCAGCTCACGTACAAGAGCGTTTGGAGTTCGGCGACGGCAACGCGAAGGCGCTCTGATCCGCCGAAGGCAGTTGCGATCTCGAGAACATTCCCGCGATTGGAGATTGGCGGAACCTTGAGAATGTCTGGGATCTGGAATTGAGCCGTCCCGTGGTCAGCGTACTTCTCCAGCAGGTCACTAAGGATCTCTTTCGCCTCCAGTCCGAACTGATCAAAGAATGCGGCCTCGTCTCTGTGTACGCGGTCTGCTCGCTCTCGACGGGATCGTAGTGGTGAGCTGAATGCGACAAAACAGAGCAGGTCGAACGGATCGGCCTCTGGGTGATTCGCCGCCGTTGCAAGGGTCTCGAAGTCAATCCCTCGTCTCTCCAGCTCAGCGATCACGGTCGCGCGATCTCCTGGGGACCTCCAAGCATCCCGTAGTGCGGCGGCTGTCGGGAACAAGGTCCGGACCTGGTCGGCGGTGTAGTCGGTGAACTTGACCACCCGAAGCTGGCGACCCTCTGGGTCGAGCTCGTAGACGAGGTGAGCGACGATCTCGACCGTGCCGGCGTCGACGTAGAACTTTCGCGGTGGTCCTGGCTCCTCGGCCGTCGCGTGGATGAGCGCCGTTCCTGCGACTTCGAAATCTTCCCGATCAGCCACAGAGGCATTCGTTTCGGTCTCAGCGAGACTCCCGGGTATCGTCACTCCCTGATCGTCGACTCGCTCCTCAATGACTGCGACCGGATCGCCATCGAAGTCCGGATCGGCGAACGCCCGGGTGGCTGAGCCTGTGTAATCGAGGATCGTGAAGAAGAGCTTTCCGTAGTCGTCACGTACCCGGGTGCCCCGGCCGATGATCTGTTTGAACTCGACCATGGAGTTCACAACCCGCGCGAGCACGATGTTCTTGGTGGTTGGCGCATCGACCCCGGTCGTGAGGAGCTGCGACGTCGTCAGGATCGTCGGCGTGAGCGTCTCGAGCTCCTGGAAATGTCCCAAATGAGCTCGGCCGACTAGTCCCTCGTCCGAGGTTACCCGGCAGACGTAGTCGGGTTGCTCCGCGACGATGTCCACGTTGAGGTTACTCAGGGCCGCCCGCATCTCGCTCGCGTGCTCCTGGTCAACGCAGAAGACGATCGTCTTGGCGAAACGATCAGTCGACTTCAGGTAGTCGGTAAGGTGCTGGGCAATCGCGTCGGTTCGAGCCCGGAGGGCTATGACTCGCTCGAAGTCTGCAGTTTGATACTCGTCGTCTGGGATCTCGCGCCCGTACCGGTCGAGCTCCCCGGCTGTCGGCCGCCAACCTGCGGCGTCGTACGTCGTGACGACGCGATGGACGCGGTAGGGAGCTAGGAAGCCATCGTCGATGCCCTGGCGGAGGCTGTAGGTGTAGACGGGAGCTCCGAAGTAAGCGTAGGTGTTGCGGTTCTCCTCTCGAAGCGGCGTGGCTGTCATGCCGAGCTGGAACGCCGGAGCGAACCAATCGAGAATGTCTCGCCAGCGGCTCTCGTCCCGGGCGCTTCCGCGGTGGGCCTCGTCGACGATCACGAGGTCGAAGAAGTCGCGCGGATATTCGCGATAGAGCCCAGGTCGCGCTTCGTCCTCGGCGATCGCCTGATACGTGGAGAAATACAGCTCACGCGACTTGATCGCGTTCCCGTCCTCAATCTTCCAGCGCGCATCGCCAAACGGCGCGAAGATCCTGTCCTTCGGATCGTCGACGAGGATGTTCCGGTCCGCGAGGTAAAGGATCCGCGGTTTGGCCCGCTCGCCATCGCGGCTCCAGCCGGCCGACCAGAGCTTCCAACAGATCTGGAACGCCACGACCGTCTTTCCGGTGCCGGTCGCCATCGTCAGGAGAGTCCGTGGCTGGCCGGCTAGGATCGCTTGGATGACCCGGTTGATCGCGACCTGTTGGTAATACCGAGGCGTCTTACCCGAGTCATGGAAGGCGGGCGAGAGAACCCGGGCGGCCTTCGTCTCGTCGTCCAATGCCGTCGCGCCGCGGTAGCGTTCCCAGAGGTCGGTTGGACTCGGGAAGGCCTCGAGGGTCCGCTCGAGTCCTGTCGAGAAGTCGAACTCGATGATGCCGGAGCCGTTAGTCGAGTAGGCGAATCGGAGGTCGAGGATCTGGGCGTAGTCCTTGGCCTGCTGGAGCCCGTCCGCGGGCAACTTGTAGGCCGCCTTCGCCTCGACGACCGCGATGGGGAAATCGCGAGTCAGCCGAAGGAGATAGTCAGCACGCCTGCCTGGACGTCGGCGAGCCTTGCCTCCCGTCACGACGATCCGGCCGTCGGTGAAGGTCACTTGCTCGGTGTAGGAGTGCGGGAGGTCATTCCAGCCCGCCGCGTCGAGCCGGGGCTCGACGTATTTCCGGCAGGTGTCAGCCTCGTTGATCAAACGTGATTCCCCCGATGCGACGGCCTCGAGTCTACGCGGTGCGTGAGACCGGCCACGCGCTACTGGGTCATCTCGTCATCGAGGAGGTAATTTGCCGTTCGGAGGTCCCCTACGGCCGCCTCGCGCCGACCCGTGCGCCAATGCAGCGCTGATGGATGAAATGTCGGCACGACTGAAGCCGCGCCGAGCAAGAAGATCCGACCATGGTCCCGCTCGACCTGCCGGTCCGCTCCTAAGAGCCTCCGGAGTGGGATCAGGCCGAGCGTGACGATCACGCGCGGCGTGACGGCTGCGACCTGAGCGTCGAGGTATGGCGCGCACGCGGCGATCTCGTCGGGCTTGGGATCGCGATCCCCGAGCGGGTGACAGAGCACCGTATTCGTTACGTACGCCTTATGGCGTACGAGACCGGCTTCGATGAGCAGCGAGTCGAGGATTTGCCCCGCTTTCCCGATGAACGGGCGACCAGCGCGATCCTCATCTTGACCTGGGGCTTCGCCTAGAAGGAGTAGGCCGGAGGTCCCGAGCCCCTCACCAAAGACTACCTTGGTCCGACTTTGGGCGAGCGGACACCGCCGACATTCCAGCGCCTCAGTACGGAGCGGCTTGAGCCCGACGGGGATAGCGGGCCAACGAGAACTCAGTTCGGCGCTCCCGGTGCGGTCGCGCGGAACTGTAGGCTCTAGCGATTGCGGTTGTCTAGGTGCCCCTTCGGCGCTTGCGCGGGTCGTTCGCGCGGAGCGCCTCGTCTGCCAAATACGCGGCGACGGCGGCCTCGGTGGTGAACCAGTCGCGCCCGAGCTTGCGTGCGACGAGCCTGCCGTTCCTGGCCAGGAGGCGGAGGTGCGAGGCACTCAGCCCGGAGCGAGCCGCCGCCTCGCGCAACGACAACAGGTCGTCCGCCAAGGCGGCCTCGGAGCAGGGCTTAGGTGTCCGAAGTCTACTGGCGGCCTTGCGTCTGCGAAACTGCCCTGATGACACTTGGACATCTGCCCGCGGCCGACGCGGCGCTCTTGCGACGGTGGCTGACAGCTCTCGGTCTCTTGGCGAGTGCCGAGGAGTTGGTCCGTCGCGGCGACGATGCGGCGTGTTCGACCTCGCTCATTGCCGCCGATTCGGCGTGTGAGGCCGTTCTTGGGATCCTCGGCACGTGGTCGGCCCTGTCGCTGAAGCAAGAACCGACGTACAACGGGCTCATGGGTCGAGCGATCGACGCTGCTTCGCAAGCAGGGAGCTCTCTCAACGTTGGGCTGCTCGCAGATCTCCGAACAACCCGCGCGACAAGGAACACGGCCATGCATCACGGAGCAACAGCCACCGCGGCGCAGGCTGCGTTAGCCTGCCAGTGCGCCCGTCGCCTCCTTGATGTCCTGCCGGCTGTATCGACCAGGTTTGGCGCGCTTCAGCCCGGCGCCGGCATCGTTACGGCTATCGCCTCTCTTATCAATGCCCCCGACCTAGCTGAGCAGTTCGCGCTTGGCGAGCGAGCGCTGGCGGCCGGCGAGGCGGTCGAGGCCGCCGACGCAGCTTCTCGCGCTCATTCGGCCCTCCTTTATCGATTGGACCCACCGATGGGTCGTGAGCATCCGGGGCCTCTCTCGCCTTTCGACCTGAGGGAACTCGGCCGCGGCCGGCGCTACATCGAAGGGCTCGGCGAGAGCGTCGTCGAGCTTCAAGGGTGGGTGAACGCCTCAGCCCTAGGCTTGGAGCCCGTGAAGTACCGCAAACTCCGTAAGACGCTGGGGCTCCACCTGCAGTTCGCGGGCGGGACGGACGCAATCCGTCGCGAGCAGGTTCCGACCCTTGAGGCGTCCCGCTTGGCACTGGTCACCGTTGCCGAGATGGCCTTTCGCCTCTGGCAACTTGGCGGGCTTCTCGAAGGGACTCAGAAAGAGGTCATTCAGTCCCGATACGGCAACCGCTCCTGACCGGGGAGCGCCATCAGCCGCGTCCGTGCCTCCCGGTGCGGCACCTTCCCCCCATTGAGCGCGTACCGCAGCGCTCGCTCGGACAGCCCCGACGCCTCCGCCAAAGGCCGCCACCCCCGCTCGTCCCGCAGCCGCCGGAGCGCCGGTAGCGCCGCCTCCCACTCGCGCCGCTCGTCGTGGTACTCGACGTAGACCTCGTCGGGGTCGGTCACGAGCCCGTCCTGGACGTCGTCGAGCCGGTTGCTCTCCTTTCCGATGTGAACAGGGAGGCCAACGGCTCGAACGGTTAGCCGCGGCAAGACGCCGATCGAGCCGCGCCGGCCAAGGCCGCCCCGTGGGTCGCCGCTCTTGGTCTCCGGGTGCAGACCGTAGGCGGCGACGACGTCGCCGATCGTCTGGAGGCGGACCTTCCCGCGTTCACCGCCGGGGCGGGTCGTCACCGCGATCGGCCGCCCGTCGCGCCGGTTCCGCCATGGAGCGACAGCAGTTCCTCGGGCTTGCTGGTGAACGGGGCCATTGGGGTGACTGACTGGTCCAAGCCGCCTGGGAGAGCCGCAAGCGGGTCGACGTGGCCGAGGAGCAGGAAGCCGAACGGCTTGACCTGGCGCTCGTACTGCAGGCCCTTGTTGAGCGCCGCGAATGGCGCCAGGACCGCTGGGCTCGAGACCGGGAAGCTGGCTGACCGCCGGCAGGTCGAACCAGGCTGGCTCGGGCCCCGCGTCTCGGCCCTCGGCCTCGGCGATCAGACGCTGCCACACGACCTCGACCCACTCGGGCCACTTCGCCGTCCACGCTGGCCTATCATCCGAGCGTCGCGGGAGCGGCGAGCGGTATAGGCCCAAGCCGTGTTCCGACGCCTTGCGCAGGCCCAACCCATCGGCGGATCGATTGGACAGGCTGAATCGCTTGGATGAGATTGCGAGGGCATAGAGCTCGTCGGGACGTGTTGGGTCGTCCAGCCCGACGTTCTCCGGCTCGAGCTTGATCAGCGCCGGCACGGAGCCTGGCGCGTACGGGTTGAGCGGCTCGAGACCGGCAAGCACCTCGGCGACCTCCACCCACGTCAGCGCGCGAACCGCCTCAGAGCCGTCGGCCAGCCGCTCCGCCCCGCCCCCGCAGGCGATCAGGCCGCAAGATTTCGACGAACAAATTAGCTGCGAGTCAGTGTCACAGGCGATGTACGTTCCACCGCGGGCCTCGACGTCGGCCTGGAGCAACGCGAGAAGGAGTCGCGCGCCGCCGGTGATCGTGGCCGCGAGGGGCGGAAAACAGAACGCACCCGGCTCCTCCGGCGTTGCGACCCGGGCGGTCAGGGGCCAGAGGCCAAGGACATCGACGACCCGGCCGCCGGGGACCGGGTCGAGCTGACGGACCTCGGCGAAGATCCCGTAGGCGCCCCCGTTCGCAAGCGTCTTCAGGAACTGGTCGAGCCGCTTGCGCTCGGTTGCCGTCAAGCGGCGATCCGCCTTGATCCGGGCGCGCATCTCGATCGCGAACCGGAACAGATCGTCGGACGTCGGGTCGACGAGAACGGACCCGCGCAACTGGATCGGCCGGAGCCCCGTCGCGCGGCCGATCGGCACGACTCGAAAGGCCTCGAGGATCGCCGGTGTGATGTCGCCCAGGAGCTTTGCCGCTAGGAGGTCGGCGAGCGTGAACCAGAGATCAGTGTTGGCCTCAAGGCGATTGAGCCCGATCGTCCAGGCCAACGATCCTCCGGCGGCGGTTTCCGGGTCGGCGAATCTGTCGGGGTCGGCGCCGTAACGGGCCCGAACCGGCAGCAGGTCACCCGCTGGTCGGATCCGGCAGCAGGTCACCCGCTGGTCGGATCCGGCAGAAGACCCCGGCGAGGCGCGGCCAGACCGCAGGGTCATGGAGGGCCGCACGGTCGAGCGTGGCGAGGAGGGTCTGGGCCTCCTCGGTTGCCTCGGAGGCCGTCAGACGTCTTGCAACGACTCGGCTCTTGTGAGGCCCGCATGACTGACGACAAGCAATCAACCCCAACGGCCCCAGAAATCCCGACCATCCCCGAGACACCGACAGTGTCCGTCCAACTGCCAGAGTCGGTCCCTAAGGCGGTGGCCGAGCCTCCGGCCACGTTCGGGGAGCAGATCGCGATGAGAGGCGGCCTGCCGAAGGACCTTGAGACGAGGATAGACAATCTGAGACGCGATCAGGACCTGTGAGCCCGTGGGCTAGTACCGGTTACGGCGGCAGTTCTGCGGCTGTTCGGTCCGTCGCTGTGCGAGCCATCTGGCCCTCTCCCTGACCGGTCGCTTGGCGCTGCCGCCTTTCCGGTTCGAAGAGAGAAGCCTTCTTTTCCTGCGCGGACAAGAGTGCTGGCCCTGGAATCTGGCATGCCACGTCCAGCCGAGGAACGGGGCGGCAACTTCGGGCGGTCCTACCTACTACCCCCCACCGGCGTTGACGGGGTAGTTGTGGGAGCGACACCGAGTTGCACCCCCCTCCGTCGCGGCTAGTAGATAGACGGCATGCAAGTTGCCGCTACCATCTCAGGGTCGTCTGAATCGCCCGATGGACTGTTCGTCCTTGAGAAGGGGTGTTCGTGCTCGAGCTAGTGATCTTCATTAGCTGCGGCGCTGAGGTCGAGGGCCTGCGTGATGTTGCGGCCCGCGTGCTCCGGGCACTTGAAAATGCCTTTCTTAACGGCCTCAAGATCTCCGTCGTCATCCGCAATTGGGACTACCGCGACGAATCACCCGAGGTTGTGAAGACTGGGGAGTTCTCGGCTCGGAGCCTAAGAATGGTTGACTCCTCGAACGCCGTAATCGGGATCCTCGGACCCAGCGTCCCGCCGGTGACAGCTCTGGAGATCCTACGGGCCATCGAGCGTTTTGCAACCGGGGACGCGGACAACGTCTGGCTCTTTGTGGATGCGTCCACACTTGGGCCTGTACACGCGAGGTACCTCGGGAAGATCAAGAGAAAGACCGGCATGGAGGTCGTCTATCAAAAGTTCATGGGCGATAGCGATTTCCAGGAGAAATTGTTCGTCGCATTGATTCCGTACGTCGTCCGGAAGACCATCCTCGAACGCCAGAACAGCCCTACGCTAGCGCCTGGGGGGGCTGCGTGAACACGACGGGGTCTTCCGGATTCCTCCTTGCGATTTTCGACACGACCCGCATGGCGCTGTTCCCGGCAGCGGAGGAACGCACGAGGCAAGAGCGTGGCCTAGCTCTCCTACTCGACGCTCGGTTCGCTGACTATCAGCGATTCGCCCCAGAAGCCGGCTGGCCTGGGATAGGTGAGTCCCTGCCCGGAACCGCATCTTCCGGAGAACGACTCTTGGCGGGATTTACCCTTCTTCTGAGCGGGGCTGACATCGCATCAACGACGCTTACGGACATCGCTGCGGACGAGACCATCCAAGCCGATGTGAGGTTGGTCGCGAGCATCCTTGGCTCGATCGCGCTTCGAGACGCGGGCCGCCCTGATCTCGCACTCCACCTCCTAGCCGTTCCCGGGACGGGAACACCGCTTGACCAGGCGCTTGTCGGAATACACCGAGCCGCGGCCGAGTTTGAGCTGGGCGCGGCGGAACGGTCATTGCATCTGACCTTGGCGGCCGAGAAGCTACTGCGACGAGAGCGCGGCTCCTCGCTTGTGCGCGACACCTTGCGCGAGGTCGTGCGACGTAACGTCAGGGCTTTTACCGTCGCGACGGGTCGACACGATGTCGCCTTCCGGCAACAGGCCTACAGCCGCCCAGGCGTTCTCGACGAGATCGAGGGACGCGTTGCTTACGGGCTCTCGTCTTGGCTCGGGCTCGAGTTCGATGGTCAATATGCGGACCCAACCGTGTCATCGCTTCACTTCCAGCAAGAGGACCCCGTAGAGACTCCTCTCACCGCAGCGCTCCTGCGGGCGGAGGTTCTTGGCGATTGGTATCTGACGAACGAAGCTCGTGGCAGGTTAGGTCGCTACCAGCTCATGAACTCGAGAGGGCAAGCCGGCCGAAATCCAGTACCGGCGCTGCACCTGCTTCGGCGTGCCGGAGATTCGGCGGCACTGAAGCGGGCGGCGAAGTGGTTTCATGCGGAAGGGCCGCTTCCTCCACTGCGCGAGTTCGGTGACGTAGTGGCATCGACCCCCTGGACCGATGCGACGGCAAAAGCCGACCTTGCATCCCTTCATGAAGTCGCCGATCTGATGACCCCGAAGTTGGCCGAGGTCGCATTGGAGCGACTCATTGGGCAGATGGGCCACTACTTGGAGGGCATTCCAAATTTCAGGCTCGAGACGGATTTGAATGAGGTCGTGTCTGAGCTTTTGGCTGCGGCCGATACCGGCGACGGACTCGTCGCGCGTCGTTACCTACCCGTCGTCGAGGCGAGTACCGACCCATTAATGCTTCAAGGGGTAGGTATTGTCCTCAACCGGATCAAGTGGCACCGAGTTGACGAAGTGACCAGGAGCCTTTGGAGTGACTACTGCGCCGAGCATCTGGCTGGGTTGGACGACCACCGATTCCCCGCTTCGGTTCTTCTAAGATCGCTCCCAATAACCTCCGGGATCCGTCGTTCCGCCATAGACAGTTGGCGCCAGCATCCTGACCTGTTGACCGGGGCGAACGCGCTCGCGGTCGATGCATCGTCGAAGCACCTTCGGGACGGCGTCGCGCACCTAGCGCGAACCAACCTGACCGAGACTAGGAGCGATGCCAAGAGAGGAACGCATGGCTTTGGGACCTATGTCGACGGCCCACTCTTGTTGACGCATCTGTTGCAGGATTACCCAAATCAGACGGGATGGGGCGACCTGACTGGGTTTCTACTCGATCCGATGGTGGCACCGTCAAAGAAGATCAAGCCCCTCTCCGAGATACTCCGGCGACCTGATACCGTCCCGCCGTCGGTTCACCGCCGGCTCGCCCGCTGGGTTCGGAAGGAGGTCCGATATGCACAGATTCCCATTGACCCGCCGGAAGCGTTTCGGGGGCTCGTTCTTCGCCTTCGCTTCTTCTACAAGGGGCGCAGTGCCGAGGCATTGTTGGCAGACCTCCTGACCCTTGCGACCGATGAGAGTCGCGCCGCGAGACACGAAGCCGCAAAGAGCCTTGCGTTCAGCCTCAGCTTAGTTCCGAGGGACACCGTTCTAACCTTGGGCCTGACTCTTTCGCAAGACAGCGCATGGGAAGTTCGAGCGGCGGCAGCGAGCGCCCTTGCTCGCATGGCTGGTACGCAGGATGACCCACTAACCCGGCTTGCCTGGGAACGAGTTCGGGCAACGCTGCTCGACCCAGGAGCCGTCGTCCCTTCGTGGGTACTCAACAGCCTCGCCAATGACGTGACGGTTGAAGTCCCGGCCCAGATCAGATCGGTTATCAACGAACTCTCCGAGCGGCACCTTTCGGCATCGGTTCGGGCTGCGGCGAGTCTGTTTTCGGACGCACGATCAGGATCGACCACCAGCGCACGTGAGGCACCTCAAGGCCCTTCCTGATTCGCCTGCAGTACGAGACCGACAGCCGGTCCGCCGCGAGAGCTCGCTCAGAGACACATCCTGAAGTCCTGGTAGCACCTCAACGCGGAACACCTCAGGATCGGCCCGCTCCGGATGAGCCGCGTTCCAGGCGTTCTCCCCACGCTGCCGCTACCGCTGGCGACTCGCCATTCGCTGACGGGCAGCCGCAGCAACTGGCTCGACCCCAGTTGCCCGCAACTCCCGCAACCGAGCGACTCCGGCCGCCTGCATCGCCTCCCACCACATCGGATGCGGCGTTGCGGCTCCCTTCTTGATCTGCCTGCAGTAGCCGACCGATAGCCCGGTTGCCTCGGCGATGGAGTGGGCGGGCACCCCGGCGAGTGCCGGCAGGATCTCCCGCTCGAACTCGCCTGAGTCCTTCGGCCACGGATGGGTCCGCTGCCAGCCACGCGCCTCCGCTACGGTCTCCGATGCCCGCCCGCCGATTCTCGCCCGGCCCGCGCCCGTGAGTACCGTTCGCAATCCGAGTGCTCGGCGTTCGGCCAGGCTCCGCTCGCCCGTGGCGATGAAGGTTGGGAGGTTCGTTGTGTCGACTGCCGCTCGGCACTCAGCCGAGCATGTCCGCCGGCCAACGGCTGCCGGACCGCCGCACCAGACGCACCCGCGGGCTACCCGCGAGACGATGTGCGTTGGCTTGCCCTTTGCCCGGGATCCCCGTCCCACGCTCCGGTTCGAACCACTGATCGGCGTGGGCAATGCTCGGCCGACCGGTCTCTGGTCGTCGAGGCGCCGGGCGACATCCTCAGCGACACGGCCGACGGCCTGCCGCCACTCCCGCAGCGTCCCGGCCAGCTCGCACGCGAGCGGCGGGGTGACCCGACACACCCCCTGTCGCGTCTCGTAGAAGTCGCTCGCCGCGAACGCCCGCCCCTCGAGCAGCCGGAGCACGTACCGATCGACGAGCGGCCGGATCGGCTCCATGAGGTCGGCAGCGAGCGAGTCCCGGTTGAGCTGGTCGGCATGGAGCACGCCCAATCCTGGGTCGAGCCCGACAATCCTGGAGGCCAGCGTGGCCTCGGTCTCGAGCAGGGCATAGGTGAGATTCAGGAGGGCCTGAGCGGGCGTCGTCGCGAGCCTGGGACCACCGGTCAGCGCGGAGGCGCGGCTCCCGACAGTCAGCCAGTGGGCCGGGACGCGATCGACGTCGCGCCGGGCGAAGCGCACGGCGATCGGCGCCCAGGCCGACCAGTAGGCACCGGCCGCCTGTGCCTCGGCGAGGCGGATCTCGTCCCGGTTCGTGGCCAGGTGGACCCTGGCCGCTGCTGACCTCATCGCCACCTCGACCTCATCACTAACCGGTACCGATCGGTCGACGGCCACAAGCGTCTCGGCTTGCCCGGCGACCTTCTCGGCGATGAGACGGCGGGCGATGTCGTTGCCCGCGGGCGTGTCGAGGGCCCGGGCCTGGGCCCGTCGGAGCCCGGGCCGATCCGTGCCTTGCGGCCCGAACGCCGCGAGTACTTGCCCATCGGCGTCGATCTGCAAGTAGCCCGCCCCGATGTCGGCGAGCCAGCGGATCGCATCGAACGTGATCGCCCCGGTGTGCCCGAGGACGACGAGCCGTTTCAGGCCGCCGGTCGCGCGGTGGACGATCGCCGTCCGACGCTGGCGGCCGATGCCGTCCGCGATCCGGAGGCGGCCGCGCCAAACGCGGACGTCGAGGCCGTAGCCGGAGAGGATGAGGACCCCGCCGGGGGCGACGAGGGCGGCTGGCCAGGCGGCCAGCGAATCGATAGCCTGAGCTTGCATGCGGACCAACCTCCGTGTGCCATACCCCCGGGCTGTTATCAGCAGTCGCGGGGGTTATTGATGGGCTCTATTTAGATCGGCCCAAATGTTTATTCTTTTTCCCGCGGCCCAGCTTTCCCCTGTGCTTGACCGTCCGATCCTGCCGAGCGGGACGCTGCCGAGCGGGACGCCGCCGCCCGCCCGCCGACGCGCAGCGAATTCGGTTCGGCAAGATGTGCGGGATATTTGGCGAAGAAGGCGTCGAGTTTCGCCGCATTCTGGGAACGCATTTCCCGAAGCTCGTCGAACCATTTCGCCCGGGCCCTTGTGCTTCGCATGGCTCGACGCATCCGGGCAGGTGAATAGTTTTCAGCGACTTCCGGGACCTCGGACCGCAACAGCTTCAGGCTGCGATAGGCGGGGAGAGCTTCCGTTTGCCATTGCCCCGCCGTGGCCACGATTGCGGAATAGCCCTCTTGGACCTGCTCGCCCCCATGGCGGCGGAACAGGATCCAGACCAGCATGAAGGTGATTCGGTCGAACGAGGTCATGGCCGAGAACCATCGGGGGAATGCCCCGAATCCGAACGCACCAGGGCCAAAGGAGTCCTCCGTTGCTTCACTGACGCTGCCGAAGAGCGAAACGAAGACTTTCAGCTCGTCGCGATAGCGGATGAGATCGCGGTCCACGGTCGAGGTCAAGACGTCTGACAACCGGTGTGCGGCCGCCAGGGCCGAGATCTCGAGGAGCGCACCGTCCGCGGGTCCGGCTAACCATGGGTCTGCATCGGGGAGACGGTCCGTCCTGGCTCGCTCCAGGCCGAGTGCCCGCTCGAGGATCTCGCCGTCGCCCGCGGACTCGGCATTGGCCGCGTCCGGCTCAAAGCCACCAAATCGACCGGCGGCGGTTTCGAGGACAGCCTTGGCGACTGTCGAGTAGGAGCTCCGGCCGACACGCTTACGGGCTTGGCGCAGCACCTTCACGTCGGTCCGTCCGCCCGCCATGCGGTCGGCAAGGTCATAAATCGAGTCGCTTCCTCCAGGCGCGTCGATCCGCGCTCGAAGCTCGGCGGTGCTGGCGTCCCTTGACTTCGCCGACTCGCCTAGCAGCGTCCGGACCTTCTCTAGCGACACGTCGTACCCCGCCCACCAGAGCTCCCACGCGGCAAGAGAGAGCCGCCGGTCTAGAGCGAGGATCCGGGCAAGGGCGAGCAACTGCTCACCCGTACCCCCGGGGTAGACAGTCTCGGTCCCATGGCCCTTGCCGAGGGGCCGCTGGCTCGGCCTCGGGATGAGCCCGGCACGATGCCATCGGGCGAGCTGGGCGGCGGTGACGTCGAATCCCGCCGCCGCGGCTAGCCCCAGCAACTCCTCCCGCGACTCCTCGTCCGACGTATGCACGGCGCAATCATACAGGCCTACGCGACGAGGTGCAAGAAGTGCTGATCACCAAAGTCCACACTTCGCAGCGGCTCGCCCATTAGTGCGGGCCAGGCTCGACCGAGTCGAGCCGATGCGATACATGGAGCCTACCTGGTGCGTCGATCGAAGCGAACAGTACGGTCCGATCCCGAGGCGCGTGAGCGCGCGTTGGATGCGCTGGCGCTCAGCCGTCGCCGCGGGGTCTCCCTCACCCGCGCCGCCCGCCTCACCCGCACCTCGCGGCGGACGGTGCTCAAGTACGCGGGCCAGGCCTATCGACGGGCGGGAGGGCGGTACGTCGCGAAGCCCTTCGACCGGATCCCACGCGAGTTGCAGGTGATGACGCCGTCGGGTCCAGAGGCTGTCCTCGTGCGTGACTCGCGCACGGCGGCGAAACTGTCGCGCCAAGCGAACGCGATCCGGCTCTATCGCGACTTCGGCGAGGAACGCTTGCTCCGCCAGCTGGGTACGGATTCCGTCACGATCAACGGCCGCCGGTACCGCCTCCAGCTCGACACGGACGCCCTCGATCGGCTCATCGAGGGTGCCGAGATCCACTACGAGCTCTACGCGCGTTGAGCCGGGTGCGCGACGATCCGGTCCTGCGCGCCGCAACGCGGGCTGCCCGTCTCCCGATCGGCGCGGCCTGCGCCGTCTGCGGGCGGATGGCCGCCCTCGTGCCATCGCGCAACGGGCCGCCGATCCTCTGCCAGGACCATGATCGGCAGCGCCGGGGTGTCTCGGACCGTGACATCGGGCACGTCGCCCGGCGCCGCAGTTTCGGCAGCCTGACCGTGCTCATGCCCGCGAGCGCCAACGAGCGGATCGAGGACATGCGGCGCGACCTTGGACTGGCGGACACCCCGGATCCGCTGGGCGACCCCCTGCTCGTTCATGCCGACTACCTCGAGGGTCGGGCGCTGATCGACCTCCTGTTTGCCGATCACCTCCGCCAACTCGAGGCGCACCTTCGTACCACCTTCGGTGATCGATACTTCGAGGGTGGCCCAGAAGCACCGATCGTCTAGCGCTCCCCGCGTCGTTGAGACCGCGATCGCGGTCCGCGCGTACACGGTCCCAGTCAAACGACTCAAGCAATCTAAGTTCCGGGCGCCCGACGAGGATCCGGACGCCGACGAGGCGCGACCCGGGGACATGCCCTGGACATGGCCCGAGACCGAGGTCGTCTTCGACACCGAGACCCGGATCGACGCGACCCAGCGCCTGACGTTTGGCTGGTACCAGATCCGCCGTAGAGGCACCCTCTTCCGCGAGGGGCCGATCAGCGCCGACGACCTGTCGGCCGAAGAAGGCGAAATCGTCGGCGGTTACGTCGCGACCCACCGAGCTGACAACGGCCGGGCGCTCCACCCGCTGGCCCGCCAGGCGTTTGCCGACTACCTCCTGTGGGGCTACGGCTGGAAGGCGCGGGCACTCCTCGTCGGCTTCAACCTGGCGTTCGATCTGTCGCGCCTGGCCATCGGGGCCCACCCGACGCGCGGCGGCGGTTACAAGCTGCGCTACTGGCGCCGGAGCCGCGACGAGGCTGACGAGCGCGCCCACAAGTTCCGGCCAGACGTCACTGTTCAAGCGATCGATGCTCGACGGCAGTTCATTCGTTTCCAGAAGCCGGAGGAGATCGATCTCCTCGATCTCCTTCCGGACGGCAAGCCGCCGCAAGGGAACTTCGTCGACCTCCACACGCTCGCGTACGCCTTCAGTGACCGGAATCTCTCGCTCGATTCGGCGTCCCGGCTGTTCGACTGCGTTCAGCGCAAGGAGACCGAGGATGTGGTCTACGGGGTCGTTGACGAGCGCCATATCGACTACTGCCGCCAGGACGTGCGGGTGACCGCCGAACTCCTCGACAAGCTCCGTGATGAGTACGAGCGGCACCCGATCGGCCACGTCTTGCCGGCAACTCAGCTCGTCTCCGCGGCTTCGCTCGGGAAAGCGTACTTGCGGACGATGGGGATCACGCCGCTGGTCGAGCGGGCCGGTGACGTCGACCGTCTCCGGCTCGGCCAGGCGATGACCGCGTATCTCGGCGGCCGTGTCGAGACCGCGATCCGGCGCGTCGACCTGCCCTGCGTCTACGTCGACGCGACGAGTATGTACAGCAGCGTTTTCGCCCTCACCAAGCTCTGGCGGACGATCACCGCGGCTGAGCTTCGCGTCGAGGACGCGACCTCAGCCGCGACCGGGTACCTCGCGACGCTGAGTCGCGAGCGCTTGCTCGACCCATCCGCCTGGCCAGCGCTGGCCGGGGTGTTCTGCCGCGTCCGACCAGCCGGGCACCTCCTCCCGGTCCGGGCCCAATTCCGCGCAAGGCCCGATCGCGACGAGGCGCTCGGCGACGGCACCTACCAGATCGCGCTCACGCCGCTCGACAGTGGCGGCCAGGATCTCTGGTATGCCCTGGCCGACCTTGCCGCCTGCCGGATCCTGACCGGCGCCGCGCCCGACGTGCTCGAGGCGTTCCGGGTCGTCCCGGGCGACGAACAGGTCGCACTGTCGCCCGTCCGGCTCCGGGGCGAGCTCGAGATCGATCCCACCAGCGAGGACTTCTTCCAGCGGCTCATCGAGGCCCGCAAGCGCACCGAACGGACGACGGAGGAAGGCAAGCGCCTCGACCTCTTCCTCAAGACGATGGCCAGCGCCGCCGCCTACGGCATCTTCGCGGAGGTCCGCGAGCTGCCCGCCGTCGGGGGACGAGGCGGGACGGTTGACGTCTGGGCCCGACGGTATTTCCGCTCGACCGGCGTCAGGCACCGTCTCGAGGAACCGGGCAAGTTCTGCTTCCCGCCCGTCGCGGCCACCGTCACGGCCTGCGCTCGCCTGCTCCTCGCCCTCCTCCAGGCCGAGGTCGAAGCCGAAGGCGGCCACTTCGTCGCGGGCGACACCGATGCGCTCATCCTGGTCGCCTCGCGTGTTGGTGGCCCAGTCCCGTGCCCGGGCGGCGACCTCCACGGCGCCGATGGTGGCGAGGCGATCCAGGCGCTGTCGTGGGCCGAGGTCGACGCGATCCGGGAGCGCCTGAACCGGCTCAACCCGTACGACCGGAGCGCAGTCCCGGACCTGTTCAAGATCGAGGTCGAGAACTACCGGGTAATCGGGCGCGACGGCCACGGGAAACCGATCGTCGACGAGCACGAGCGGGTCGAGCTCCACTGTGTCGCCATCAGCCCGAAGCGCTACGCCCTCTTCGAGGTTGGGCCCGCTGGCGAAACGGTCATCCGTCGGGCGTCCCAGCACGGGCTCGGCTACTTCCTGCCGCCGACCGAGCGCCCCACGTTCGACGATGCGACCGACGAGGTGAAGGCAACCTGGACCGAGCTCGTCTGGCAGCGCATCGTCGACGAGGTCCGCGGACGGACAGTTGGCCCGAGGCCCGGGTGGTTCTCGACGCTGGCCCCAAGCCGAGCCTCGATCACGAGCTGGAGGGCGCTCGACCCCTATCGCACGCTCAACTACCGGCGCCGGTACGCGCAACGGATCAAGCCTGCGAACTTCCTCCTTGTCGCCCACGACGACGCGCTTGTCGCCCTCCCGCCGGAGTACGACCGAGCCCGGTTGACGCCGATCGCGCCGTTCTCCCGGGAGCCCTCCGCGTGGCTCGGTTTGCCCTGGCGCAACCGGTTCGATGGCGCAGCGATCGAGCTCACGACGGAGCCCGGAGGTCGATCGGGCAAGATCAGGGTGAAGACCTACGGGGATGTCGTAACCGACTACCGGCTCCACCCGGACCCGAAGGCGGCGGCAGCCGACAGCGGACCCGTCCGGCGCGGCACCGTCGGGGTGGTCGGCCGACGGCCAGTTCGCGCGTCCGTAATCCGCTACATCGGCAAGGAGGCAGCGATGCTCGAAGAGGAGGAGTCCGGGCTGTTGCGACTCGGCGACGATGTCGTCGCGGAGTACGCGGATCACGGATCCGAATGGCAAGAGCTGGTCGATCAGCTGCGTCGGCTGCGGGATTCGAGCCGACTAACGGTCGGGGAGATCGCAAGAGCGGCCGGCGTGTCAGAGCGCACCGCGCAGTACTGGTTAAATGGCTCGACGACGACCCGCGATCCGCGCGTACAAGAGCGGCTGGTCGAGCTCGTTCGACGATAACTTGGGTTCACCCCCACGCGCGTGGGGACGACCCTCGAAATGCGGATGAGGTATCCCCCGTTGTGCGGTTCACCCCCACGCGCGTGGGGACGACGGACGCGCTCCAGCAGCAAGCCGGGCCCAACCGCGGTTCACCACCACTGGCGTGGGGACGACGATCGCGTCGGCCGAACGACACCTTCGCCCGGTTCACCCCCACGCGCGTGGGGACGACTTGTTGCCGCCGGGGCGAGCGAACCCTTCGCCCGGTTCACCCCCACGCGCGTGGGGACGACTTGTCGAACGTGACGTGCGTTATCTGAGTGTACGGTTCACCCCCACGCGAGTGGGGACGACTCCAACGCTGAACGGCGCGACGCTCGACACCGACGGTTCACCCCCACACGCGTGGGGACGACGGCTCCAACAGCAGGCCGGCCCGAATCACTTCCTCGGTTCACCCCCACGCGCGTGGGGACGACGCGCGTTGGTCACGGCATCGATCGCGCTCTGGAGCGGTTCACCCCCACGCGCGTGGGGACGACTGTCGAGGTGGCCGTCGGCCCAGGCGCCGAGAGCGGTTCACCCCCACGCGCGTGGGGACGACGCCCGCTCCAGCCAGAACGTCGGGTCCGGTTCACCCCCACGCGCGTGGGGACGACTGCCCTTGACAATACCTCTTCTCGACTATTCCACGGTTCACCCCCACGCGCGTGGGGACGACTGCTCGTCGGAGTCGATCGTCCCGTCGGTGACCGGCTCACCCCCACGCGCGTGGGGACGACGGCCCCGGCCCACGACCGGCCCGACTTGCGCTGACGGTTTCACCCCCACGTGCGTGGGGACGACCTGGGCCTGGCCTTCTTCGCGGCGGCGTTTATCGGTTCACCCCCACGCGCGTGGGGACGTCTGCTCGATGGCGGTGCCGTGACGTTCGTCTGCAACGGTTCACCCCCACGCGCGCGGGGACGACGGAGGCGATGCTCGCCGAGGAGCACATGATCATCGGTTCACCCCCACGCGCGTGGGGACGACTGGCCGAGGGCACCAGCAGCCTGACTGCCTTGCTCGATTCACCCCCACGCGCGTGGGGACGACGAGTTGGGTGAACTTCGTCTCGGGCTGGGTGATCGGTTCACCCCCACGCGCGTGGGGACGACGAGGACGGGTCGACGGTCGCGGCCCAGTACCGCGGTTCACCCCCACGCGCGTGGGGACGACTGCGTCGGGTGCTTCGCCGCATGGCCCGGTGAACGGTTCACCCCCACGCGCGTGGGGACGACGCCCTCGGTCGCGGCTGGCTGGTCCCCGGGTTCATCGGTTCACCCCCACGCGCGTGGGGACGGCTCTGCTTGCGGACGTGCGTCGCGTACAGCTCGGCGGTTCACCCCCACGCGCGTGGGGACGACACTAGGATTATTAGGCCCCAATCGCGCGTCCCGATCACGGCGGCCCGACCGTGAGCAGACCGTGGCCGTAGGCCTTGCCGCTCCCGAACCCGGCCGTGATCGCCGCCCTCAGACGGTCGGCGTCGAGGACCGTCAGCACGCCTTCGAACGCAACCGAGCGTAGCGTCAGGCGCGTACGTGGTTGGTCGCCGGCGCGACGGGTGCCATGGCCGTCCCCGAGTCGTCGGACGACGACGGAGGAGGCGGCCTCGACCGGCCCGGCACCGACGCTGAAGCCCGCCTCCACTCCCTTCCGGACGAGCCACTCGAGGACATCGGCATCGTCGTGGAGCGGGACGCGTCGGCCGTGTCGCCGGGCACCATCCGGGCCCGACTTCGTGTCGACCTTCCGAGTCGGATTGGCGACCAGGCGGAACCGCAGTCGGCGGCCCGGCTCGATCCGGGCAAGGAGCGTGCTGACCTCCCGGAACTCGGGTGGCTCGCCGACCGGGTAGATGTCCGGCAGCCGAGCCCAGTCGGGCCGGGTCGTGGACTGGACCAGGAGTGATGGTCCAGCCCCGAGCCGACCCTCGTCGAGGCGCCACAGGACCCCGTGGCTGGCCCGTGGTTCGGCTCCGCTGTCGGCGGGGAACGCCCGCATGACGAGCCGATGGATCTCCCCGAGGTCGGCGATCGCGGTCCGACCACCCGGACGCCGAGCGTCGATCCATAGGCGGGAGAGGTAGAGCTCAGCCATCGTTGGCACCCCCGGATTCGACCAGCACGAGGTCGGCAGGCACGATCATCACGTGGCGGATGCCGCGGGGCAGGAACTCGCGGACGGCGAACGCGGCACCCGGGGCGGGCTGATCCGCGATGATCAGCTCGGCCTCGTGCATCGGGCATTCGAGGGCAAGGCGGAGCGGATCGGTCGGCCGGCGGTCGCGTCCACGAACGACGAACGGCGCGGCCCGGAGCGCTGACTCGAGTCCCGCCTCGCGTAGTGGCGGTCCCAGAGGGGCGCGATCCGGGAGGGCGATCGGCTCGGCTGGCGGGAACGCCCGCCGGCCGAGGAACAGCGGGAAGCGCGGGGTCCTGAGCGCAGCGAGGATCTGGGCGAGCATGCCGGCATCGCCTTCGAACCCGGCGGTGAAGACCGCGTCCGCGAGGTAGGCCCGACGGGACACGATCGGGTCGGAGCTGACTCGAGCCGGCCCGCCGTCGCGGCCGGGGGCGTGGGCGACGTCAAGGACGGTATGGAAGTCGACCTCAAGACGCCCCGGCCGATCGACTCGCACACCGAACCGGAGGGCGGCAAGGTCGTCGACCGCATCCTCGCGGCCTCGTCCGAGCGCCGCTGCGACCAGACCGATCACCCCGGACTTCGTCGGTTCCGGCATCGAGTCCCGATCGCCGAAGCGGCTCGCAACGCCCCAGCTCTGCTGAGGCCCGGCGAGTCGGAGGAGCAGCGTGGTCATGCCGCGGCCGCGACCGACGCGACCAGCGCGTCGAGGGTCGGGACGCGGTTGGCCTCGAGCGATCCGAGCTCGATCTCCCCCAGGGCGACGGCGGCGGTCGTCCGGACGTCTGCATCGCCGTACATCGCGGCCACCGAGTCACGGTAGGCGACCAGGGCGTCGACGGACGCCCGGACGAGGTCACGTTGCTCGGTCTGACGGACGGGGGCGACGAAGGCGTTGGCCAGCGAGACGGGTGCACCGTCGCGAACGACGGCTAGTACGAACGACGGCGGGTTATGGGCGGCGAACGCGTGCTGTTTGCCCGTCGGGAGCGCTAGGACGGCCGCCCGGATGATCGCAGGCAGGGCAGTCTTGAGGCGCTCGGCGCCTACCCGCTGCTCGAGCTCACCGAGGTCGATGGCCAGGTATCGGTAGAACGTGGCGCTGTTGAACCCGGTCGACTCGATCATCGCGGCGCCCGTCTCTTCGGCTCGAGCGAGCTCGTCGAGGGCCGTGAAGTAGTCGAACTCCGCCGCGAGGCGGTGGGTGCTGATTGCGTGGGCGACCGAGCAGGCGCCGTCGACCCCGACCTCGGGCAGGTCGGCGACCATCCGCCCGAAGAGGGCGAGATCGACCGCGCTCGAGCGGAGGGCAGCACGGGCGGGGCCGCGCATGGCCCCGAGGTCAGGCTTCGCCGCGGTCAGCGCGTCCCAGTGTTCCCGGGCTAGGGCGGCAAGGGCGTCGGCCTCATCGTCGCCGAGCAGGATCAGGTACTTCGTCTCGGCGTCGCCTTTCTTCGTATCGCCGACGACGATCCCGGCCGCCTCGAACAGCCGGCTAGCGGCGACGAGGCTCTCGGTGCGCGGGTGCTCCGCGAGCCGGTCGGCGACGAGCTCCGACACCCGCTTCGTGCGGGTCGAGAGCTCCCCCGGTGGGAGAGCATCCCGAAGGGCCAGGCGCATCGCCCGCTTGAGCGCCTGCGAGCTGATCCGGGCGCGACGGACGCCCCCGAACATTGCGTCCTTCGGGTTGCCGGTGTCGTCGCGGTTCAGGTTCGCCGGGGCGACATTCTGGAGAATGTGAAGCTCGAGGAAAGCCATTGATCGTCGTCCTTCCTTCAGAACAGGGATCGCCGTCGTCAGTCGACGTCGGGGAGATTCGCCTGGTCGTCGGTCACCACGCCCGCAGCCGCGCGGTAGGCGACCGCCCATCGGCGCTGGACGGGCGTGCCGTCGAGCGACCAGCGGCCCAGATCGGCCGCCAAGAGACCCCAGTCGGCCAGCTTCGCGGCATCGCCGAGCACGTCGACGAGGGCCGCCAGCCGTGTGGGCACGTCCTCGCGTTCCGCTTCGACCACGGCGAGGAAGCGCCGCTCGATCCCGGGCCGGGTCGCGGGCTCGCGGCTGCGCTCCCCGGCAAGGCGGGGGACTGGGACCCCGGCCCCCGGTTTCGGCGCGGCGCCGACCCGGGCGACGAGAGCCGCCACATCGAGCCAGTCGCGCTCGTCCCAGCGGGTCATCTCGGGCGGGAGCAGGCGTCCGAGCGGCCCGAGAAGGGCCGACGCGTCTCCCGCACGCAGCGTCCGGCGGACCTCGCCGAGCGTGCCAGGGTCGGCTGCCAGGCGAGCGAAGACCGCCGCGGCGTGGCCCGGGTTGACCATCACATCCCTCCTTAAGCGACAGCGTCGAGGTAGCGTCTGAGCGCCTGTCGAAAGATCGTCTCCCCCGCGGCGAGTGCGAATGGCTGGGCCGGGAAGGCGGTGAGCGCATCCTCAAAGGCGTCGCCGGCCGCCCGATCGACGGTCGCGCGCCACCGTCCGAGGATCTCGGCATACCCGGGCGCGACCGCGGCGAGATCGAGAAGTAGTCGGCGGAAGGAGCCATCGAGCGCCGACCAGTAGCCACTCGCGCCGCCGAAATGCTCGATCGCCTCCCGCACGCCTGCGCGCACCCGCACCCCGGCAGGCGTGCGCGGTCCCATCTCGGGCAGGGACGCCGCCTCGGGTTCGAGAAGCTTGTTCAGGGCGCCTGAGCGGAGGAGCGCACGTTCCCCGGCTTCGGCCATCGCGATCGCGATGGCGACCACGTCGCGCCGGTTGGCTTCGGCATCGAGGAGAGCGGCGACCGGCGGCGCGAGCATCTCGCGGCGCGTTCCGTGGACCTTGTTCTGGCCGGGTTCGGTTGCCTGTCCAAGCACCGTCACCGGAAGGACGCCGGCCGCATCCGCGTAGCCGAGTTCGGCGAGGCGGGCGTGGAAGCTCAGGATCCCGGGCCGACGGACCCGCCCGGCATCGGTCGATGTCCCACCAAGGAGCGCGAGGCTGTCGCGCCAGGCCATCCGGTCACGGCCGAGCTCGACCCGCAGCCACGGGCTCTCGCCCTCCTTCGGTTTCGCACGCGCACGCAGGGCGACGAACGGGTCCGGCAGGTCTTCGGGGAGCGCAACGCAGGTCTCCCCGTCGAACTCGACCAGCCCGGCCACCCACACCACGCCGTGTTCCACGACGGGGACGAACTCGACGGCGCGGCTTCGCCAGGTGAGCAGGTCGAGCAGCCCGTCGGGGTGCCGAGCGCCGGGTCCGGTCAGCGGCTCGCGCTCCCAGGCCGGTCGGTCACCTGCAGTCGTACCAGCGGGCAGCCCAGCCGCCGGATCGTAGGCCTCCAGGTTCGCGATGAGCGTCGCGTAGAGGGTCGGTGCGGCGACCATGATAATGGCGTAGCGGGCAGCCGGCGCATCCTTCGCGGCGCGGAACGGGCCGCCGGGCCACTGCGCCTGGGCGCGCGCCAGGGCAAACGTCTGCCAGGCGACCAAGGCGCGCGCAGCCTCGGCTGGAGATGCCCCGCTGGCTGGCAACCGGTGCTCGAAGAAGACGGGCTTGTCCGCCCCCGGCCGTTCGGGCACGAGCCTCGCCAAGGACGCGAGCTCCTTCGCCCGCTCGGCCAGCCCAGTAACCTGCCCGAAGGGCCGGGTCGCGTGGAACAGGTCGAGTCGGTCGTCGACCGCGTCGAGGTAGCGCACGACCGCATCGGGCTCGAACCGGCCCGCATCGCGCAGCGTGGCCCACGCCGCTTCGTCGGTCGGGCCGCCAACGATCCGGTGACCGAAGGCGACGAGGTAGCGCATCAGGGCGGCGACCACCAAGGGCGAGGAATCGACGACAACGCGCAGTTCGTGCGCCGAGAGGAAGACCTCGCGAAGGCCGGCCATCCGCGGGCGCCCGGCAAGGTCGGTAACCGCGATCCAGGGTTCGGTGCGAAGGTCGTAGCGCGGACGTTGCGACATCACGGGCGCAGACTCCTGATCCCGAGCTCGTCATCGATCCCGGTCCAGCGCAACTCGATCGCGTCGGGTCGGAGCAATCGACCACCGGCACCACGGAAGAGGGGACGTGCCCGCGCGAGACCGGGTGTCGCGGCAAACGTCGGCGGGATATCGATCCTGATCAGCTCGCGGCCCTGCGGCGAGATCTTACCCTGTCGGCTACCGGCGGACAGGGCCACGGTCCGCAGGACCGCTTCCCGGGCTAGGCCGGCGGGCAGCCGTCGGGTCCGGGCGAGGTCAAGGGCACTGGCGCCGATCCGCGGGTGGGCGGGGTCACCTTCGAGGATTGCGACCGTGATCGAGTCGGTCCCGAGTCTCGTCGCGATCGCGAACTCATCGTCGTCGCCCGGATGATGGTAGAAGGCGACCGGGTCGGGCAGTCGTGACCCGCCGGGCGCTGGTAGCCGGCGGATCGCGGCCAGGGTCATGGCGTCTTTGAGCATGGCCCGGCTCGCGCTGGCCCCATCGAGCCAGCGCCGCTGCCACGGGGGCGAGAGCCCGTCAGGGGGTCCGGTCTCCGCGTAGACGGCCTCGACGAGCGAGGATACGTCGTCCGGAACGCGAAGGTAACCATCGCTCTCCGCGATTAGGTGCTCGAGCGCAAGGAGCGTCCGATCGAGGAGATGGGGGTCGTAGACCGCGGCGCTGCCCCGGTCGTGTCGGGGGAGCCCGTCGTCGCCCTGATCGGGTTGGACCACGAGTAGGGTGGGTTGCCGCAGCGATCGTGGACGCGACGCGTCGTTCCGCCGATTCCGCTGGAGTCGACCAGCTCGCTGGAGGAGGAGGTCGATCGGGGCGAGGTCGCTGAGCAGGAGGTCAAAGTCGAGGTCGAGCGACTGCTCGATGACCTGCGTCGCGACGAGGACCGAGCCTCCATCTCGGGCGGCACTGCTGCCATAGCGCTTGACGCAGCGGCCCTCACGCTCGAGGCGAGCTGCGAGGGGGAAGCGTGCATGAAAGAGCTCGACAAGGGTCGGGTCGCCACGCTCGGCCGCGCGGGCTCGCAGGTTGCCAAAGATCGCCTGGGCACCGCTCACCGTGTTCGCGACAAGCCCCACCTTGCCCCCTTGACGGGCCGCGTCGAGCAGGTCGTCGATAAGGCTTTCGTCGCGACGCGGGTCGCCAGCCCAGACCACGCGGATCGTCCGCCGCGCCGCCCGGCTGACCTCGAGGGTCGCTGCCCCGCCCCCCGTCGCGGATGCCCAGCTGAGCCTCGGGTAGGCCGGAGCGCCCGAGCCATCGATCGTTGTTTGCGCATCTCCGCTGTCCAAACCCCCTGAGGTCGCGACCAGGCCCTGCATGAATGAGGCGAGGAGGGCTCGGCGGCGGGCGTCGGGCAGCGTGGCCGAAAGCACGATAACGCTCGAGCCAGACGCCGCCAGGTACCCAAGCAGCTGCTCGATGAGCGCGAAAGAATAGGCATCGTAGGCATGAACCTCGTCGAGGATGACGACCTTCCCGGCGAGCCCGAGCAGCCGGACGAAGGCGTGCGGCGCCGCCAGGACCCCAATGAGAGCTTGGTCGACCGTGCCAACGCCAAACGGAGCGAGGAGCCCACGCTTGCGACGCGTGAACCAATCAGTCGCCACGACGGCACCGGCGAGTGGACGGTCGGACGAAGCCGCCTCGAGCTGGGCCGGCTCGAGATCGACGGTAGCCGCCTGCTCCCGACCGAGCTCGAGCAGCTCAGCAAAGTCGGCGTTGAGCTCCCGATTCGCATGGAGCAGCGCGAGCGCGACGAGCTCGGTCGGATATCGACGGGCAAGCCAGTCGCGCATGCGGCCAAGCATTTGGTTGCTTGTCGCCTGCGTCGGCAGGGCGAAATAGAGCCCGCGATAGCCGGACGCATTGGCCCACCGATCGGCCAGGTGGAGGGCCGCCTCGGTCTTGCCCTCGCCGGTCGGAGCCTCGACAAGGGCTAGGGCCGGACCGGTCACGTTGAGTGACAGCTGCTCGACTGCGCTCTGAAGCGGTCGCGGCTCGAAACCGAAGCTCGACGAGAACGACACCGGTGCATGCCCGGGGTGCCAGCCGCTCCACTCGAGTCGAGAGAGCGCGGTCTGGGCCCGACTTCGTGCGCGCCGACCGTACCCGACCGGGTCCAGCGCTCCCGCATCGCCGGCGTACTTAAATACGGTCTCATCGGAGGCGATCCAGTCGCAAACCGAGACGATGCCCGCAAGTAGGAGGGCGCCGATCCACGAAATCCGGGTCGGGACTCCTTCCCCAAGACCAACGAACTCGGCGGTGTGTCCGATCAGCTCCGCGCGCGCATCCGCCCAGGTCGGTCCGCCTGCTTGCGCCGTCCCGCTGGGCGCCGTTCGGAAGGGGACCCCGTGATGACCTCCGATCACCGTAGCGATGACGACCGCCTGAGGGCGGCCGACACCGCGCTGCACGAGCTCCTCGACGAGGAACTGTCCAGTGAGCGCCCCGTGCGAGACGGTCGAGGAGCCGAACCCGCGGCCTGGATCGTCGAGTTGGGCGGCAGACAAGCGGTCGCGGTGGTCGAGGACCCCGGGCAGCACGCGCCACTGAAATGCCGGGCTCGCCTTGCCCAGGTCGTGGAGGCCACAAAGGTAGGTCAGCCATGACCGCGTGCCACCGGGGGTCAGCCCGAGGTCAGCTGCGATCGCGCCAAGAACAGGCTCGGGGACGACCCGGTCTACGAACGCCTCGGTTGTCGCCGCCGTGTCGAGCGCATGGCACAGCAACGGGTGAAACCCATGGCTGCCGTCCCCGACCTTGCCCCAGATTGCGCTGAGAGACGGGGACCCGCCTGCACTGTCTCGGATGTCCCATGCCCTCCCCGGGGTTCGGCGGGCCAAGAATTCCTAAGAAACACAGCCTAGTCCTGCTAGGGACCGGTCAAGGCACTGTTATCTCCTGACGAGCGAGGGGGTGCAACTCGGTGTCACTCCGGCAACTACCCCCCGCCGGCGTTGACGGGGGGGCGCGGAGGGCGGTACGATCAATCCCGACAAGATCGCTCGGAATTGGCTCCCCGCGACGAGGCGCTACACTTCCGGACCAATGGACGACCTGTACCGCGACTACATCCTCGAGCACTACCGCCGACCCCATAACTTCGGCGTGCTCGATGCACCCACGGCGACCTTCGAGGGCGCCAACCCACTATGCGGCGATCGGATCACGATGCAGCTGGGGATCCGTGACGGGGTCGTGGCCGAGATCGCCTTCACCGGCCGCGGCTGCGCGATCAGCCAGGCGAGCGCCTCGCTGTTGACCGACGAGATCATGGGCATGCCCGTCGAGAAGGCCGAGGCATTCCGCGCCGACGATCTGCTCGAATTGCTCGGGATCGACATCAGCCCGGCCCGCCTGAAGTGCGCAATGCTCAGTCTTGAGACGCTCGAGCACGCCCTGGCCGAGACACCCGGCGCCAGCGACGCCGCCCTCGACGCCGCCCTCGACGCCGCGCCAGTCGAGGCCGCTGCGTCAACCGAACCAGCCAACTCATGATCCGCATCCTCGGCCCTTGCAGGTGTCTCACGCCGGCCTGAGGCCGGCCGCCGTCATCTGACCCGCCCTGGCACGCAGCCCGCGCCAGCCCGTCGTTTCCGGAGCAACTCCGACGTCATGACCAAGTCCTATTCCGACATCCTGCGCGAAGCGCGCGCCGAAGTCCGCGAGGTGTCAGCCCTCGAAGTCGATCGTCAGCGCGAATCGAAGGCACCGCCGCTGCTCGTCGATGTCCGCGAGAGCCACGAGTGGGAGGCCGGTCACCTGCCCGGTGCCGTCCATGTTCCCCGCGGCCATCTCGAGAGCAAGATCGAGGGTGAGGCGCCCGACCGCTCACGACCGATCGTCACGTACTGCGCGTCCGGGATCCGCTCCGTCTTCGCCTCCCGAACCCTGGCCGAGATGGGCTACACGGACGTCGTATCGATGGCCGGCGGCTTCCAGGGCTGGAAGTCGCAGGGTCTGCCCTGGGAGACGCCCACGATCCTTTCGCCCGAGCAGAAAGTCCGCTACAGCCGCCACCTGCTGATCCCCGAAGTTGGGGCGCTAGGCCAGGCGAAGCTGCTCGAATCAAAGGTCCTCCTGGTCGGGGCGGGTGGCCTCGGCTCGCCGGCGGCGCTGTACCTGGCAGCCGCCGGGGTGGGCACGATCGGGATCATCGACTTCGACGTCGTTGACCTTTCCAACCTCCAGCGCCAGATCATCCATACGACCGATCGGATCGGCGAGAAGAAGGTCGATTCGGCGCGCAAGTCGCTCCTGGCGCTCAACCCCGGGATCAACGTGATTGGCCACGATGAGATGCTCGTCGCCGACAACGTCGAGCGGGTCATCTCGGGCTACGACGTGATTCTCGACGGGACGGACACGTTCGAGACGCGCTACCTCCTGAACGATGCGGCCGTGATCGCCGGCATCCCGGTCGTCCACGCCAGCGTCTTCCGGTTCGAAGGCCAGCTCACGGTCTTCAAGCCGTTCGACGGTCCGTGCTACCGCTGCCTGTACCCCACGCCGCCGCCGCCCGAGCTGGCACCGGGTTGCTCGGTCGCCGGTGTCCTGGGCGTCGTGCCCGGGATCATGGGTCTGCTCCAGACAAACGAGGTCCTCAAGCTGCTCCTGGGGATCGGCGAGACACTGGCCGGCCGGCTGCTCCTCTTCGATGCCCTCGAAGGCTCGTTCACCGAGCTCAAGCTCCGCCGCGATCCGGCCTGCCCCGTCTGCTCGGATAGCGCGGTCGCGGCCAGGACGGCCGGAGAACCGGTGCCCGTCCCTGTCGGCCAGGATGCCCCGTTCCTGCTGGGTGCGGCCATCGGGCCCGGCTCGATCAACCCGGCCGCACGATGAGCACGGTCTGGATCCCACCGGTCCTGCGCGCCGCGGCCGGTGGCGCCAAGCAGCTCGACCTCGACGGGGCCACGGTGGGTGAGGTGATCGATGCCCTGATCAGCGCTCATCCGTCGCTCGGATCCCAGATCCGGACACCGGACGGCGCGCTCAATCGCTTCGTCAACGTCTACGTCAACGGACAGGACATCCGCTACCTCGGCGGCGAGTCCACTGCGGTGGCGACCGCCGACGAGGTGCGCCTCCTGCCGGCCATGGCCGGCGGCGCGCTGGGCGGTTCGGCCGGCGGCCCGGCCGCAGGATCCCGGGCCACGGTCCGATGGTCACACTGAGCGAAGCCGCGTCGGGACACGAGCACGTCCATGCCCACGAGGCGCTGAGCCCGCACGGCGGTCGTTACGACAGCATCCTCGACGCGATCGGCCACACCCCGCTCGTCGAGATCCCCCGGATGTCGCCGAACCCCCGCGTCCGGATCTTCGCCAAGCTCGAAATGATGAACCCGACCGGCTCGGTCAAGGATCGAGTCGCCCGAGCGCTCATCGCGGATCTCGAGGAGTCCGGTCGGCTGAGGACCGATTCGATCATCCTCGAGCCGACCTCGGGCAATACCGGCATCGCCCTGGCGATGATCGGTCGGCGCAAGGGTTACCGCGTCGCCCTGGTCATGCCCGACAACGTCACCCAGGAGCGGCGCCAGCTGGCCGCCCTGTTCGGTGCCGAGGTGATCGACTCACCTGGCCGGCTGGGTAGCAACGGGGCGATTGCCCTGGCCAAGCATCTCGTGGCCAAGGACCCGCGCTTCGTCATGCCCTACCAGTACGGCAATCCGGCCAACCCCCGCGCCCATGAGCTCACGACTGGCCCCGAGATCCTGGCCGACTGCCCCGAGATCGATGTGTTCGTGGCGGGCCTCGGCACGGGCGGCACGCTGATGGGCGTGGCCCGCTTCTTCCAGCGGGCCAAGCCGGGCGTCCGGATCGTGGCCGCCGAGCCGCTGCCGGGCGAAAACGTCCAGGGCCTGCGCTCGCTCGCTGACGGATTCATCCCCGAGATCCTCGACCCGAGCCTGCTCGACGCGAAATACCTCGTCAGCAACCGCGATGCGATCGCTGCATTGCGCGACCTCGTCGATCGCGAGGGGATCTTCGCCGGACCGTCGTGTGGCGCGGTCCTCGTCGCGGCGGCGCGGGAGGCGCAGACCATGACCAGCGGAACGATCGTCGCGCTCTTGCCCGACGGCGGCTGGAAGTACCTCTCGGCGGGCACGTTCAATCGGGACCTCGATGAGATGGACGCCGATCTCGAAGGCGGCGTGAACTGGTGGTAGCCCATCCCGGGCCGGCCACGGCGGAGCTGCTTCCGGAGATCCGGGCGGGAATCATCGAGCAGGCCCGGCGCGAATACCCGAACGAGGCCTGTGGGCTGATTGTCGGCTCGGGTCTCGCGGCCGGCGGCGGCCGCCCGTTGCGTTTCGTCCCGACCCGCAACGCGGCCGGCTCGCCTTATCGCTACGAGATCGATTCGGGCGAGCTGTTCACCGTGACGTTCGAGGCCGATGCCAACGACGAGGAAGTCTGGGGGATCGTCCATTCCCATACGCATACCCCAGCGCAACCGTCGCCGACCGACATCAGCCTGGCGTTCTACCCGGACGCGCTCTACGTCCTTGTCTCACTGGGCGCATCCGAGGCGGACGCGGGAACCGGCGAACCCGGCATCCGGGCCTGGCGGATCGTCGCCGGCGAGGTCTTCGAGGTCGCGCTGATCGGGTGAGCAGCGCGCGTCTCTATTGGCCGCTCGGCCTCGGGCTGGCTGCGCTCGTTGCCGGGACCGCCTTCGGCTGGAATGCCGGCCTGCTCAACACCCTCGTCACGCCGCCGGCCATCGTGCGTGCGGCGCTCGTCGGCGCCGGTGCCTGGCTTGGCCTCGAGATGCTCCGTCGCGCCCTGATCGGGCTGACCACCGGTGATGACATGCGAACGGCCGTCCGTGCCATCCGGTTCGTGTTCCTGGCGGTCGCAGCATTCGCCGCCGGTGCTGGCTGGCTGCTGGCGAACCCGCTGCCGCTCATCGTGGCCCTCGTGATCGCGGGCGTCGACGTGGTCGAGACGTCGTTCCTGCTGATCGTGGTCGGGGCTCGCCGGATCGCCGACCCGGGCGAGCCCACGGAGTAGCCAGAACCGGCCTCAGGATCGAGACGCGGCGACCTGCCCAGGTGCGGCCTGGCTCGCCGTTTCGGTGGCCGCATCGACTCGCCCGCGGACGACGAGGACCGAGCACGGGGCGTGGAGCATGACGCTGCGCGCCGTTCCGCCGAGAGCGATCCGGGCCAAACCGGTATGCCCGCGTGTGCCGATCACGACCAGGTCGCCCTGGTGCTCGACCGCCGCCTCGACGATCGCGCTGGCCGGTGAGCCGTCGCGCACGTCGATCGTCACGTCTCGGCCCGCTTCGGTCAGTGTTTGGGCCGCTCGCGTTGCCATCTCTAGGGTCTGCGCTCGGGCAATCTCGGCCGACTCGATGTAGGACTTCAGGACCTGCTCGTAGAGGCCCAGCTGAACCTCCATCGTGACCGGGATGCCGACGTCGGCCACGCTGACGACGGTGATCGGAAGGTGATTGAAGATGGGCCAGCGGGCGACGGCCTCGGTTGCCTGGCGGCTGGACTCCGACCCATCCGCGGCGAGCAGCACATTCCTCAGGTTCGGCTCACGGACGACGAGAACCGGGCAAGGTGCGTGCTCGAGAACCGCGGTCGAGGTAGATCCAAGGAACATCGATTTGACAGCCCCGTGACCCCGGTGGCCGACGACGACCAGGTCGGCTTCGAAGTCGCGGGCCTCGTCGATGATCGCCTTGGCCGGCTCCCCGTGAAGGAGCACGGAATCAACGTGGGCGTGACCGGCAGTCTCGAGCGCCTGCGAGGCGGTTTCGAGCGCCGTCATCAGGTGCGCTCGCTGGCCCTCAGGTCCGTGCGTCGAGCCAGGAAGGTCTGCGTGCCAGTCGATTCCTCCGGCCGGCGGAACGTGGTCGAGGACCGCGATCACCCGGATGTCCGTCTCCGCGGGTAGGTTCAGCTTGGCGACGAGGGCGCGGGCGCGATCCGATGTGATCGATCCGTCAATGGCCAACAAAATGCGCATCGCGCACCTCCTGCGATTGACCTGATTGTGGGCCCGAACGCACGCCGGCCGAAGGGCCGAACGGCCTCAAACGGGCAGGCCATTCGGGTGGCCGCCGAGCACCCAGCCGCCGGGCTTTGCGCCGGGTCGCCGGGCTTTGCGCCGGGCCGCGGCGTTTGCCAGCGACGATTGCGTTTGGTGCTTTCCACGCGACAAACCAGCACGTTTCGAGCCGGTCGGCGACCCGGACGGGCGAGAGCCATGCGTACTCACCCCGCTCCGTGCACGGCTCGGGATATCTTTCGACGTCACGGCGGACCGCGGACCAGGCAAGACCTGACGCACCAAACGCACCACACGCACCAAACGCACCAAACCCTGGGGTTCCAGTGGGCCTCAACCGGGGCGCTTGACCAATGCCTCGATCAATGCCGCGTCCGTGGGCGTTGAACCGAGCCCGAGGCGAACCCCGACCCGGCTGGCCAACTGCGGCTCGACATACGTGCCGGCGAGCGCTCCCCAATTCGCCTCGGCGAACACCTCCCCAGGCGTGCCGTCAAGGATCACCCGGCCAGCCCGCATGACGACCACCCGGGGGAACGCCTCGGCCACGAAACGCATGTCGTGGCTGATCGCGACCACGGTCCGACCGGCCGCGGCAAGGTCCGCGACGATTCGGCGGACGCGCTCCACGCCGCGCAGGTCCTGGCCTGTCGTGGGTTCGTCGAGGACCACTGTCGGCGTGCCCATCGCCAGGATCGAGGCGAGAGCAAGGAGCTTTCGGTTCGAGAAACCGAGGTCGTACGGGTTGCGCTCGCCCTGCTCGGTCAAGCCCACCGCGTCGAGGGCCTTCGTCACCGCCGTTTCGAGAGCTGCGCTGCGGAGGCCGAGGTTGTGCGGCCCGAAGGCGACCTCGGTCCGGACCTGGCCGGCGAAGATCTGCCGATCCGGATCCTGGAAGGCCAATCCGACGTTGGCCGCCAGGGCCGCGACTCGGAGGCCGGCAGTCAGCTGCCCGTCGATCAGCACGTCGCCCAGCGTCGGGCGGAGCAGGCCGTTGAAATGGCGGACAAGGGTCGATTTGCCGCTGCCATTCTGGCCGATGATTGCGATCTGCTCGCCATCACCAATCCGAAGGTGGACCCCGTCGACGGCGCGCGTCCCGTCGGGGTAGACGTGAACCAGCCCGCGGACCTCGATCATCGCCCGGCGCCGTTGGCGAGCACGACGTCGGGGTCGAGTCCGCGGCGCCGGATTGCCCCTGCCAGGCGCACCCGCGACGGTGCATCGACGCCCCAGCCCTCGAGTCGGCGGTCCTCGAGGACTTCGGCTGCCGGTCCGTCAAGGACGATCCGACCCTGGTCGACCACCAGTACCCGCCGGCACAGTCCATCGAGCAGGTCCGTCTTGTGCTCCACGATCAGGAGGGCCGTGCCGGTGTCCCTGGCCAGGCCCGCCAGCGTCTCGCCCACCAGCCTCGTTCCGGCCGGGTCGAGCTGGCTCGTTGGCTCGTCGAGGATGAGCATCGTCGGACGCAGGGCAAGGACCGACGCGAGGGCGACGAGCTGGGCCTGGCCACCAGACAGCCGATCCGGCTGGCGCTCGGCGAGGTGCTCGACCCTGGCCAGGTGCATTGCCCAGCCCACTCGCTCGACGATCGTCTCGACGTCCAGGCCAAGGTTGCGCGGCCCGAAGGCAACCTCCTCCCAGACCGTGGTGGTGGTTCCGCTGAGCTGAGTGGCGGCATTCTGGAAGAGGATCCCGCAGCGCTGGGCCACATCGTACGGCGCCAATTCCCGTGACTCGGTCCCGTCGATCAGGACGGAGCCTTCGAGCTTCCCGCCGATCGCGCCCGGCGCCAGACCAGCCGCGACCAGGCACAGGGTTGATTTGCCCGCGTCATTGGCACCGCAGACTCCTACCACCTCGCCCGCCCCGATCTCCAGATCGATCCCGTCCAGGGCCCATTTGGATGACCCGGCGTAGCGGTAGCGGACGCGCCGGAGGGCGGAGACGGTCATGGCAGGGCCAGGTGGCCGCTGATCGTGGCAACAATGAGCACGATCGTGGCTAGGCCGAGCAGCCAGCGACCAGCGCGCTGGGCAGCGTCGTCGGGCATCGGTCGGAGCAGCGCGCGGCGGGCCGGCGCCGAGAATGCACGGGCCTCGAGTGCTAGCGTGCGCTCCTCGACCTCGGACAGAGCCCCTGAGATCATCGGTCCGACAAGGGGCACCACACCGCGGACCCTCCGCCACACAGAGCCTTCGGTATTGAGGCCTCGAGCCCGTTGCGAGTCGGCGACTTCGCCGGCGCGTGCGGCAAGGCGGGGAATGGTCTGGATGGCGGCGCCGATAATGAAGGTGGCCCGCCTGCCCATGCCTCGTCGCTCGAGATCGGCCAGCAGGTCATCCGTGGGCGTCGTCAGCGCGAAGACCGCCACGCTCAGGGCGAAGGCCACGATTCGAAGCGAGGCCTGGCCTGCGATCGTCAGGCCGGTGCCAGTCGCTCGCAGCGGGCCGATCACCATGATCGTGTCGGTGGCTCCTGGGTACAGGAAGACGTCAATCAGGACGATCGAGATCAGGAGTGGCAGGGTCGCCAGCACAAACGGCAGGAATGCGCGACCGAGCCCTGCCCGAGCGACCGTGGCCCCGACGACGATCAGGGCGAGAATCGGCGCGAGCCAGCCGCGCAGGACGAAGGCGAGAGCCGCCGTCGAAAGCGCGATCACCAGTTTCGTCGTCGGGTTCAGGCTACGGTAGAACCCCGCCGGGGTTCGACGGACGAAGTCCGGGACAGAAGTCAGGTTGGTCTCCGCGTGGGGGAATCCCGGGGCGGATTCGTCAGTCGACGCTGGTGCCGACCAGCCGCTCGCCGTTCGGGAAGCGGGCGATGATCCTGCGCGACAGGCCCGCCAGGATGATGAACACGACGAAGCTCGTGATCGTCTTGTCGATCGGGTCGCTGAACAAGCCCTGGCCGAGGGACGCATGAATCACGTCAGAACCGCCCTGCCGGAGGGCTGCCACCAGGACGTCGACGCCAGATCCCGTCACCCCACCGAAGACATACGCCGAGATCGGCGCCGAGACGAAGGCCGCCACGATCCCGGTGATCACGCCGGCCAGGGCGACCCAAAACCCGGCCAGGTCTTTGGAGACGAGAATGAAGCCCCCGACCATGATCGCGGCCACGATCCCGATCAGGACGATTGCCGTGAAGACCCAGCTTGGGTAGCCCCCGATATTGGGATCCGTGTAGGCCCGGTTGTTCAGGATCGGGTAGACGATCACCCCGATGATTAAGGCGGCAGTCACTGCGGCCACAATCAGAACGGTTCGCGAGGCAGGTCGCGATCGGTAGATACCGAGCTGGCCCCAGACCCCGGCCAACAGGCCGATGACGCCGGCCGTGATTGCGAATGGACCAATCGTGCCACCGCCAATGCCCGGGGCGTACTGCCAGATCAGGTTCGACAGCACGCCGGTCAGCGCCCCCGCAATCGGCCCAGCCAGCACGCCGACCAGGATCGTGCCGATGGAATCCAGGTAGATCGGCAATTTGAGCACGGTCTGGACGGTATACCCGAGGACCACGTTGATCGCGATCGCGATCGGGATCAGCACGATTGTCCGCGTCGTGAACTGGCGCGAGATCCAGCCCATTCGTTGATCCTCCGCACCCTGCCTGCTCGCACGATCCGGACGTCCGCCGGGCCTCGAGACTCCCTCGCTCCTAGGGTGCCACGTTCGATAGGTTGGCGGCTACTCCAACTCGCTCGGCCAGCGCCCCGACCCGCTCGATCAGGCGGGCCAGGAACTCGTCGGCATCGGCGGTCAGCGCCACGTCCACGTTAGGCGTCCGGCGCCACAGGCCGCGGAAGTCGGCAATCGTCTGGCCGGCGGCCAGCGCGCCGCCGGTCTCGACGTCCACGGCCAGCGCCTCGGTCCGGACCAGCGTCTCGTCCAGGGCAGCCGCAACGGCCAGCGGATCGTGGATGAATGCGCCATAGAAGCCGTCGTAGGTCGCGTGAAACTCCATGTAGAAACGCAGTGCGTCGGCCACGAAGCGCACGACCGGGTTGCTCGCAACGGAGCGAGTCGCATGCATCGGATCCTCGCCCCGACCCAGCGCAATCGCGTCATCAGGGCGGCTGCCTGCGCGTCGCGCCAGTGCCACGACGTGATCCGGGCGGATGACCGCCTGCTCGGTCACGTCGAGGCCCAGGGCCAGGATCCGGGGCACCCTTGGATCGGCCTCGATCGCCTCCGTCCAGGCGTGCACGACGGCCCGGGCGGCGTCGGGATCGCAGTGGATGTTCCATTCGGACACCGGCGTCGTGTTGCCCGGCACGCGGAACGCCCCGCCCATGATCACCAGCCGGCGCAGCAGCCGGGGCAGGGCCGGCTCGCGCTCGAGCGCGACGGCGAGGTTCGTCAGCGGTCCGATGCACAACAGGGTCAGCTCGCCCGGCCGGCGGCGGGCCTCCTCGGCGATCAGGTCGGCGGCATGGCGTTCGGAGAGTGGGCGCCGCCCGGACGGCAGCTCGGCGTAGCCGATGCCCTGCGGTCCGTGCGTCTCGGGCGTGATCTCGAGCGGACGGACGAGCGGAACGGCCCGTCCGAGAGCAACCTCAACATCGCCACGGCCGATCAGCTCGAGCAGCCCGCGGTTGTTCTCGGCCACCTGGTGGGCCTCGACGTTGCCGCTGCAGCAGGTCACCGCCACTAGCTCGGCGTCGTCCGAGGCGCACAGGTAGAGCAGGGCCAGGCTGTCGTCGATGCCCGTGTCGCAGTCGACCACGATCGGCCGTCGTTCGGTCATGCCGGTCGCGCCACAGCGAGGCCGTCGCGCCCGCTTTCACCGAGGGCGACGTAGAGCTCCTCTTCCTGGGCCATGTGCAGCTCGAGGATCGCGTGGAGGCTGTAGAGGACTCGGCGCAGGTCGCGATGGTCGCCATCGTCCGGCCCGCTCGCCGGCAGGTCGTCGACGAGGCGGCCGAACAGTCCGATCAGGTGGAAGATCTCGCGGTGGGTTCGGCTCAGCGGCGCGGTCGTGTCGTCGTCGCCCGCTGCCGAGGCGACCGACGGGTAGACGGTTTGGTCCTCGTAGCGCTCATGGCTGAGCAGCGGTCCAACGAGAAACGCGTTGGTCGTCTGGAGCTCGCCCAGGGCGGCCGTCGGCTCCAGCTCGTCGAGCTGGTCGGCCGTCAGCCGAAGCCGCCTGATCTCGGAGCGAAGGTCGAGGTGAGCCGCATGCAGGGCGGGCCCCGTTTCCGCCCAGCCGGGTACGGTCGTCTGCTGGTCGCGATCGCCGCCCAGGGCGCGCAGGGCGTTGAGGATCACGGCCACGTCGATCAACTCCTGGAGGATCGCGCCGGCCACCGGGGGCAGCAGGCCGAACGCCGCCGCGATCATCGCGATCACGGACAGGCCGATCCCGAGGACGACCGACTCCAGGGCGATCCGGCGGGACCGTCGGGCGATCCGGATCGCTTCGGCCAACCGATCCAGCCGGTCGACCACGATCACGATGTCGGCCGCCTCCGATGCCGCGGTCGCGCCCCGAGCACCCATCGCCACCCCGACATCGGCGGCGGCCAGCGACGGCGCGTCGTTGATTCCGTCGCCGACCATCACCACGATGCCGCCCGAATCGGCCCGCTCAGCGGCCACGATCTCGAGCTTCTCGGCGGGCGCTCGTTCGGCCAGGATCGCGTCAACGCCGATCGCCGCGCCGACCGTCTCGGCCACGGCCGGCGTGTCACCCGTGACCATCACGATGCGGCGGATCCCGGCTCGGCGCAGAAGCCGCAGGGCCCGCGGCGTCTCGGTCCGGATCGGATCAGTCAGGATCAACACGCCCTCGATCAGGCCGGCCACGCCCACGAATGCTGTCGAAGAGCCTTCGAGTGCCATGCGGCGACCCAGCTCCCGGACCTGTTTGGGCAGCGGCCGGCCATCGGCGATCCAGTCGGCCTGACCCACCTGGATCGTCCGGCCCGAGAGCGTGCCCGTCACGCCGCTTCCGGCGCGCTCTGCGACATCCGCCGGGAGTTCGAGCGTGAGGCCGCGCTCGTGGGCTGCCCGAACGACGGCCCCGGCGAAGACATGTGGTGAGAGCTGCTCGAGCGAGGCGGCCAGCCGGAGCAGCTCGTCCGGGCTGATCGAACCGAACGTCTCGACCTCCGCGACGGTCGGCGTGCCCGACGTCAGCGTGCCGGTCTTGTCGAACAGGACCACGCTCGCGCCGGCCAGGCTCTCCAGCGCCCCTCCGCCCTTGACGATGATCCCGCGACCGGCGGCCCGCGAGATCCCGGAGACGATCGCGATCGGAGCGGCCAGGATGAGCGGGCAGGGGGTTGCCACGACCATCACGGCCAGCGCCCTGACCGGGTCGCCCGACAGGAGCCAGGCGATCCCGGCGATCCCAAATGTCAGGGGTAGGAACAGCAGGGCAAACCGATCGGCCAGGCGGACGAACGGTGCCTTGGATGACGCCGCTGAGGCAACGAGCCGGATGATCCCGGCGTACGTGCTGCCTTCGGCGCTGGCCAGGGCGATCAGGTCGAATGGGCTGCCGGCGTTGACGGTTCCAGAGGCGATCTGGTCACCCGGCTCCCGGGTGGTCGGGCGAGACTCACCGGTCAGCGCCGATTCGTCGAGGACGGCCGGCTCGCCCACGATCGTCCCATCCACCGGCACCACCTCGCCGGGCTTGACGAGGAGGCGGTCGCCGGGAATCACCGACTCGATCGGCGGTGAGGTCAACCCGCCGGGTCCGTAGCGATGCACGACGCGGGGCGACCGGGCAAGCAGCGCCGCGAGCTCCCGCCGGGCGCGGGTGTCGGCGTAGTCCTCGAGCGCCCGCCCGGTCGTGATCATCACGGCGATCACGGCGCCGGGCAACGATTCCCGGAGGAGCACCGCCCCGATCATCGCGACCACGGCGATCAGGTCCACGCCGACCTGGCCGTGCCGGAGGGCGTCGACGATCTCGACCACGAGCCGGCCCGCGACGACGACGGTCAGTGCGGTCCAGACGTCGAAGGCGAGCTCCGAGCCGCCGCCAACGGCCGCCACGATCCCCACGGCCAAGGCAGCGATCGAGATCGGCAGCAGGAGCCTGTCGATCTGGCGCAGGACTGACTCGAGCGTGGCCGGCTGGGCGGTCGAGCCGGAAGTCGTCGTCACAGCTCCATCATCGTCACGATCGCGATCCGGCGCTCGGCGGGAGCTCGATTGGGGCTCAGGCCGGGGCCGAGCTCGGCGGAAGGTCGAGCCGTACGATCGGGCGAGCGACCGTTGCCTGGGGCGAGTCGATCTCGCGAGCCACGTGGAAACCCGCCCGCAGGAAGGTCGAGAGCGTGCCGGTGTAGAGCGTTGGCCCGGTCGGCCGGCCGAGCGACGTGTCAACGGGATACGCTTCGAGTGCGGGCGCGCCATGCTCTGCGGCGAAGACGATCGCCGCATCGAGGAGCCGGGCGCCAACTCCCTGCCGGCGTGCCCGCCGGGCCACGACGAAGCACACGATCGACCAGACCGGCACGGCATCGAGCCGCGGTCGGACGCGTGAACGCTCCAGGCGCTGGAAGTCCTCGCGCGGCCCCAGGCTGACCCAGCCGACCGCGCGGCTGTCCCCGGCCAACGCGACCAAGCCGGGCGCGACGGGAGCCGCGGCCAGCGCTTCGAGGCGATTCCGGTTCGCGGCTTTCTGCTCGGCGCGGTTCGCGCTGAAGCCGCTCGTGCGCCAGAACTGGCACCAGCACCAGCGTGGGTCGCCACCCTCTTCGAAGAGCGCGGCCAGCCTCGGCCAGGTCTCGGTCGTCAGCGGTCGAATGTCCAGCTCCATGGCCAAACGATAGCCGCCGACCAGGCCTTCGGCGGCTCGTACACTCAATCGCGTGAACAAGATGGTTGGCCAGCCGATCCTGCCTCCGGCCACGATCGGGATCATCGGCGGCGGCCAGCTCGGCCGGATGCTCGCGTCGGCAGCCCGGGTGATGGGCTACCGGATCGCGATCCTCGACCCCGATCCCGAGTGCCCCGCAGCGGGCGCCGCTGATGAGCTCATGGTCGGCGGCTACGACGATGTAGCGGCCGCGGTTCGCCTCGCCGAAGCCAGCTCGGTCGTGACGTACGAGCTCGAGCATGTCGCCGCTGCGGTTGGGCGGGCGGTCGCCGAGCGGCGGGCCCTGCGACCGAGCCTTCGAGCGCTCGAGGTCACCCAGGATCGCCTGGCCGAGCGGCAGTTTCTGGAGGGCGCCAGAGCACCCGTGGCCCCGTGGTGGGTGGTTCGAACCCGGGCCGAGCTTGGCGCCGCGACCGTGGCCCTTGGCGCGCCGCTCCGGCTGAAGGCTGCAATCGGCGGCTACGACGGGCGGAGCCAGGTGCGAATCTCCGGCCCTGGCGATCTCGAAGCGGCGTGGGCCGCCCTGGAGCGCTCGGCTGCGGCGGCCGGGCTGCTCCTGGAATGCGAGCTCGACTTCGCCTGCGAGCTGTCCGTCGTCGTGAGCCGGGGGCTCGACGGTCGAGCCGTGCCGTTCGCCGTTGGCCGCAATCGCCACGACGCCGGGATCCTGTTCGAGACGGTCGTACCGCCGCCGGCGCCGGTCAGCGCGGCGATCGCCGCCCGGGCCCAGGAGCTGGCCGTCCACCTCGCGACCGCGCTCGACGTCGTCGGCACGCTGACCGTCGAGATGTTCCTGCTGGCCGACGGCTCGCTCGTCGTCAACGAGCTGGCCCCGCGGGTCCACAACAGCGGCCACTGGACGATCGAGGGCGCCGCGACCAGCCAGTTCGAGCAGCACATCCGGGCGATCTGCGGCTTGCCCCTCGGCAATCCGACGGCCCACGGTCCGGCGGCGATGATCAACCTCCTGGGCACCGGCGAGCGGCGCCCGGCAGGTCTCGTCGGCGTCCCGACCGCCCTCGCTGACCAGGCGGTCCACCTCCACCTGTACGACAAGCGGCAGGTCTTCGAGCGCCGCAAGATGGGCCACCTGACCGTGCTCGCCGCGACGCCCGCGGAAGCTCTCGAGCGAGCCGTCCGTGCGCGCGCCGCCCTCAGCTGGAGCTGAGCGACCGGGGGCTGGTGTCATGGGGCAGAATGGCCACAGCCCACGACGCTCGCCCGCGCGATCCGCGACCCAGCCAGGAGTGACNNCCCGCCGATGCCGTCAGCCGCCCACTGCGTGACCGTGATCCCGGGGGACGGTGTCGGCCCGGAGGTGGTCCGCTCGGCGATCCGGGTGATCGAGGCGGCCGGCGTGTTCATCGACTGGGAAGAGGCGGCTGCCGGCGCGAGCGTCTTCGAGAAAGGCGACACGTCCGGTGTCCCGGCCGAGACCAGGGACTCGATCGAGCGGACGAAGGTCGTCCTGAAGGGCCCGCTCGAAACCCCCGTCGGGTTTGGTGAGAAGAGCGCCAACGTTACCCTGCGCAAGCTGTTCGAGACATATGCCAACGTGCGACCGGCTCGCGAGCTGCCCGGGGTGCCGACCCGCTATGCCGGCGAAGGCGTGAACCTGGTGATCGTTCGCGAGAACGTCGAGGACCTGTACGCCGGGATCGAGCACATGGTCACGCCCGACGTTGGCCAGTGCCTCAAGGTGATCAGCCGGAAGGGCTCGGAGAAGGTGATCCGCTACGCCTTCGAGCTGGCCCGGCGCGAAGGCCGGACGAAGGTCACCGCAGCGACCAAGGCCAACATCATGAAGATGACCGAAGGCCTCTTCAAGAAGGTCTTCGAGGAGCTGGCCGGCGAATACCCGGAGATCGAATCCGAGCACCTGATCATCGACAATGTCGCCCATCAGCTGGCCAAGGAACCGGCCCAGTTCGACATCATCGTCACGACCAACCTGAACGGCGACATCATCAGCGATCTTGCCAGTGGCCTGGTGGGCGGCCTGGGCTTTGCCTCGTCGGGCAACTACGGCGACTCGGTTGCGATCTTCGAGGCGGTCCACGGCTCGGCGCCCAAGTACGCCGGCAAGGACCTGATCAACCCAACCGCGCTGATCCTCAGCTCGGTGATGATGCTTCGCCACATTGGTGAGACGGCGGCCGCCGATCGGATCGAGGACGCAGTCCTGGTCACGCTCGAGGAGGGCCACGCCACCACCCAGGATCTGGTCCGCCAGACCGGCGGCGATGTGGATACGGCCGCCTCCACGACCGGCTTCACCGATGCGGTCATCGCCAACCTGGGTCGAAGCCCGGCGACGCTCAAGGCGCGTCGCGTGGGCGCGGTCGACCACGCCCCGGCGCCGCCCCACGCCTGGTCCTACGGTCCCGAGCACTACGCCGCGATCGAGCGCCGGACGATCGGCCTGGACATCTTCATCGAGACCGACTCGGACGCCGGCCGGCTCGGTCCGGAGCTGGAAGGCCTGGCTGCGACCGGCCCCTTCGAGCTTCGGTTCATCGAGAGCCGAGGTACGAAGGTGTATCCGTCGGTTGGGCTGTCGTCAGACGGCGTTCGGCTGCTCCGTGCTCGTTTCGTCACCCGCGACGGAGGCGCCGCTGCTGAGCGCGACCTGCTCGCCCTGCAGGGCCGCGTGGCCGAGCGCCAGCCGGGCTGGACCCACATCGAGAAGCTCCACGTCTTCGATGGAGCGGACGGCTTCACCAAGGCCCAGGGCGAGTAGGTGGCCCGCCAGGCCGGCATCGCCCGACCTTCCGCTGTCAGTCCCTCGCCGCGCGTCGGCATCGTGGGTGGCAGCCGCTCCGACTTCCCCACCCTCGAGAAGGCTGCCGCCCTCCTGACCGAGCTGGGCATTGCCAACGAACTGCGGGTCGTGTCGGCTCACCGGACGCCGGACCTGCTCTACCGCTACGCCGAGGAGGCCCCCGGGCGGGGGATCGAGGTGATCATCGCTGGCGCCGGCGGCGCGGCGCACCTGCCGGGGATGCTGGCGGCCAAGACGATCCTGCCGGTGATCGGCGTGCCGATCCCCAGCCAGCACCTGGGTGGCCTTGACTCGCTCCTGTCGATCGTCCAGATGCCCCGCGGGGTGCCGGTGGCGACCGTCGCGATCGGCAACGCGGAGAATGCTGCCATCCTCGCCGCCGAGATCCTGGCCCTCGGCGATCCGCGGATCCGGGCGCGAGTGGCGGCCCATCGCGCCGCCCAGACTCAGTCAGTCCTCGACGACGAATCGAACCGGCCGGGCTAGTCGACATGGCCATGGACGACGAACGGTGGGAGCCGGGAATGCCCGACCTCGACCGCCAGCCGACGCCTGATCGCGGGCCGATGGTCGCTCCACCGAGCGGATCGACCGGACCGGCCGCACGGCCCGTCCCCGGCCCATTGCCGCCGAGCCTGGCCGGCCTGCCGCCGCGCAGCGTTCCGGAGACGCGGCCGACCCCGCTCCAGCAGCAGTACGTCCTGCTGTCGGTGCCGGGCCTGATCTCGGGCTTCATCGCGATCTCCGCGCTCGAGCTTGGGATGCCGTTTGGGGGCCTGTTGATCAAGGTGTGCGTCCTTGTCGGAGCGCCGCTGCTGGCCCTAGCGAATGCCGACGCGATCATCCGGATCTGGCGTGCCGCCTGGGCCTGGATGCCCGTTGATCGGACAAGGGGGTTGTTCCGGCTCGCCTGGGTGCTCACCGCCAGCGTCCTGTGGGTCGTCCTGATCGGCGTTGCCCTGATCGTGCTCCTCTCGTGATCGGGCCGGATCGCCGCCAGGAGCGCGACCGCGGTCCGGACGGCCGCTCGACCGACATCGCTTCTGGAGCGGGGGTGCCGCTCTGGCTGGCGGCTTCGCTGAATAACTGCAGCCGGTGCGGCACGGGGCTCGTCTTCGGCGCTGTCGATGGCGACCAACGCAACCGGCTCGTCTGCCCAGCCTGCGGCTGGATCGCCTATGTCAACCCACGCCTCGTCGTGACCGCGCTGCCCATGACCGACGCCGGCCAGGTCGTCCTGATTCGGCGCGGGATCGAGCCGGCCGTGGGTGCCTGGGCGCAGCCGGGCGGCTTCCTCGAGATCGACGAGACCGTCAATCAGGGGGCGGTCCGGGAGACCCTCGAGGAGACCGGTCTGATGATCGAGCCGGGCGAGGTGATCGGGCTGTACTCGCGGCTCGAGGCGGCCGTGGTGGTGCTGGTCTTCGAAGCCCGGATCGTCGGCGGGGCGTTCCGGCTGAGCCCCGAGGCGACCGAGATCGTGGCCTTTGAGCCGCATGCGATCCCCTGGCCGGAGATCGCCTTCAAGACAACGTACTGGGCGCTGAGCGACTGGTTGCGTCGGCGTCACCCGGACCTGCGCCCTGGCGACGTGATGACCGAGCGTCGCAGATGGGAGGGTTGAAGTGACGTCCATATCCGAGCTTGACCTGCTCGACGAGGCGAACTTCGCCCTCTATCGAGGGATCACGCGCGGTCGGGCGGCCGGGTCGTGGAGCACGACGGGCTGACCCTCGTGATCGGGCTGCATTCGTCACCGGTGGTGGTGAACTCGATCTTCCGGAGCCGGCCCGGCGCATTTGGTGCCTGGGGAGCGACAAAAGGCTGAATCCGGGCTCACCGAAACGAGGGACACTAGGTCGGTCCGTAAATTCTTCCCGGCGTGTGCACGGCTCGGGACAAACCGCGACCGCAAGGTTGATCGGCGAGAATTCGTAAACCTCGAATCGCCCAACTCGACCCTGGTTCAGCCCGATTTCGCGCCGTATGTCGCTTCCCAGGAACCAGATACCGCACCGGGTCTCGCCGCCGCAGGCAACCCTCGAGGCAGACCTTTAGAACCTAGGACCAGCGACGGAACGGGGCCCTAGCTCAGGTCGATGAAGATGTTCTTCGTCTCGGTGTACATGTCGATCGCGCTCATTCCGAGCTCGCGCCCGATGCCTGACATCTTGTAGCCGCCGAACGGTGCCTCCGTGTGGACGGAGCTGTTCGAGTTGACGCTGAGGACGCCGGCCTGGAGCGCCCGGGCGGTGCGCAGTGCCTTGCCGATATCGCGGCTCCAGACCGAGCCGGACAGGCCGTATGGCGTCGCATTCGCCAGCCGGATCGCCTCCTCCTCGGTGTCGAACGGGATAATCGACACGACCGGTCCGAAGATCTCCTCGCGGGCGATGCGCATCTCGTTGGTGACAGCGTCAAAGACGGTCGGCATCAGGTACGCCCCGGCGGCCAGGGCCGGATCGGCCGGCGCGTCGCCACCGCAGACCAACGCGGCGCCCTCGTCCTGGCCGATCGCGATGTACTCGGCCACGCGGTCGCGCTGGCGGAAGCTGACCAGCGAACCCATCTCCGTCGCGTCGTCCTCGGGGTCGCCGACCTTCACGTTGCGGGTTGCGGCCACGAAGGCTTCAACGACCTGCTCGTGGGCCGAGCGCTCGACGAAGATCCGGCTCCGGGCGCAGCAGTCCTGGCCGCTGTTGTCGAAGACGGCGTAGGGTGACTCGCGGGCGAACTTGTCCAGATCCGCGTCGGCAAAGACGATGTTGGGACTCTTGCCCCCGAGCTCGAGGCTGATCTTCTTCACGTTGCCGGCGGCCAGCCGCATGATCTCCTGGCCGGTCGTGGTCTCGCCGGTAAAGGCCACCTTGCCGATCTCGGGATGGGCCGCAATGCTGGCCCCGGCCGTCCCGCCCGGACCGGTGACGACGTTGAGGACGCCCGGCGGAAAGCCCGCTTCAAGCGCGAGCTCGCCCAGCCGCAGCGCCGTCAGTGGGGTGTAGCTGGCCGGCTTCAGGATGCAGGTATTGCCCGCGGCCAAGGCGGGGCCCAGCTTCCAGGCGGCCATGAGAAGCGGGAAGTTCCAGGGCACGATCAGGCCCACGACGCCGATCGGTTCGCGCAGGGTGATGTCGAGGCCGGGCTTGCTGACCGGGATCGTCTGGCCGAAGACCTTGTTCGCCGCGCCCGCGTAATACTCGAACACGAGGCTGACGCCAAGCGTCTCGCCGCGGGCGCCGCTGATTGGCTTGCCGCCGTTGCGCGACTCGAGCCGGGCCAGCTCCTCGAGGTTGGCCTTGACCAGGCTGGACAGCTTGGCCAGCGTTCGGCCGCGCTTGCTGGCCGACCAGCTTGACCAGCCCTTCGGGTCCTCGAATGCCTTGCGCGCAGCAGCGACAGCCCGGTTCACGTCCTCACGACCACCCATTGGAGCCGTCGCGATCACGCCACCGGTGGCCGGATTCGTGACCTCGAACGTCTGGCCGTCGGCGGCGTCAACGGACGCCCCGCCAATAATCATCCGGGCGGTGGTGGGGGTCGCGATCGTCGCGGGCTGGTCGGTCATGTGGTCAGATCCTCGCCTCGATTTGATGCCCGCGCGATGGGGCGTACGGGAGTCCGATGATACGCCGCGCGGTTCGGTTGCCTGCCTGTGCCGGCGCCTGCCCGGCTCGTCCGTCCCGCCCGGCTCGCCCGGCGCCGGGATCTGGGCCGCCCCTCGCCCGGCAGACCGCCGCCCGGCAGACCGCCGCCCGGCAGGGCCCAGGCTCAGCCGCCCGCCCGGGAGCGGCAGGGTCAGCCGCCAGCGCTCGACGCGGCCTCGCGCTCGAGGTTGCGAACAAGCCGGTCGACTTGTCCGTGGAGAGCCTCGCGGACCTGCTTGCGGAACGAGGTAAGCGTGCCTTCCAGCTCGAGCGTGCCGTGGTAGTCGACCCGGGCCCCGGTGGAGATCGCCGTGATCTCGATCGGAACAGAGAGGCGGAGCGCGCCACCGATCCCGCGCGGGCGGCCATCGAGGTCGAGGCGGAGGCGGTGTGGCCGATCGAGGTCATGGTACGTGACGTGGACGTCCACCCGGACCGTCATCAAGGCCTGGCGGATCGCAACGACAACCTTCAGTCCGCCGCTCCCGTCGGATGCGATCGACTCGCAGTCCGGTAGTGCGCGCCCGAGCGCGAGTGGGTCCTCGATGACCGCCCATGTCGCTTGGGGCGACGTCGCGATATCGACCGTGCCCGAGAACTCGTCGGTCAACCGGCAGCCTCCGCAGCTTCGGCCGGCTTCGTCGGAGGTGGCTCCGCGCGGGTTCGTTCCGCGACGTCGCGCTCCTCGCGGACCATCTCGGTCTCGCGCTCCAGGCCGACCATCGCCGCCCCGACGATGCCCGCCTCGTTGCGCAGCTGGGCAGCGACGATCGGGCCGCTGGCTTTGAGGAAGGGCACGAAGCGATCCGCCTTCTTGCTCACCCCACCGCCCAGGATGATCAGATTCGGGCTGAACAGAACGTCGATCGCCTTGAGGTGGTCGTCGAGATCCTCGGCCCAGGCCTTCCAGCTCAGGCCCCTCCGGACCCGGGCGTTGGCCGAGGAGCGTCGCTCGGCGTCTTTGCCGTTGACCTCCATGTGGCCGAGTTCAGTGTTCGGGACGAGTCGACCGTCGACGAAGAATCCCGAACCCACTCCGGTCCCGAGGGTCAGCACGATCACGACACCGCGCTTGCCGTAGCCGGCGCCGAAGCGCATCTCGGCGACCCCGGCCGCATCGGCGTCGTTGACCAGCCAGGTCCTTCGTTTGAAGGCCTTGGAGAAGGCTGCCTCGGTCTCGAAGCCGACCCACTCCGGATCGACGTTGGCGGCGGTCTTGGTCACGCCGTTGAGGATGACCGACGGAAAGCCGACCCCGATCGCCTGGATCCTCGGCGCCGGCTGGCCGGCCGCGGTGGCGGCAGCATTGGCAGCCCGGATCAGCCGGCTGACGACCCGTCCGGCTGATGCCACAACGGGCCCGGGCTTGGCCGGCATTGGCGTGGGCACCCGAATCCGTTCGCCGGCGAGCTCGCCCGTCTTGACGTCGACCAGGGCGGCCTTGATCCCCGTGCCGCCGACGTCGACACCGATCGAGAGCAGCCGCTCACCTTCGGCCATCAGAAGTAGTTGACGCTGATGCCGCCATCGACTACCAGCTGGGCGCCATTCGTCCAGCGCGACTCGTCGGATGCGAGGTACATCGCCATGTAGACGATCTCCTCGGGCTTGCCGAACCGACCGGTCGGGTTGCGGGCGAGCCGGAGCTGTTTGGCCGCCTCGTCATTGAGCAGCCAGTCCATCAACAGGGGTGTCTCAACAGGGCCAGGGCAGATCGCATTCGTGCGGATGCCCTTGGGCCCGAACTGGACGGCGAGGCTGCGGGTCAAGGCCAACAGGGCCCCCTTCGAGGCCGTATAGGCGTCCTGCGGGACGGAGCAGCCGAGGAGCGCGACGAAGCTCGCGATATTGATGATCGAGCCCGAGCCGCCCTCGATCATCGCCGGGATGGCGAACTTGCAACCCAGAAACACGCCTCGGACGTTCACGGCCATCACCTTGTCCCACGTGTCGACATCGGTGTCGATGACCGAATGGTCCGCCTCGGGCATGATTCCGGCGTTGTTGTAGAGCACGTCCAGCCGGCCGTAGGTGGCCACAGCGTGGTCGACCATCGCCTTGGCGTCGGCTTCGTGGCTGACGTCGACCTTCACGAAGGTCGCCTCGCCGCCGCCCTTCCGGACGAGATCCACGGTCTCGGCCCCGGCCCGTTCGCTGAACTCGGCGACCACGATCTTCGCGCCTTCGGCTGCAAAGAGTTGGGCGGCGACCCGGCCCATCCCACCGCCACCACCGGTGATGATCGCCACCTTGTCGTTCAGTCGCACGCTGGGGACCTCCTTGAAGCTGGATGGTGGTGCAGGATCAGCTGCGCTCGAGATAGCGCTCGCGATCCCAATCGTGGACCACCGAGTCGTAGACCTGCTGCTCGTAGCGTGCTGCGTTGAGATAGTGGTCGATCACGTCCTGGCCAAAGATCTCGATGGCAGTCTCGCTCTTCTCGAGCTCCGAGATCGCCTCGTAGAGGGCCCGCGGCATCCGCTCGCAGCCCGTCGCGAGGTAGCCATTGCCCTTGAATTCGGGCTCGAGCAGCAGCTCATGCTCGATCCCGTACAGCCCAGCTCCGATCGTCGCGGCGTAGGTCAGATAGGCATTCATGTCGCCGCCGGGGAAGCGATCTTCGACGTGCAGGTTGTTGCCGTGACCGACCACCCGGAATCCGGTCGTCCGGTTGTCGCGACCCCAGACCACGTTGACCGGCGCCCAGGAGAGGGAGGCGTAGCGCTTGTACGAATTGACGTTCGGGGCGATGAAGATCGCCAGCTCGCGGGACAGCTTCATCATCCCGGCGACGAAGTGGCTGAACGTTCGGGACATGCCGTAGGCCATCCCGGCGGCGGGATCGTGGGTGAGCGAATGATCGCCGGCGGCATCCCACAAGCTCATGTGGAGGTGCCCTGATGAGCCCGTCCAGGTGGCGTCGGGCTTGGCCATGAACGTGATCCCCCAGCCGTTGAGGTAGGCGATCTCCTTCGCCCCGTGCTTGAAGATCACGCTCCGGTCAGCCGACTCCAGGACGTGGTCGTAGCGGATGTTGACCTCATGCTGGCCAGGGGCCGCCTCGCCTTTGCTGAACTCGACCGGGATCCGGGCCTCGGTCATCTGGTTGCGCAGGAGCCGATGGAGCGGTTCGGCCTTGGTTGCCTGCAGGAGGTGATAGTCCTCGTTGTAGTAGCCGAAGCGCTCGGGGATACCCCAGCCCTTCCGGTTCGATTCCTCCCACGACTCTTTCAGGACGTAGTACTCGAACTCAGAGCCGGCCTTGACCGCAAAACCCAGCGCCGCAGCCCGGGCCACCTGGCGCTTGAGGATCGTCCGCGGTGCAACCGGGATCTCGTCGCCACTCTCCTCGTCGGTCGCGTCGCTCAAGACGAGCGCCGTTTTCTCGAGCCAGGGCAGGACCCGCAGGGTGTCCCAGATCGGGCGGGCGATCCAGTCCCCGTAACCGGTCTCCCAGTTCATCAGGGCGAACCCGTCGGGCGTGTTCATCTCCATGTCCGTGCCCAGCAGGTAGGTGCAGAAGTGGGCGCCGTGGTCGATCACCCCGGCCAGGAAGGCCTCTGCCTGGACGCGCTTGCCCATCAGCCGACCCTGCATGTCGGTGATCGCCACGACCAGCGTGTCGATTCGTCCGTCACGCACCATCGCCTCGAGCTCGAGGAGCCGGGCATGCTTCGCGTGGCCGTGGTCTTCCTTGCTCATCGCCGACCTCCTCATGCTGGCCTGGATTACCGGCTCGCGCACGGCCGCGGCCACACCAAATCCTGTCTGTCGATGGAGATTGCGTCTTGACAGGAACCCAGCGGACCGGCCTAATCCGCCCATCTCCATCGTACGCTGCCCCAGGAGGATTCGAGGGATGTCTGACAGACCGAGCGGGCCGATATCGGCTGACGAAGAGAAGCTCCACAGCATGGGCTATGCCCAGGAGCTCCGGCGGGGAATGAAGACATTCTCCAACTTCGCGGTCTCGTTCACGATCATTTCGATCCTGTCAGGCTGCCTGACGCTGTTCCTGTTCGCGATGAATACCGGCGGCCCGGCGGTCATGACCCTGGGCTGGCTCTTCGTTGGCGTCTTCGTGCTGATCGTCGCGCTGGGGATGGCTGAGGTGGCCTCGAGCTACCCGACTGCGGGCGGGCTGTACTACTGGTCGGCCAAGCTGGCTGATGTGGCCGGCGCTGATGGGGCTCGCTGGAGCTGGTTCGTCGGCTGGTTCAACCTGGTCGGTCAGGTGGCCGTTACCGCTGGCATCGACTTCGGCCTGGCCTTCTTCACCAACGCTTTCCTCAACCTGATGTGGGGATTTCCGGTCGATCCGCCCCACACGATCCTGATCTTTGGGGTGATGCTGATCATTCACGCACTCCTGAACACGTTCGGGATCCGCGTGGTGGCCTTCCTCAACGACGTGTCGGTCTGGTGGCACCTGGTGGGTGTTGCCGCGATCGTGCTCGTGTGCGTCGTCCTCAACCAGCACGGTCGAACGGACATTGGCACGGTCTTCTCGAAGACCGTCGACAACACCGGTGATGGCACCGGCGGGCTGACCTGGCCCGGGCCGATATTCATCGGCATACCGTTGTACGTGGCATTGATCGGCCTGCTCAACGCCCAGTACACGCTGACCGGGTTCGACGCATCGGCCCATATGTCCGAGGAGACCCACGACGCCCAGCGCTCGGCGCCGAAGGGGATCGTCTACTCGGTGATCATCTCGGTGATCGCCGGATTCATCCTCCTCGTGGCGATGAATATGGGGATCACGCCGGACAAGGTCTTCCTCGGCGCCGATGGCTCGACGATGGTCGACGGCTACACCCACGCGCTCCAGTCGGTAACCGGCGTTCCGCCGGCCCAGATCTGGATCGATGCGGTTGGCCAGACAGGTGGTCTGCTCATCCTGCTCCTCGTGATCGGCGCCCAGTTCTACTGCGGCATGTCGTCGGTCACGGCCAACTCCCGGATGATCTACGCCTTCGCCCGTGACGGCGCGATCCCCGGCAGCCGCTTCTGGCACCGGATCAACAAGCGCACTCGCACTCCCACGAACTCGATCTGGTTCGCCGCGGTTGGCGCATTCATCCTGGGCGTGCCCTACCTGTGGAACGCCACCGCCTATGCGGCCGTGACCTCGATCGCGGTAATTGGCCTGTACGTCGCCTACATTGCCCCGGTCTTCCTGCGCCTGCGCGCCGGCAGCAAGTTCCAGGAAGGACCGTGGACACTGGGCCGCTGGAGCAAGCCGATCGGGATCATTGGCACCATCTGGGTCATCGTGATCTGCATCCTGTTCCTGCTCCCGCAGGTCCAGCCGATCAATGCGTCCACGTTCAACTACACGCCGCTGGTTTTCACCGTCGTCCTTGGTGGAGCCGCCATCTGGTATTTCGTCTCGGCCAAGAACTGGTTCCATGGACCCAGGGTCCAGGGGACGGCGGCCGAGCTCGCTGCGATCGAGGCAGAGCTCGAAGTGATCTGAGCAGCCTCTGATGGGCCGTCAGCCGGTCCGCCTGAAGCGTACGTCGAGTCCGGCGGCACCTGCCGCCGGACTCGTTCGCTGCCCGGTTCTGGGCGCCGGGCCCGCCTGCGCCCAGGCTAGTAGATCAGGGTCGCGCCGCTGGGGAAGCTGAAGGCGAAGGCCGCCGGGCTGAGCGCAGCATCGGGCAGCAGGCTGGTCACGTGCGCCGCTCGGGTGACGTCGCCAGCGATGACCTCGACCAGTCGGACGATTACGCCGGTCTCGCGATCGAAGGAGACCTGCAGGTGATGGTCCGGGCGATCGGCCGCGATCCCGATCGAGCGTGGATGGTCGCACTCGAGCACGACCGCCTCGCGACCGACCACGTCAACGGTGCCTGAGATCCACGACCGTCCGGTGGCCAGGACGTTCTGGCAGAAGCCCGCCGGGTGCACGAACGTACCCGGCAGGGACTCGGACGGGAGGGCGGTGAGCGGACAGTAGACCATTGAACTGCCCGGGAAATCGGGATCGTCAAGGCCAACCACGCGCCGTCGCGCCGGGCGCTCGGTCCCTTTACGGTGCTCGGCCGACCAGGTCCGCACCGTCGTCCCGTCGGAGATCCAGAGCTCGTAGTTGGAGGCGATCCCAAGGCTCGGATCCGTGGTCATGACCTTCGCTTCGCCGGGGTGGCGGAGGGTCGTCTCGATGATCTGTACTCGCTCGCCGTGGGTGGTCGCCGTCCGATCCTCGATCCGCATGCGCAGCGTCTCGAAGCGGAGCTCGGCGTCCCGGGCGAACGTGAACAGATCGGCCAGGCTGGGCGTGCCCTCGGGCAGGCTGACCAGCTCGGGCCGGTGTCGGCCCGCCGCGCTTACCGGCAGGGAGCTCGACGCGCGGTCCCACGGGGAAGTCGACATCGCCGCGTATCGTAGCGCGTCAGCCGCGGGCCGGACCGCCGCCACCACCGGGTCGGGTCATCCGGTCGGGATCGAGGAGCAGGTCCAGGTCCGCCGCCGGAATGCCCCGCTCGAGAGCCAGCTCGCGGATCGTCCGGCCGCTGCCGAGGGCATCCTTGGCCAGATTCGCGGCCGCGTCGTAGCCGATCACGGGCGCCAGCGCGGTGGCCAGCATCAGGCCCTGTTCGACCAGCTGCGGGCCGCGGTTGGTGGCCTTCAGGCCCTCGATCGCCCGCGCCGAGAAGTTCGCGGCGGCGGCCCCCAGCAGCTCGATCGATTCCAGGAGGGCGGCGGCCGCCACCGGCATCATCACGTTGAGCTCGAGTAGGCTGCCGGTCTGGCTGAAGCCGATCGCGGCGTCATTACCGACGACCCGGGCAACGACCATCGTCAGGCTTTCGACGATCACCGGGTTCACCTTGCCGGGCATGATGCTCGAGCCCGGCTGGGTCTCGGGCAGGGCCAGCTCGGCGATTCCCGCGCGCGGGCCCATGCCCATCAGCCGGACGTCCGAGGCAATCTTCCACAGGCTGAGGGCGATCGCGCGCAGAGCGCCGTGGGCGGCGATGACCGTGTCGAGGGTGGCCTGGGCAAGGAAGTGATTGTCGGTCTCGCGGACCGCCAGGCCGGTCAGGCTGGCCAGCCGGGCGCAGGTTTTCCCGGCGGCGCCCGCGGGCGCGTTGATCCCGGTCCCAACGGCGGTCCCACCGAGAGGCACGCTGAGCAGCTCGTCCAGGGCTGTCCGGGCGCGGCGGATCGAGGCCGCAACCTGGCCTGCGTACCCGGCGAACTCCTGGCCGAGCCGGATCGGGGTCGCGTCCTGGAGGTGGGTTCGGCCCGTCTTGACGATCGAGTCGAACTCCGTCGCCTTGGCCGCCAGGCTGCCGTGGAGGCGCTCCAGGGCGGGCAGGAGGGTCAGGTCAATCGCGATCGCGGCCGCCAGCTGCATCGCGGTCGGGATCGTGTCGTTTGACGACTGCCCGGCATTGACGTGATCGTTCGGATGGACCGGCGCATCGAGGCGGACGCTGGCGAGGTGGGCGATCACCTCGTTGGCGTTCATGTTGGTCGAAGTGCCCGAGCCGGTCTGGTAGATATCGATCGGGAAAGCGTCGTCGTGCCGGCCGGCTGCCACGTCATCGGCGGCGGCAACGATCGCCCGGGCCATCGCCGGGTCAAGCAGGCCGAGCTCCGCGTTCGTCTCCGCCGCCGCCCGCTTGATCAGGGCCAGGGCCCGGATGAACCCGGCCGGCATCGGCCGACCCGAGATCGGGAAGTTGAGGACAGCCCGCTGGGTCGACGCCCCGTACAACGCCTCGGCCGGAACCGCCATCTCGCCCATCGAATCGCGCTCGATCCGTGTGGCTGTGGGGTCCCTCGGCTGGGTCGGGTCCGTCATCCGTCGATGGTAGCGCCCCGCCGCTGCCTCGCGGCCCGGCCCGGCGCGGGGGCGCCCCCGGGCCCGCCAACGCCCCGGGGTGGGGCCGTTTGCCTCGGCAACTCCCGTAGACTCCGGGTGATGAGCTTCGATTCGGACACGTTCCGGAAGGTGATGGGCCACTTCGTGACCGGAGTGACCGTGGTCACGACACTCGAGAATGGCGAGCCGCAGGGGATCACGGTCAACGCGCTCAGCTCCGTCTCGCTCGAGCCGCCGTTGGTGATGGTTGCCCTGGATCGACGGCGCCACATCACGCCCAAGGTCCACGCTTCCGGGCAGTTTGCCGTCAATGTTCTGGGCGAGCACCAGCAGCTCCTCGCCGACTGCTTCGCGGGTGCCCCGGTCCAGCCGGGGCGGGAGCGGTTCTGTGGTGCTGCCTGGGCCCCGGGCTCGACCGGGATACCCCTCCTGGATGGTGCGATCGCAACACTGGAGTGCGCGGTGGTCGGCGTGTATCCGATCGGTGACCACGACCTGTTCATCGGCCGGGTCGACGCGCTCCACAACGACGAGCACCACCCGCAGCCCCTGCTCTACTACCGGCGCCGCTACCTCCGGGTGGAACGCTCCGAATCAATCGCGATCGAAGGCCGGCAGGAGGGCTGACCGGGATGTCCCTATCTGGTCCTGGGCCCGGGTCCGCCGCGGGGAATCCGCAGCCAACGGCCCGGACCACCGTTGCGGCTGCGATGGAGACCATCTCCGCCGGCGGTCTCGAGATCGGCTATGACGTCCACGGCGGCGGCCCTCCGGTGGTCCTGCTCCACGGTGCCACCTCCACCGGGCGCGAAGACTTCGCTGCCCAGGTGCCCTCGATGTCGAAGGTGTTCCGCCTCTACCTGCCCGATGCTCGCGGCCATGGCTCAACCCGTTGGGACGGGGCCGATGGCTTCAAGGCTGGCCAGCTCGTCGACGATGTCCTTGCCTTCGTCGATGCCCTCGGCCTCGACACGTTCCACCTCCTCGGCTTTTCCATGGGCGCACTGACGGCCCTCCAGTTCGCGACCCGCTACCCGGACCGCCTCCGAACCCTGGTTATCGTCGGGATCACCACCCAGCGCGAGCCGCGCGCCAGCGTTGTCCGCCGCCTGATGGATCCCGAGCGGATCGACCGGAACGATCCCGCCTGGGCCGACCTCCTCGGCCGTCGCCACGACCCCGTCCAGGGCGCGGGCGCCTGGCGCCGCCTCCTGCCCGCGATCGCGGCTGACGTCGGGGTCCAGCCGCTCCTCGGCCCGCGCGACCTGCGCCGAGTCGAGCTGCCCGCCCTGGTCGCCGTGGGTGATCACGACCCATTCGTGCCGGTTGACCATGCCTGGGGCCTGATGCGTCAGTTGCCCGATGCGCGCCTGTTCGTGGCCCCCGACTGCGGGCACGAAGTGATGGTCCGCCGACCGGCCCTCTTCAACGAGGCCTGCGCCGGGTTCTATCGTTCCACCGAGTCCATCGCCCGGGGCCGCTCCGTCTACCACCCCGGTGGCTCAGGCGCCACGTTCGAGGGAGACAACCGACGATGAAGCTGTGGGTCCTCCTGTTCGTGCTCCCGGATGCGCCAGAGCTCGTTCCCGCCGTCTGGCGCTAGTGGATACTGGCGACGTGTCGTCCGGCCCGCTGGTCCGCGTCGCATTCCCGGCTCCGGCCCCGTTCGGGTTGGGCGAGCCGCCCGGCGGCGTGGCGCTCGTTACGATCGATCGGCCCGACTCCCTCAATGCCCTCTCATTCGCCGTCCTCGCTCAGCTCGTGGCCGCCCTGCGCGCCCTCGACGCCGAGCCGGCCTGCCGCTGCGTCGTCTTGACGGGCGCAGGTTCGCGCGCCTTCGCCGCCGGCGCCGACATCAGGGAGTTGGCCGACCAGACCCCCGAATCACTCGCAGCCGGGGGTGGCTTCGATCACTGGGACGAGTTGCGTGAGATCGGCCTGCCGATCATCGCTGCCGTGCGCGGCTATGCCCTCGGTGGTGGCTGTGAGCTGGCCCTGGCCTGCGACCTCATCGTCGCCGGCGAGGACGCCCAGTTCGGCCAGCCCGAGATCACGCTCGGGGTGATCCCCGGCGCAGGCGGCACGCAGCGGCTGACGCGGGCGATCGGCAAGGCGCGAGCCATGGAAATGATCCTGACCGGCCGCTCGATCACGGCTCGGGAAGCGGAGGCGGCAGGCCTGGTCAGCCTGGTGGTTCCCGCCGAAGAGACGCTCGACCGGGCCCTTGCGCTGGCCGGCCGGATCGCGGCGATGCCTCCAATCGCCGTGCGGGCCGCCAAGGCGATGGTGAACCGGGCCTTCGACGCGACGCTGACGGAGGGATTGGCCGATGAGCGCGAGACGTTCTTCGGCCTGTTCGCCAGCGCCGACCAATCCGAGGGGATGGTCGCATTCGCACAGAAACGGACGCCGATCTGGCGAGGACGGTGAGGAGGCAGGGGTGATCGACGAGACCGGCCGGCCGCAGGATGAGGGCGGCAGCGACTACGGCAGCGACATGAGTCGGGAGCTGGGCGACGGCCCACCCGCCTCGTGGCGCGACGCCGCCCCCGACCTGCTGGCGCCGATCGATGCAGCTGGGCTTGTCAGTGGCCACGTCCCGACCGCGCCGGACGCTCCATCGGTCTCGCTCGCTCGGGAGCATGACTGGGAGGCCGCCCGGGCAGTCCTGGTCCCACTCCTGCGGCCGGTCGGCACGGTTGGCCTTCGACTGGCCGATGTCAGCCGGTCGGCCTTTGCCCTCAACACCTCGAGCCACACCCTGCCCCTCCTGGGAGAGGGTCCATGCGGCATCCTGGTCGTCTACGCGATCCCGGCCTCGGGCTTTGATGTCGTGGTCAATGGCGAGCACCTCGTGTCTTGGGGCGTGGACCCGGCCGAGGTCCACATCGCGGCCATGGCCAACCTGGCCGCATGGTCCGCCTCGGCCGCCTGGACCGGCGAGGAATCGGGTGAACGCCGGCTCCTGTCGTCCGACACCGGCGACGGCCCGGACGCCACCCGGATCCTGCTGCCCGAGGTGCGGGCTCACCTGGCCGACACCCTGGGAGCGGCCGGCGGCCCGATCCTGATCGGCCTGCCGGATCGCCACCTGCTGGTGGCCGGGGCGTCGAACGCGGCCGACCTCGACTTCAGGGCGCACCTGGCCGGGTTCGTGGCGGACCACGCCGACGGAGCCGACGAACCGATCGATCGCCGCCTGTTCGAGCTCGTCGGCGGCGACCTCCGGCCCGTGGCGGGCTGAACGCAGCCGTGGCCACGGCGTTCGATGCACTTCGCTGGGAGGTCGATGCTGGCATCGCCACGATCACCCTGGACCGGCCGGCTGCGCTCAACAGCCTCGAGGCGAGTCTCAAGAAGGACCTCCTCGCTGCGTTCCGGGAGGCCGGCCGCGACCGGGCCGTGCGCGTCGTGATCCTGACCGGCGCCGGGCGGGCGTTCTGTGCCGGGCAGGACCTGACGGAGCGCCTCGCACCTGATCCCGCGCCGCTCGATGTCGAGGTCCGCGAGCGGTTCAACCCCCTCGTGATGGCGATCCGCCTGCTCGACAAGCCGGTGATCGCCGCGATCAACGGCGTGGCCGCCGGGGCGGGCGCGTCACTTGCGTTTGCCTGCGACCTGCGGATCGCTGCGGAGCACGCCAGCTTCGTCCTGGCCTTCGGACGGATCGGCCTGATTCCGGACACCGGCGCGACGTGGCTCCTGCCGCGCCTGGTGGGCCTGGGCCGGGCCTTCGAGCTGCTGCTCCTGGCTGACCCGCTGCCGGCCGCCGAGGCGCTCCGGATCGGCCTCGTCAACCGGGTCGTGCCGGACGAAGAGCTGGCTGCCGAGACGCGGCGTGTCGCGGCGAGCCTGGCTGCCGGCGCGCCGCGGGCCATGGCCCTGACCAAGCGGGCCATGCACCGGGCGCTTGAAGCGGGCTTCGAGGCAACCCTCGACTACGAGGCCTCGTTGCAGGGTATCGCCGGCCGGACCGCCGACCACGCCGAAGGGCTGGCTGCCTTCGTCGAGAAGCGCCCGCCCCGATTCACGGGCTCGTAACCCCACCTGCGAGCCCGCTCGGCCGAACGCCCGCGCACCTTGACGGCCCACCACCCGGGGCCTAGCCTGCCTAACGAACGTTCGGTAGGGCGCAGGAGCTGCACGTATGGTCGAAACCCGGCGTCGTCAGATCGAGGATGTCGCTTCGAGCCTCTTCCGCGACCAGGGCTACGCCGGGACGAGTGTCCGCGACATCGCTCGTGGCCTGGCGATCCAGGGCGCTAGCCTGTACGCCCATGTCGCTTCGAAAGAGGATGTCCTGTGGGCGATCGTGCGCCGGGCCGCGGACCGATTCGAGAGGGCCGCTGATGAAGCCGAGCGCGCCACCTCCGGTCGGCCGGCCGACGAGCGCCTCGAGGCCCTCGTCCGGGGCCACGTTGGCGTGCTGACCGACGATGTCGGCCAGGCCAGCGTCTTCGTCCGCGAATGGCGCTCGCTGTCGTCTGAGCGGCGGGCCCGAATCGGTGAGCGCCGGGATGCTTATGAGAACCGCTGGCGCCGGTTGATCGCCGAAGGCAGCCAGGCCGGCGCCTTTGTTCCAGCCGATCCGCCATTAGCGGCGGCTTACCTCCTGACCGCGCTCAACGGGATTGCCACCTGGTACCGTCCCGGCGGCCCGCTGTCGGCCCGGGCAATCGCGGCCGAGTTCGTCAACTTGAGCCACCGCGCACTTGCCCAGGAGCGTCACCCATGACCGACCCGTTGGCCCTGGACCCGGTCCTCCCGGAACGAGAGCGCAGCCGGCTGCCCTTCAACGAGGACCGTCCCCACGACGATCGCTACCGGGCATTCGAGGACCATGTCCTGGCTGGCGGCAAGGTCGAGGCGGGCGACTGGATGCCCGACGAATATCGGACCAGCGTCTTGCGCTTTGTCGAAATGCACGCCAACAGTGAGCTGATGGGCGTGCTTCCCGAGCGTGACTGGATCCTGCGTGCCCCCACGCTCCGGCGCAAGCTGGCCCTGACCGCCAAGATCCAGGACGAGGTCGGCCATGCCCAGCTGCTGTACCGGGTGGCCGAGGACCTGGGCAAGCCGCGCGAGGCGATGATCGACGACCTCCTGGCGGGCCGGACAAAGTTCCACAACGTCTTCCATTACCCGACCCGGACATGGGCCGATATCGGCGTGATCGCCTGGCTGGTCGACGCAGCCGCGATCGTGGCCCAGCAGGCCCTGCGCGACTCGAGCTACGCGCCTTATGCCCGGACGATGAAGAAGATCTGCTGGGAGGAATCCGTCCACATCATGCATGGCCGCGACGTCGTCGTGACCCTGGCCGAGGGCACGCCCGAGCAGCGGGCGATGGTCCAGGAGGCACTCGACCGGTGGTGGCCGCCGTTGATGCAGATGCACGGGCCGCGATCCGAGCGTGAGAAGGACCGCGACCTGCACTGGCGAATCAAGGCGAAGACCTCGGAGGAGCTCCGCCAGGAGTTTCTGACGATCTATGTCCCCCGGGTGCTCGAGCTCGGGTTGAGCCTGCCCGATCCTGAGCTGCACCTCGATGCTGCCGCCGGCCAGTGGCGCTACACGGAGCCGGACTGGGCCGAATTGAGGTCCGTCGTGACCGGGCATGGACCTGCGTCGGAGGCCCGAATCCGCTTCCGCCGAGTGCAGCGCGAGGAGTCCCGCTGGGTCCGCGAGACGATCCTCGTCGCCGGCGGGGCAGCAGCCTGATGCTTCCCCAGGACGAAACCGCAGCGGCCGGCGGCAATCTCGAGCCGTTCGAGGTCTTCCGCCAGGAGCGAGAGGGCGACCCGATGCGCCACGGCGGCAGCGTGGTGGCCCCCGATCCGACGCTGGCGCTCCATTACGCGCGCGAGATGTACGCCCGTCGCGGCGAGAGCCTCCGGCTATGGGTCGTCCGGCGGGCCGACATCGTGGAGCTCGACGACAAGGACCTGCTCAATCCACCACTCGACCGCTCCTACAAGAAGCCGGGCGGGTTCGTCATGCGCGACAAGCTTGCCCGAGCTCGCGAGCGAACCGGCCAGGCGAAGCGAACTGCGTCATCGGGACGGCCGGCACCGACCGGCGAAGGCGACTCGAGGTGACCGCCCGGGCCGAGCGCCCGCCCGGGATTGAGCCGGGCCTTGGGCCGGCCACCCGTGAGCTCCTCCTCGCGCTGGCCGACGACGACTTCGTGCTGGGCTTCGCCGACAGCGAGTGGACGGGGATTGCGCCACACCTCGAGGAGGACGTGGCGATGAGCTCGATGGCCCAGGACGAGCTCGGCCACGCCTCGGCCTACTACAGACTGCTCGCCGATCTGGTCAGCGATGATCCGGACCGGATCGCCTACGATCGCCCCGCCGAGGCGTTCCGCCACAACCGCCTGGTTGATCATGGCCGCGGGGATTGGGCCCGGACGATGGTCCGCCGCTGGCTCTACGACACGGCCAACGCGATCCGCCTGGAGGCATTGGCGGAGTCGACCAGCCGGCCGCTCGCGGAGCTGGTCGTGAAGGTCCGGCGCGAGGAGTCGTACCACCTTCTCCATGGCGAAGCGTGGCTGGATCGATTGGCCCGCCACCGCGGCGAGCCGCGGCGCCGCCTGGTCGAGGCGATCGAGCTCGTCGGACCGGACGCGCCGAGTGTCCTGACAGCCCTGCCGTCAGAGGCGGTCCTGATCGATTCCGGCATCCAGCCGGTCCCGGGCGCCGACCTGCTCGCCAGATGGTCCGCCAGAATCGAGCCCGTCCTGGCAGGGCTCGGGCTGAGCTTGCCGGCCGCCTCCCCGGCCGCCCTCGACCCGGACACCGCCCGCTCCGGGCACGGTGCCGCCTTCAACCGGCTGTGGACGGAGTTCAGCTCGGTTCGGGCGCTCGACCCCGAGGCGACGTGGTGACCGTGGAGGTGAGCCCAGCCGCGAGCCCGACGGCTTTCGATGTCCTGGGCTCCGTGCGGAATATCCTGGCCAGCATCGCCGACCCGGAGATCCCCGCGATCTCGATCGTGGACCTCGGGATTGTCCGGGATGTGGAACTGGTTGATGGAATGCTTCAGGTGGAGCTCCTGCCCACCTACATCGGCTGCCCGGCCCTCGAGATGATCCGGGCGACCGTGAGCGAGCGCCTCGACCCGATTCGGGCCGATCCCAGCTCGGGTGTCCGGCAGGTGCTGGTGACCATCAGCTACGCGGAACCGTGGACCGCCGAGCGAATCTCGCCTGCCGGACGGGCCGCCCTGCGGGCCAGCGGCTTCGCGCCGCCGGAGGCTGGTCCCCGTCTCCTGACCCTGGCCCGACCGGCAACATGTCCGTACTGCGGATCGCGGCGAACCATCCTCGAGAACGCCTTCGGGCCAACCCGCTGCCGCTCGATCCACTACTGCACGGCCTGTCGTCAGCCATTTGAGCAGTTCAAGGACGGCTGAGCCGGTGCCGCCCGAGATCGCGGTGGTCGGCGCGGGCACGATGGGCGCAGGCATTGCCCAGCTCGCGCTCGAGCACGGGCATCCGGTTCGCCTGCTCGATCTCGATCGCAGTACCGCTATCCGCGCCCGGGCCGGGATCGAGGAGCGGCTCGTTCGGCGCTTGGCGAGGCGTGGCCTGGCCGGGCCGGAGCTCGACGCGAACCTCGCCGAGGTGCTCGGCCGGCTCGTCGTTGGGGTGGATCCAGGCGACGCAGCCGGAGCATCGATCGTGATCGAGGCCATCGTCGAGGCACTCGACGCAAAGCTGGCCCTGTTCGACCGGCTCGATCAGGTGGTCTCGCCCGAGGCGATCCTGGCGACGAACACGAGCGCCTTGTCGGTCGGCGCGATTGCGGCTGCCGCCCGCCGGCATCCCGGTCGGGTCGTCGGCCTTCACTTCTTCAACCCGGCCCCAGTCATGCCGCTGGTCGAGGTTGTGGGCGGGGCGCTGACCGACCCGGCGGTGGTCGAAGCTGCGGCCGCCCTGGTCGCAGGCTGGGACCGAACCCCAATTCGTTGTGCCGACCGGCCCGGATTCGTGGTCAACCGGGTAAATCGACCATTCACGTTGCAGGCGTTGCGCCTCCTCGAATCGGGCGTTGCCGACATCGGCACGATCGATGCCGCGATCGGGTCGGCGGGCTTTCCGATGGGTCCGTTCGAGTTGATGGACCTGGTTGGGATCGACGTCAACCTGGCTGCCACGACGGGCATCTGGGAAGGGTTCGGTCGGGCAGCCCGGTTCCGGCCGTCGCAGATCCAGGCGGAGCTCGTCGCAGCGGGCCGGCTGGGGCGCAAGACCGGTCGCGGCTTCTACCGCTACGACCATGCCGGTGTTCGCCTCGGTCCGGCGCGGGGCTTCGATCGCTCCGGCTCCCAGGGCCCAGGACCGGAGCTCCAGGATTCGGTGGCCAGGCGGATCCGGCTGGCGATCGTCAATGAGGCGTTCAGGGCGCTCGACGAGCGCGTCGCAGCGGACGCGGTCACGATTGACCTTGCCGTCCGGCTTGGTGCCGCGCATCCGCAGGGACCGTTCAGCTGGGCCCATGACCAGGGCCTGCCCGTCGTCCTGGCCGGGCTCGAAGCGCTCGCGCCAGGAGACCCCGACGCATTCAGCCCGGCAAGGGGGCTGCTCTGGGCGATCGACCGCCAGGCCAGGGCTGCCTCCGACCGGCCGGCCTAGACCGCCCCGTGCGCTACCATGTGCGGCGCACGGGGCCGCCTGACCCGGAATCCCCGCCCCCGGAGGTTGACTCAATGTCCGACCGACCCACCCCCCTTCGGCTTGCCATCATCGGGCTCGCCGCCGGCGCCCTCGTTTTCGTCGCAGCCTGCAGCTCGACAGCCGCCACCGCGGCGCCGGTCGTGAGCGCAGCGCCGGGCGCCAGCGCAGCGCCCGTCGTCAGCACGCTGCCCGCCGCCGGCTCGACAGCCCCCGAGTCGAGCGTCGCTCCGGTGGTGCCCGGATTCTCGCTTCCGAGCGACGACAAGGGCCTCGAGGCGCTCCTGCCCAGCACGATCTGCGGGCAGCCGGCGATCAAGACAAGCATGAGCGGCGCGAGCCTTGCCGCTGGCGCTGACCCGGCCTTCACGGCCACCCTGACGCAGCTTGGCAAGTCCGCCTCGGACGTTGGCTTCGCGATCTCTACGGGCAATCCGGCCCAGGTCCCTACGTGCGGTGTCACGGCCGGTGTCTTTGAGATCAAGGGCGCCGACAGCGGTCAGCTCCAGACCGTCTTCCTGGCCGCGGCCGTGGCCGAGGAGAAGGCGTATACCGCGGCGAACGTGGGCGGCAAGGACGTCTACGTGGACGCCAGCGATCCAACGACGAAGAACTATTTCTACGTCAAGGGTGACGCAGTCTTCTTCGTCTCGGCGCCGGACGACACCACAGGAGCCACCATTCTCAGCTCGATGCCCTGATCCGGCAGAGCCGCCGGCGCCGGCATTGCCAGGCCCGATCCATCGCGCTGGCAACGAGCCAGGCGATCTGGGCCCGGCTCAGCCCTACAATCGAGTGATGAGCCGAAACCTTTCGCGTGCCCTCCGCGATCCCTGGATCATCGAGGCCGTCCGGACCCCGGTCGGGCGCTATGGTGGCGCCCTGGCGGCCATTCGACCGGACGATCTGGCCGCCCTGGTCCTGCGCTCGCTTGTTGACCGGGTGGGGATCGACCCGGGGCTGATCGAGGACGTGATCCTCGGCTGCGCCAACCAGGCCGGTGAGGACAACCGTGACGTTGCCCGGATGGCGCTCCTCCTGGCCGGGCTGCCGATCGAGGTTGGCGGGCTGACGGTCAACCGCCTGTGCGGCAGCGGACTCCAGGCGATCAACTCGGCGGCCCACGCCATCCAGGTGGGCGATGGCGAGGTGTTCATTGGCGGCGGCGTTGAATCGATGACCCGGGCGCCGTATGTGATGGCCAAGCCGGGGATCGCCTACGAGCGGGGTAGCCACGAGCTCCAGGACACGACTCTCGGCTGGCGCTTCATCAACCCGCGACTCGCCCAGAAGCACAAGCCCGAGTCGATGGGCGAGACCGGCGAAAACGTGGCCGAGCGCTGGCATATCAGTCGCGAGCGCCAGGACGCGTTCGCCCTGGCTAGCCACCAGAAGGCGATTGCTGCAATCGATGCCGGCCACTTCGACAGCCAGATTGTGCCCGTCGAGATCCCTGGCCGTCGGGGCAGTGAGCCGGTCATCGTCGGCCGCGACGAGCATCCTCGGGCCGATACCGGCCTCGAGGCCCTGGCCGGGCTCCGGCCGGCCTTCCGCGAGGGCGGCACCGTCACGGCCGGCAACGGCTCGGGAATCAACGACGGGGCGAGCGCTGTGCTCCTTGCGGATGCGGACCGCGCCCGTGCCCTGGGCCTCCGACCGCTTGCCCGGGTCGTCTCGACCGCCGTCGCGGGCGTCGATCCGGCGGTCATGGGGATGGGGCCTGTGCCGGCGACCCGCAAAGCCCTTGATCGGGCCGGGATCTCCGTGGCCGACCTGGACCTGATCGAGCTCAACGAGGCCTTCGCCAGCCAATCGATCGCATGCATCGACGAGCTGGGCCTCGACCCTGATCGGGTCAACGTGAACGGTGGGGCGATTGCCCTGGGTCACCCGCTCGGCATGAGCGGGGGTCGCCTGATCACGATGCTCGTTCACGAGCTGGTACGGACCGGCGGCCGCTATGGCCTGGCTACGCTGTGCATCGGGGTCGGTCAGGGCATCGCCACGGTCGTTGAGCGCATCGACAGCTGATCTGCAGCCGAGTGCAGCGCCACGCGCCCGGCGGTACCATCGGGTTTCGACCGTAGGCTTGTCGAAACTCCTTGCGTTGCGTACGATGATCCCGACGAAGCCGCCGCGCGACGCCAACTGATCAGCGCCTCCGAAGGAGGAAGGACCGAATGCTCGACATCCAGCCGCAACCCCTGAGCCTGACCGACGCCGCCGCCAGCAAGCTGCGTGAGCTGACCGCTGCCGAGACGAGCCCCGAGATCGGGCTGCGCGTGTACGTCTACAGCGGAGGCTGCTCGGGCTTCAAGTACGGAATGATGATCGAGGACGCGCCCACGCCCGAGGACAAGCTGCTCGAGGCGAACGGGGTCAAGGTCTACGTCGACGGCAAGAGCATCGACCTCCTGCGTGGTGCGCAGATCGATTATGTCGACACGCTGATGGGCGCGGGCTTCACGGTGAACAATCCGAACGCTGTTTCGGCCTGCGGTTGTGGTTCGAGCTTCCGAACCGCCGACGACGGTGGCGCCCCCAAGGGTTGCGCTCACTGAGCCGGCCGGCCTGACGGCCAGGATCGAACGCCGCCGGTGAACGACCCCGGCGGCGTTTTCGTTTCCGGCCTGGGTTCCGGCGCGACGCGCTGAGGTGGAGCTTCCACTCTTCCCGCTGCACACGGTCCTGTGTCCCGGGGTCGCCTTGCCGCTCAAGGTGTTCGAGGAACGCTACCGGGCGATGATTGGGCGCTGCCTTGAGCTGGACCAGCCATTCGGCGTCGTCCTGATCCGCGATGGGCGCGAGGTGGGACCAGGCGCCAACTCGATCGCCACGGTCGGCACGATGGCCGAGATCCGCGAGGCTTCGAAGCACAGCGACGGCCGCTACGACCTGCTGGTCGTCGGGACGCGCCGGTTCCGGATCGAGAGCGTGACGGTCGGCCGCACGCCCTACCTGGTCGGCGAGGTCACCGAGCTCGATGAGCCAGTCGGCGATCCCGAGTTGGCCGGGCGGATGACCACCGAGGTCACCCAGCGCTTCGTCCGCTACCTTGCGTTGCTCCAACCCGCCGCGGGCGAGGACGCCGCAGAAATCGACGTGCAGGTTGAGGTCGATGTCGAGGAGGACGATTCCGACGAGGGTGAGGTCGTGGCGAGTCGAGGAGCATCCGGGTCCGGCGCTGAGGTTCGGGTAGCGATCCCGGACGATCCAACCGTCCTGTCCTACCTGCTGAGCGGCATCATCCAGGTTGACCAGCCCCGTCGCCAGGCATTGCTCGAGGCCGACACGACCGTCGATCGGATCGACGAACTGCTCCGGCTGATCGACCGTGAGATCACGCTGCTGGAGCGGCGCCTGCGTAACTACAGCGTGGATCCGCGCAGCGTGGCCATCCGCCGGAACTGAGTCCATCCGCCCAAACCGATCCAGGCCGGAACCGGCCGAGCTCACTCCGAGAAGCGCTCTTCCTTCCAGGGATCGGCGTCATTGTTGTAGCCGTAGCGCTCCCAGAACCCGAGGATGTCGTGATCTACGAACTCGAGGCCGCGGATCCACTTGGCACTCTTCCAGAAGTAGCGCTTTGGCACGAGGAGGCGGAGCGGCCAGCCATGCTCCAGTTCGAGCGGCTGCCCGCCGAACGTATCGGCCAGGAGGACGTCGTCGTCATCGAGCACGGACAAGGGCATGTTCGCGGTGTAGCCCTGCTCCGAATGGGCCAGTGCGAAGCCGGCCCCGGGCCGAACCTGGGCCCGCTCCAGGATCTGCTGGATCGGTACGCCCTCCCACGTGGTGTCGAGCCTGGTCCAGCGGGTGACGCAGTGGATGTCCGTGTGGACCGTCTTGCGGGGCAAGGCCTTGAATTCGGCCCAGGTCAGCGTGAACCGGCTGTCGACCTCGCCGAAGACCTTGAAATCCCAGCTCGTGAGATCCGTCTTTGGGGTGGACCCGTAGTGGAGGATCGGAAACTTCTCGGTCAGGTACTGGCCGGGCGGGATCCGCTCGGCAATTGCCGGGTCGGTCGTCTTCCCCCCGAAGAGGCGTTCGAACATCTCGGCTCCTATCCCTCGTCCGGTCGATGAGGCGGGACTGATCCGGTCAACCGAGAGCCCCTGAAGTATAGATAGGAACACGGGGCCGGCCGCAGATGCGGTAGGCTACCGCCCCGTGAGCCCCACATCACCAGAGGCCGGCTCGGTGGCAAGAGAACCGTCTTCGGGGCCACCCCGCGTCATCGTGGTCATGCCTGCCTACAACGCTGCCCAGACCCTCGAGCGCACCTACGCGGACATTCCGTTTGACGTCGTCGACCACATCATCCTGGTCGACGACGTGTCGAGAGACGAGACTGTCGACATCGCCAAGCAGCTGGGCCTGCAGGTCGTGGTCCATCGCCAGAACCGCGGCTACGGCGGCAACCAGAAGACGTGCTATGCGACGGCGCTGGCGGAAGGTGCGGAGGTGGTGGTGATGCTCCACCCCGACTACCAGTACGACGCGACCAGGATCCCCGAGCTGATCGCCCCGATCGTCTCCGGTGAGAAGGACCTGATGCTTGGCAGCCGGTTCCTGGGCAATCCACTGGCTGGTGGGATGCCCCGCTGGAAGTACATCAGCAACCGCTTCCTGACAGGCGTCGAGAACATCGTCTTTGGACTGCGCCTGTCCGAGTACCACACTGGACTGCGGGCCTACAGCCGGGCGCTCCTTGAGGCGATCCCGTACGAACTCAACAGTGATGATTTCGTGTTCGACCAGGAGCTGATCGCCCAGGTCGTCGCTGCCCGGCGGTTCAGGATCGGCGAGATCGGCGTGCCGACCCGCTATTTCGAGGAGGCCAGCTCAGTTGGCTTCAAGCGCAGCGTCGTGTACGGGCTGGAGACCCTCGGGGTGGTTATCCGCTACATGCTCCACGTGACCCGGATCCGCCGCTCGCCGAAGTTGACCGCCCGCGGCCGCACGACCGGCTGACGGAGTGCGCGGCCGGAACGGCGCGATCCTGCGGGTCGGGATCGGCCTCGCGATCTCGATCTTCTCGCTCTGGTTCGTCCTGCGTGACGTCGATCTGGGTCAGGCCTGGGCCATCATCCGAACTGCCAACCCGGGCTGGCTGGCGCTCGGCCTGGTCTGCCTGTCGGCCGACGTCCTGATCCGGGCCGTGCGTTGGCAGCGCCTGATCCTGCCGATCCAGCGTGTTCGGTACGTCCCGATCCTGGGTTACCTCCTCGTCGGCTACCTCGCCAATAACGTCCTGCCGGCCCGCCTGGGCGAGCTCGTGCGGAGCCACTACCTGGGCGATCGCGAGCGAATCAGCCGGGCCTCGACCCTGGGCACGGTCGTCGTCGAGCGGGTGGTCGACATCGCGGTGCTCGTGGCGATCGCGGCCGTGGCGATTCTGGTGCTGAACGTCCGCGGCGTTGTGGCCAGTGCGATCCTCGTCGGCCTCGCGGTCACGGGGCTGCTCGTGGTCGCCCTGGCGATCGGGATCACTGCCCATCGGCTGCCCGGTGCCCGACGCCTGGCGATCGTGGTCGAGCGTTGGCCGAGCATGGCCGGAGGCGCCCGGAAGCTGCGCAACGGGCTGGCGGTCGCCGGCCGGCCACGGACCCTGGCCGAGGCCCTCGTCCTGAGCGTCGCGGCGTGGGGTGCAACGGTTATTGCCTTCGCCGCGATCGGCCAGGCGATCGGGCTTCACCTTCTCATCGGCGAGGCGTCTCTGCTTGCCGCCGGGATCGCCCTGGCCACGGCCATCCCGTCGGGACCAGGCTACCTCGGGACGTACGAGCTAGCAGCCGTGAAGATCGCCGAGGCCCTCGGGCGGTCAACCGATCAGGCCTTCGCGCTGGCCCTCCTGGCTCACGCCTCGGTCATCATCCTGACCTCGGTCGCCGGCGCGGTGGCATTCCTGCGACTGGGCTGGACGAGCAGCGTCCGAGAGCTCGAGGACGTGGTTGCTGGCGCTCCCGATCCGGATGCCCTCCCGTAGGGCGATCTCCAAAGCGCACTCCCGTAGAGGGGCGAGCCCGACCAGAATCGATGAGCCCCCGGCCGGCGGCCGGGGGCTCATTCGGACCGTCGCGAGCGACAGTTACTTCACGAAGCCGTTCGCCTTGAGCCACGACGTGGCGACGGTTGCAATGTCCATCTTGTCGACGGAGATCTGCTTGTCGAGCTGAGTGAGCGTTGCCGTGTCCATCTTCGCCGACACGTCGTTGAGGATCTTCTCGAACGAGGCCTTGTCGACCTTGGCCAGATAGTCGTTGCGGACGAGCGGCGCGATGTTGTCCGCCGGCTGGGTCTCTTTGTCGTCCTGCAGGACGACCCAGTTGTTGACGGCGATGTCGGGCTGCGTCGAGCACAGCTCGCCGACATCGATTGTCTTCCCGAGCAGGGCCTGGGCCATCGGCGTGTCGCACGCCGAGAGGAGGGTCGCCTTTGACAGGTCCAGCCCATACGCGGACTTGAGCGCAGCGCCGCAGACTGGGTTGGTTGGGCAGTCCGTGGCGACGCCGAACTTGAGCTGGCTCTGGACGGCGGCCAGATCGCTCATCTTCGTCAGGTGGAACTGCGTCGCCGTGTCCTGGCGGACGACAAAGGCGTTCTGGTCCGCCGCCGGTGAGTTGTTGAGGACGGTGATCCCACCACCCTTGCCGTTCAGCACGCTCTGGAGTGCGGCCTCGTTGGCCGCCGGGTCACCGGTTTGCTTGCCCGGCTCGTAGTATGCGAGGCCGCTGCCGATGTACTCAGGCTTCAGGTCGATCTGGCCGCTTTCGAGAGCTGGTGCAGAGACCTTCCGGGTGCCGATCCCGATGCCGGTCCGGTCGACGGTGTAGCCGTTGGCCTCGAGGGCCTGGCCGTAGATCTCGGCCATCAGCTTCGATTCATAGAAGCCATCTGAACCGATCTTGATCGTTGGCTTGCTGCCCCCTCCCGTCGAACAGGCGCTCAAAAGCACCAGCATCGACGCCCCGAGGGCGAGCGCGCGGTGTAGCCGCATGTGGGTTTGCCTCCTCCTTCTTCGCGCCACCCGGACAGGTGGCGGCTGGCCAGCCGACTATATCAGTGGAATCGGCAAGGACCGTCAAGCGCGAGTCCTCGAAACCGATTACGCCGGTTCGACGCCACTGGATGAGCCGGCCCGCCGCAGGCCGGGTGAGGTGAGAGCCCGCTGCAGGAGGGCGAAGCCGCCCTCGGCGACGAGCGCCAGCGCCGCGACCAGGAAGACGCCGCCGAACAGCTGACCGTCGTCGTTCTGGGCCACCCCGTCGACGAGGTACCGGCCCAGCCCACCGAAGCCGAAGAGGGCGCCGAGGGTCGCCGTCGCGATCACCTGGACGGTTGCCGACCGCAGTCCCCCGGCGATCACCGGCAGGGCAATCGGAACCTCGATCCGACCGAGGATCTGCCGCTCGCGGAAGCCCATCCCGCGGGCTGCCTCGACCAGCTCGCGGTCCACGCCGGCGACGCCTGCGTAGGCGTTCACGAGGATGGGCGGGATCGCCAGGATGATCATGGCGAAAAGGGTCGGGTAGACCTTGAAGCCGAGCTCGGGATCGAAGGCCTGGGTGATCGGGGCAATGATCCCGATGGCGGCCAGCGAGGGGATTGCCCGGCCGATGTTCGCGGCGTTGACCGCCAGGGTCGCCGCCCGGCCGGTGTGACCGATCCAGACGCCGATCGGGAGGGCAACCGCTGCGGCAATCAGCAGGGAGATCCCCGAGATCCCGACCTGTTCGATGAGCCGGACGGGGATCCCGTCAGGACCGGACCAGTGCGCGGGATCCAACAGCCAGTCGATCATCCGCCGGCCTCGCCGAGTCCTGGCACGCGCCGCTCGGGGATGGATAGCCGAGCCGCCTGCTCGGGCGCCCACGGCGTCAACCGCCGCTCGATTCTGACAAAGATCACGTCGACCGCGATCGCCAGGACGATCGATGGCACAGCGCCGGTGAGGATCTCGGTGGGGAAGGCCCGGTGATAGCCCTCGAAGATAAAGAAGCCCAGCCCGCCGAACGAATCGCCGAGCGTCGCCGAGATCGTGACGAGTCCAATCGTGGACACGCTCGCCAGCCGGAGGCCTGCCACGATGAGCGGGATGGACAGCGGCAGGACGATCCGCTGGAACCGTTCCCGGCGACCGTAGCCCATGCCGTCGGCCGCGTCGAGGACATCGTTTGGCACCGCGTCGAAGCCTGCGACGATGTTCCGGACCAGGATGACGAGGGTGTACATGATCAGCGGGATCTCGGCGGTGTAGATCGACAGGCCGGTGATCGAGACGAGCGCGGCGAACACGGCCAGGCTCGGGATCGTATACAGGACTCCGGCGAGTCCGCTGATCAGGGGATAGGCTGACCGGCGCGACTGGACGACCAGGGCGAGCCCGAAGGAGATCGCGAAACCCATAGCCACGGCAATAGCGGCGAGCTCGAGATGCTGGACCGTACGGCCGAGGATGGTCCCCAGGTGATCGCCGATCCAGCCCCAGTCGATCACGGCTCGGCCGGCTTGCGCTCGCCCGGTTGGTGCTTGGCGGTCGCGGCCTGGACGGGCTCACGCAGGAACCCGCCGATCACCTCGGTCGTGACCAGGCCCGTCACCCGTCCCGCGCGGTCGACGACGATGCCCGTATGGACGTCAGCGTCGAGCATCATCGAGAGGGCGTCCTTGAGGGTGGTCTCCGGCGAGAGCAGAGGCGACATGGGGATGGCCATCGCCTCGGTCAGCACGCCGTCGCCCTCGATCTCGACATCGCGCAGCCAGCCAACCGGCCGCTCCTGGGCGTCGACCAGGAGGAGATAGGGCAACGGGTCGGCCAGGGCGCGCCGACGCGCCTCGCCGGCGGGCTCGCCGATCCGGCCCGTGACGGCCGGCCGGAGCTCGATGTCGCGGATCCGGCTGAGCGACAGCCGCTTCAGGCCCCGGTCGGCGCCGACGAACCGCGCGACGAAGTCGGACGCCGGGGCGGCCAGCAGCTCGGTCGGCGTTCCGAACTGGGCCACCCGGCCGCCTTGCTCGAAGACGGCGACGAGGTCGCCCATCTTGATCGCTTCGTCGATGTCATGAGTGACGAACAGGATCGTCTTGGCCAGCTCCTCCTGGAGCCGAAGGAACTCGTCCTGAAGGCGTTCTCGGACGATCGGATCGACGGCCCCAAACGGCTCGTCCATCAGCATGATCGGCGGGTCCGCCGCGAGGGCCCGGGCGACACCGACCCGCTGACGCTCACCACCGGAGAGCTGGCTGGGAAACCGTCGCGCGTACTTCGCCGGGTCGAGCCCGACCAGACCGAGCAGCTCCTCCGAGCGTTCCTTGATTCGGGGCGCCGCCCAGCCCAGGAGGCGGGGCACGGTGCCGACGTTCTCGACGATCGTCTGGTGCGGAAACAGGCCGGTCTGCTGGATCACGTAGCCGATCCCACGGCGCAGGTCGGTCACCTCCCGACTGGCGGCGTCGACGCCGTCGAGGAGGATTCGGCCCGAGGTCGGCTCGATCAGCCGGTTGACCATTTTGAGCGAGGTCGTCTTGCCGCAGCCGGACGGCCCGACGAGCACGCAGATCCTGCCGGCCGGGATCGCCAGTGACAGGTCATTGACGGCGCCCGGCGCGGCTGCCCTGCCAGCTTTCGCTGCCGTTGGCCCGTACACCTTGCTGACGTGGTCGAACTCGACCGTGGCGGCTCGACCGCGACCGGTGTCCATGGCGGCCCCAACTCCTCCCGTCAGCTAGCGGAGCATCGGCGATCTCAGGCCACATCTATTCTGACCCGCAGAATGGAAACAGCCGACGTGCGATCGTGCAACCCATGGCCGGATACCGATGCCAATGAGTGCTCCAGCCGCCGCTCGCTGACCGTGCGCCGGAATACGACGGTCAGTGCGGTGCCGGCGGACTGATACGCTCGCCGACTTGACTCTTGGTCGAGGCTGACAGCCGTTCTAGGCGAGGAGCGGCTTGACCTCGCCGATGAAGCGCTCGAGCGTCTCGGTGTCGTAGGGCGCCGGCTGCTCGGAAAGCACAGTCTTGAAGCCGAGCTCCACGTACGGCCTTAGCTTGTCGGCGATCTCGGCCGGCGAGCCGTTCCAGAATGTGTCGTCGTCGGCCACGTTGGCCCAGGGCGTTCGGTTGTGCTCGAGCGCGGCGTGCATCACCCGTTCGGCCTCGGCCTGGCTGTCGCGGATCGTGAGCTTCACGCCAAGGGTGAACTCGATCTCGGCGATGTCCCGGCCGACCGCGTCGCAGTGGCCGCGGAGGACTTCGACCTTGTGAGCCAGGAACTCAGGGGTGCCCATTGCGTTCCACATATCGGCGTATCTGGCGACGGTCCGCAGCGTCTTCTTCTCGCCACTGCCGCCGATCATGATCGGGAGGCGGGGCTGGACCGGCGCTGGGTGGTGACGGAGCTCGTTGAACGCGTAGTGGCCGCCCGGCGCCGAGCTGAACGTTTCACCGTCGAGCACGCTGCGCATCGCTTCGACCGACTCGTCGAGCCAGTCGAGTCGCTGCCCGAAGCCCGACCCGAAGTCGATCCCGTGGGCCCGGTGCTCCGGCTCCATCCACGCCCCGCCAATGCCCAGGATTGCCCGGCCGTTGCTGATGTGATCGAGCGTCGCCGCGTTCTTGGCGACGAGCCCGGGATTGCGGAAAGTGTTCGCGCCGACGAGCAGGCCGAGCCGGGTCCGCTTCGTAGCGATCGCCCAGGCTGCGATCGTTGACCAGCCGTCGAAGATCGGCTGATACGGATCGCCGAAGATCGCGTACAGGTGGTCCCACGCCCAGAGGCTGTCGTAGCCGAAGTTGTCGACCCGCTTGGCGCCCTCGAGCATCTCGGGCCAGCTCACGGCCTGGCTCCAGAGCAGGATTCCGCACTTGAGATCGGGCATCGGGCGTGTACTCCGGGCAGGACTGGCAGGGGACCCAAGTATCGCCGATCCGGAGCCGGGTCCGGGCTCGGCCCCTCGTCGACTGAGCTGTCCGCGCTGCCCGAAGCCTGGCCGGCATCTGCGTGCACGTAGTAAATCAAACGGCGGCCCCGCGGCCAAATCACGGCCAAATCGCGCTCGGCGACCCCGTCTGCGCCGTACCAGGAGCGTATCGTTCGGGGTTATATACTTCACGCACAAGGTCCGATAGAATGACTCGGTGGACTCCAACCGAGTATCGGTTCAGAGCGCTGCGTTCAAGGCGCTTTCGGATGCCCCGACTCCCATCAAGGCCGGCGAGTTGATGCTTGGAGCGGGTGGGGCTATCAGTGTGGCTGGGGCTGCGCTGAACCTATGGTCGCTGCCTCCCCATGCCAGCGATCCGCCCGTTATTTCATGGCTGTTGTGGTCTGTCTTGTTATGTGGGATTGGGGTCTTCGCCTGGGGAGCCATCAGCTTGATCCTGTGGACCGTCCAAGGGGGTATCCGGTCGGTTCAAGTCGTAAGAACGAACGCGGGCGGCCTGGTACCTCACATTCGCGTTACGGTCGAACGGGGGCCGGAGGGCGAAAGGGTCGCGACGCGGGCGTTCAAGGACCTAGAGGATCAACAGCTGCGGGGCTCGATGATCTGGCGGTGGAGACCCCGTTGGACTGAGGCGCGGGCCGAGCTGATTACGACGGGTAGGTCCGTCCGCGAGCGTCTAGCTGCGTATGACCCATCAGCGCCCTCCACCGAGTCATCAGGAGAACTCGCGGTCAACGTCATCCAGTGGGTCGAGAAGTACTGGAAAACCCGCCAGTGGATGTGGCAGATGCCCGACTGGACGATGCCGCGAGTGCAGGATGCGATCAGTCAGGCTCCATCAACCAATCGTCAGGACTGGAAGCGGTTCTGGCTCAAGCACATCGACACCGCTCTGGTGTGGCTCGAGAAACACGATGCTTGAGGACCTAGACCTCAGGGACGGTCCCCGCCATAACCCGCGTCACGTATTAGCGGAAGGACCCACTAGTGCTTGATCGTCTTGGTTTCTTGAACGCCTTGCGCAGCCGCCAGGATCAGCTGATTGAGCGTGTCTGCGATCGTCTTGGCGAGATTCTGGTTCATTCGTATCCGGGCGACGATCACCGTCGGCTCGGCGTGAGGGCCCGGTTCGCCGCTCGGCTCCGATCGATTGAGAGTGAGAGCAACCCCGAACTGACCTGCGCTCACGCTGAAACCGTCCGCGTAGATATCCGGGTAGTCAGCCATTTCGTATCCTCCCAAGTAGTCCTGAACTCACCAACCGAGACGGTTACTAGCTGGCGATCAGCTCCGCGTACGGCATCCGGTCGGCGTCGATCAGGCGCAGCAGCGTGTCGCGGAACAGGTACTCGTTGCCGCGGTTGTTGTACCGGAAGGCCATCTCGTCCAGGTAGGCCGGAAGGTGCTTGACGGACAGATGGTGATACGAGCCGACCAGCGAGCGCTTGAACAGGCTCCAAACGCCTTCGATGGTGTTGGTGTGCACGTCGGCCTGGACCCATTGCCCGATGCTGTGGTTGACCGCGCCGTGGTGGGTGTCCTCATCCCCGACGCCGACAGACTGCGGCGCGGAGTCCGAGAAGATCGCCTCAGCATCGTCCCCGACGATGGCCCCCAGGAAGGCGTGGATTTCGGCCTTCGTCGGCTGGCGATGGTCGGAGATGCGGACTTTGACCCGTCCGCCGCGCTCCACGGCCCCCATGATCGTCGTGAGCGGGGTGGCGGCGGGTCGCGAGTGGTACGAGCTTCGGCGTCCGTGGCCCATCCACGTCTCGTCGGCCTCAACGATCCCGGTGAGGAGATCCGACGCGTCATCGACCATCGCTGCGCGGATGCGGTGGCACAGGTACCACGCGGTCTTGTAACTGACCTTGAGCATCCGCTTGAGCTGGTTGGCCGAGATGCCCTTCTTGGATTCGCCCACGACGTAGACCGCCAGGAACCACTTCCACAGCGGCAGGTGCGAGTCGTGGAAGATCGTGCCGGCCGTGACGCTGAACTGATAGCGGCAGGCGTCACAATCGAACTGGTCGCGCTTGACGATCCGGCTGATGCGCGGCGATTCGCAGCGCGGGCAGCGCGGGCCTTCCGGCCAGCGAAGCTGCTCAAGGTAGGTCCGGCATTTCTCTTCCGACCCGAAGTCCTCAATCAGCGAAACCAGATCAATGTCCTGGGTAAAGGTGGCAGTCCGTGACATCTCAGAAATCGACCCCGAAGAAAGCCCGCGAGCTGACGAGCGAGGAAGCGATCCGGCACCTGTTCCACCCCGAAGTCGTGGAGCATGCGAAGCGGCACGTCCGCGAGGCCGATGAGCCGAAGTCCAAGCCCGAGAAGAAGTCCATATAAAGAGACTAGATCAACCTCGGCCTTGTGTCAAGTATACAACCCAGTAATCGTTAGCCGTTTTCGGCTAAGCGATCGTCCTCACTATCGATCTGCTCATTGGCCGCGAGTCTCCTGCCTCGACCTCGACACGCTCGCCGGGCTTTCGCTTCGCAAATCGCTGATTTGGTGTACTGGCTACACATCATCGCCGCTGGGACGCCGCGCAGGGCCACTTGTCCGTGGCGGGCACCCCAAACCTGTCAGGCGTCGGCCAGCTCGCGGGAGATTGCCCGGAGGATAAAGCGGGCCGCTTCGGCGCTCTTGCCGCCGAGCTTCTGGCCGTCGTGCTGCTCGAGCGCCCGGCCCAGGTCGCCGAGCATCTGGTCGAGGGCGGCGGTTCGTTGGAGAACCCCTGCGGCGAAGGCTGCCTCCAGGCCGGTCGCGGCCGCCCGTGCGTTGTCGACGGCATGGCCCTTGGCCTCGAGTGCTGCTTGAAAGGTGCTCCGAGCCGCATCAGCATCCGGGCTCGTGCTCGGCATCGTCAGCGACTCCGTCCGATCGAAGGCGCGTCGGCGGGTCGCCCGGTCGCGGGGTCGGTCAGGGTTCCGCCAGCGTTGGTGGTCTCGCCCGAGGCGGCGCCTGATGCTCGATCAGCGCTGCCACGCGGAGCCGCAACGGACGCAGCGGACGCAGCGGACGCGTCGGCGGCGGCTGCCAGCTGGGCTCGCCAGTCGCTGTCAAGGATGCTCATCTCGACCTCGTCCCACCAGCGGTCGTCGCGCCGGATCGCCTCGCGGGCGTGGCCCTCGATCACGAAACCGGCGTGCCGATACGAGCGGATCGCGCGTTCGTTGAAGGCGAACACGCTGAGCCCGATTCGGTGCAACCGAAGGCGCTCGAACGCATGCTCGACCATCAACCGGGTGGCCTCGGTGCCAAAGCCCTTGCCCCAAACGTCCTTCTCACCAATCGTGATGTGGAAGAGCGCCGATCCATTCTCCCCGTCGAGCTGGCTGAAAGCACAGGTCCCGAGCAGCCGATCGGTCGCCCGCTCGTGGATCGCCATGGCCAGTGAATCGGAACCGAGGACGCGCGCCTGGAAGAAGCGCTCGATCTCGGGTCGAGCCATCGGCCCGTCCTGATAGCGCGTGAGGCGTGAGACCTCGGGATCGGCGTACCAGCGCATGAACGCGGCAAGGTTTGCCGAGACGTGCCGCTTCAGGATGACGCGGTCGCCCACCAATCGGTCCGGGAACCAGCTGCGGTGGAGCATCGACGCGGACGGTATACCATCCCCGCCATGCGCCGCTGGAGCGAGGTCGCCGAGCGGGTTTCGGCCACGACGCGGGCCTCCGTCAAAACCCACCTGCTGGCTGCCTACCTCGGGACGCTTGACGCCGCTCAGCTACCGATCGCCGCCGTCTTTTTCGCAGGTCGTCCATTCCCGGAGGTCGACGGCCGGACCACCGGCCTGGGCTGGGCCACGATTTCGGGAGCCGTTGCCGGCCTGGCCGAGATGCCGCCCGGCGCGCTCGGTGATGCCTACGATCGGTCCTCCGACCTGGGCGTCGCGGTCGCCGATGTCCTTGAGCAGGCGGCCCAGGTTCGCCGCACTCAAGGTCTCTCCGAGCCGACCGTCCAGCCGCCCAGCCTGGCCGAGGTCGCCGCTGCCTACGCCGAGATCGAAGCGGCCGGCGGCCCGCAGGCGAAGGCAGAGCGATTCGCCCGCCTGCTTGCCCGGTCCGACCCGCTGACCGCCCGCTACGTCGTGAAGATCCTGACCGGCGAGCTGCGGATCGGACTGGGGGAGGGCCTCCTCGAGGCGGCCCTGGCCGAGGCGTTCGAGCGTCCGATCGGCGCCGTGAAGCGGGCCGGGATGTTGACCGGCGACGTGGGCCGGACGGCCGTGCTGGCCCGCGAGGATCGTCTTGAGAGTGCGGTCATCGCGCTGTTCCACCCTCTCAAGTTCATGCTCGCCTCGCCGGCCGAGGACGCCACCGAGATCATCGCCCGGCTTGGCCCGACCGCCTGGGTCGAGGACAAATACGATGGGATCAGGGCTCAGCTCCACCGGGCAGGTCGCGAGGTTCGCCTGTACAGCCGGGACCTGCACGACATCACCAGCCAGTTCCCCGAGGTGGTGGCCAGTGCCCGCGACCTGGCCTGGACCGGGATCCTCGACGGCGAGGTGCTCGCTTACCGGGAGGGCACGGTGATGCCCTTCGTCGCCCTCCAGAAACGACTCGGGCGAAAGGCGCCATCGGCGGCGATCCGGGCCGAAGTCCCGGTCGTGTATGTCGCATTCGACCTGCTGGCCCTGGCCGATCCGGGGTCGGCCGCGGCCGAACCGCTGGCCGAGGCGTTGCTCAACCGGCCGCTGTCCGAACGTCGCCAGCGGCTCGAGGCGTTGGCGTTGCCCCTGGCTGACGCCGGCGGATCGTTCGCCCTGTCCCATCTCGTCTCGGTCGACTCACCCGCGGCGCTCGAGCGAGCATTCGACGAGGCACGCCTGCGGCGCAACGAGGGCCTGATGGTGAAGGACCCGGCAAGTGCCTACTCGCCGGGCCGGCGTGGCCTGGGCTGGCTGAAGATGAAGAAGGCGCTGGCAACCCTCGACTGCGTCGTCGTCGGGGTGGAGCTTGGTCACGGCAAGCGTCATGGCGTCCTGTCCGACTACACGTTCGCGGTCCGTGATGAGCCAACCGACCGACTGGTCACGATCGGCAAGGCGTACACGGGTCTGACCGATGCCGAGATCGCCGACATGACGGCCTGGTTCGAGGCCCACACGCTAGCCCGCTACGGTCGCTATCGGACCGTCGAACCAACGGTCGTGGTCGAGGTCGCCTTTGACGTCATCGTCCGCTCCAACCGGCACAACTCGGGCTTCTCGCTGCGCTTTCCGCGGATTGCGCGGCTGCGCCCCGACAAGGATCCCGCCGAGATCGATACGACCGCGACGGTCGAAGCGGTCTGGAGCGGCCTTCAGCACGGTGCCGAGCAGCTCGTCACGGCCGGCCACACACGGGCCAGCCGGGAAGGCCCGGCCCACTAGAGGGAGGGTTAGGGGCGGTGGCCGGCCCCCGGTCGTCCGGCTATCCTGTCGTCGTGTTCAACCAGATCGCGCCGCAGCCGCTCGAGATGACCCTGTACACCGACTCGTTCATCATCCGGGGCACGATCATGACCCGTTACAAGCGGGTCACCGATATCCTGAGCGACCCCGAGCATCACTTCCTCGTCCTGATCGACGCGACGGTCGACGAATACGGATCACGAGAGCTCGCCACCCGCAGTGAATTCGCCCAGGTGAACCTGGCCACGGTCCTCTTCGCCGTCTCGAGCGAGGCCGTCGACCCGACCCCCGAGCTGCGCACGGTCAAGGTGCCCGAGGCGGTCTTGATCTCGATCCCGCCCTTCCGGATCAGCGGTCGGATCCACCTCTTGCCGGAGCGTAGCCTGGCCGAGGCGCTCAGTCAGCTCGATGCCCGCTTCGTGCCGGTGACGGACGCGACCTACTGGTCCGAGTCCGTTGGCGAGGCTCGTCAGACGGCGCCGCTACTGGCCTTCAACCAGGCTCGAGCCCAGGTCCTCGCGCCGTTCCGTATCGTCGACCCCTGGGAGGGTCTCAAGACCTAGCGATCAACCGGTAGGTCGAGGCGATCGCCCCACTCCGACCAGCCTCCGTCGTACACGGCGACGTCGTCGTAACCGGCCAGCGTGAGCAGGTAGACCAGCTTGGCGGCGGCCACTCCGGACCCGTCATAGCACACGATTCGTCGGCCTCGGGTCACGTTTGCCTTCAGCAGCATGTCGCGCAGTCGGTGGCCGGGCTGGAATCGACCGGTGCCTGGTTCGGTCAAGCCGGCGACCGGCAGGTTCACCGCGCCGGGGATGTGGCCGAGCCGGCGGGTGTTGCCTTCGAAGCCGTGGTACTCGGCAGTCGCCCGGGCGTCCACGAGGAGGACGTCGGTCGAGCGGAGCAACGCCCGGACGTCGGAGGTGGTCAGCCGCAGCCGCGGCCGGAGGGTCGGGCTGAACTTCGTGGCGGGCGGCGGCACGATCTCATTCGAGACCTCTCCGCCACCCTCAGTCCAGGCCCGAAAACCGCCGTCAAGGATGCGCACCGAGTCGAGGCCATAGACGCGCAGGCTCCACCAGGTCCGGGCGGCGTACAGGCCTGCGACGTCGTCGTAGAGCACGACCGTCGTACCGGCTGCGACCCCGGCCCGACCCAACGCGGCCGCCACCCGATCGGCATCGGCAAGCTGAAGGACACCGGTCTGATCATCGCGGTCCACCAGCTCGACGACCCAGTCGAGATATGTGGCGCCGGGAATGTGGCCGGCCCCGTAGACGGCTCGTCCGGACCCATCCGGACGCCAGCGGACGTCGATCACGCGAAGGTCCGGGCGGCCGAGGCTGTCGGCCAGCCACTCGGTGGTGGCGAGGATCTCGGGGCGGGGGTAACCAGCCATGCGCCCATATCATAAGGACCGTTGTGAGCACGCTTTCCGCCGAGGCCGACAAGGTTGCCGCCCTGCGCCTCGCGTTGCCTGCGACATCGGCCGGGATCTACCTCAACGCCGGCACGTGCGGTCCACTGCCAGTCGAGACGGCGGCGGCGATGGCCGAGCTGGCCGACTGGGAGCTGCGTCTCGGACGAGCGTCGCCCGACACCTACTACGACGTCCTCCAGCGGATGGAGGAGGCCCGCGCCTCGATCGCTGCGATCATCACGGCCGACACGCGCGACATCGCCCTGACCCACGCCGTCAGTGAGGCCCTGAACGTGGCCGTTTGGGGGATCGACTGGCGACCCGGCGATCGGGCGGTGACGGCCCGCCAGTTCGAGCACGCGGGCGGGTTGAGCGCGTTGTACACGGTCCGTGACCGGCTGGGCATCGAGCTCGATCTCGTGGACGTTGGCTACGGCGCCGACCGCGACCAGGTGCTCGCCGCGCTCGACGTCGCGATCCGGCCAGGCACCCGCCTGGTGAGCCTGTCGCACGTCTCGCATGCGACGGGCGCGGTCCTGCCGATCGCCGAGATTGCCGAGCTCGCCCACGCCAGGGGTGCGCTCCTGGCGGTCGATGGTGCGCAGGCCGTGGGCGCGATTCCTGTTGACGTGGTTGCCCTCGGTGCGGATCTGTACGCGATCGCCGGCCAGAAATGGCTCCTCGGGCCGGAAGGCACCGGTGCGCTGTACGTTGCCCAGACGGCCCTCGAACAGATCCGGATGACCTACGCCTCGTTCTGGTCGTTCGAGCAGCAGGACCTGGCCGGATCGGCCCGTCCCTGGCTCACCGCGCGGCGTTTCGAAGGCATTAGCGGGATCAACCATTCACTCATCGTCGGCCTGGCCCGGAGCTGCGGCTGGCTGTCGATGTTTGTGGGCATCGCCTGGGCGCTCGAGCGCGGGGCGGCGCTTGCCCGGCTGACCGCCCAGCGGCTCGCGGCAACCGCTGGAGTCACGCTCATCACGCCGCCCGGGGCAATGGCCAGCCTGATCACATTTCGTGTCGCCGGCTGGTCGGCCCAGGCGATCCTGGACGAGCTCAGCGCACGCGTCTTCGTCATCGCCCGGGTGATCGAGGATCTCGATGCCGTCCGATTCTCCGTCGGCTGGTTCAATACCCAGGAAGAGTTGGAGCGTGCGCTGCACCTGGTCGCGGAGCTGGCCGCTCACACGCCTGCATCGATGCCGCCACGCCGGACGCTGGCGGTCCTCGACGGGCCATGACCCTCGACAGGTCGCCCGAGCCGCCGCCCCGGCCGCCGGCCGAGCCGCGCCCCGATCCCGAGCGGAGGCCGATCCGGCGCCGGTCCGAGGTCGAGGTCCGCTGGCACCAGTTCCGCAACCCGCCTCGACCGATCCTCCGGGCGGTCCTCAGCTCGCTGGTGGTGGCGACCATCCTCGGCTGCGCCTATCTCGTCTACGACGTCAGGCTGAGTCAGGGCGCGGCGCTCCCGGGTGGAGATCTCCGGACGCTTGCGGTCACCCTGTTCATCGTGATCGTGCTGATGTCGGGCAGCCTGGTCACCTACCTCGTGGTCCCGCAGCCAACTGGCTCGGGGAACGCTCGGCGGCGAAGTGGCTGGAGTGCCGCGCTCGGCCTGTTCGCGGCCGTCCCCATCGCCTACCTCGTCCTCGTCATCGAGGGCCAGATTCTTCGGCCGCTGCTGACCTGAGGGCATCGCGACCACGTTGAAGAACGGTGCACGAGCGCACCAGCATTAGGGTTGGGACGCCCGAATTGAAGTAGTCCTTTCGTACTCTTCCGCGCTACCCTGGCTTGGCTATCATCCGGGACGGATCGCCACGCTGGCATCCAATCCGCTGAGGTTCTTCGTGTCCGACGAGCAGAACATCGCCCTGCCGCAGCTGTACGGCGGCCCCGCTTATTCGCGTCCGCCACGGCCGGTGCAGGAGATTCCGCGCCCGTTCGACCCCGACGAGCTTCCGCTCGAGGCGGAACGAACCGAGGCAGATCCCGCCCGTGCAGATGAGCTGAAGGGCAATTCGTGGATGCCGATCGTCGCCGAGATGAGCAAGCCGGCGAAGGGCCGGCGCGCGGCTGGGACGGCCAAGTCCGGCAAGGGCGCGAGCATGGCTGGTGGCCGAGCCTCCGACGGCGCAGCCAGTCCGGCCGGCCCAGCGACTGGGGCCGGCTCGAGCGCCTCGGCCCGCGGCAATGGCATCGCTCACTTTGGGCTCCAGGGTCGGCCGTTCCGCCTGCGTGGCCTGGGGCGCATCTTCGGTGGCGACCGCAAGTAGGTTGGCGCTTTGGCCGGGCGGCCGGCACAGCCGCCGTGACTCGCGCCTCCGAGGCCCGAACGCCGGGGATGGCGCCTAGACCCTAGACATTTGTCGCGGGACGTGGCGCAATGGGCGGGATGACAGCGGCAAAGGCCAGCCGCCCGCCCGCCCAGCGGCCGGCCGATCCAATCCAGCCGGCGGCTGGGCACACCTCGCCGCCAGACGACCGCGCCCAGCTTGATCGCGAGCGGGCACTCCGGATCGGGCAGGCGGCCGAGTTGCTCGGCGTGGGCATCGACACCCTGCGACGGTGGGAGACGACGCACAAGCTGCGGGTCATCCGGACGTCCGGCGGCCAGCGGATCGTCCCGATCCTCGAGGTCAGCCGACTCCTCGCCGAGCGTCGGCGCGGGACGGCGGATCGGCCGATCATTGCCCAGTCGGCTCGCAATCGCTTCGTCGGAATCGTGACCCGGGTCGAACGTGACGGCGTCGCCGCCGTGGTCGAGGTCCTGGCCGGACCGCATCGGCTGGTCAGCCTGATGACTGCCGAGGCGGTCGACGAGCTCGGTCTCGCGATCGGCATGGAGGTTGTCTGCGTGGTGAAGTCGACCAACGTCATCGTCGAGATTCCCCGCTAGCCGTCACCCTGGAAGAGGCTCCGGCCCGTGCTAGGATGGCCGACGGGGGAGTAGCTCAACGGTTAGAGCGGCGGGCTTATATCCCGCTGGTTCCAGGTTCGAATCCTGGCTCCCCTACCAGACGACGTTGGCGTGCTCACGGTGGAGGGCGCCACGAGTCTCGCTACGAACAGCCGATCAGTCGAGGGCGCTCCGGATTCGGTCGAGGACCTGGCGGCGTCGGGCGCTTTGTGAAGGTACGGTGGGGCGGCAGAGCCGCCAGGAAGGCCGGGATCTTGCCGCGGCCGACGACCGCCGTCGTCGTGCTCCGGGCAACGGATTCATCAGCGCTGATGACGGCCGCGTAGACCTTGACCATGAAGTCGTGCTCGTCCGAGGCGAGCCAGCGTCGGACAGCCTCGGCGTCGCGAGCCGTCCGCTCGAGCGGGTTCTCGATCGCGACCCATTCATCGGCGCCAACCCGGGCTTCCCAACGGCCGTCGGTCACGCGTGCGTGCTGTGCTGACGGCAGCTGGCCCAGAACCACGATCCCGGGCGGCCCGACGATCAGGGTCGAGACCGGGCGGCCGCCCGGGAGGCTCAGATCGCGCACGCCCACATAGTTCGTGCCCAGGCTGGATCCGAGGCCGGCAAGCGGATCACGTCGGGCTGCCAGCGGACTCTGGAGATCGGCGAAATCGAGGATCCGATGGGTTCCCAGGAGCAGGCAGATCGCCGGTAGGCCGAGGGCGGTCAGCCAGCCGAGGGCGTGGAATGCGTTCTCGCTCGAGACTGCCCTGCCATGCGCCGCGAAGACGTCGACGAACGGGGTGGCCAGGGTGAGGTAGGCCAGGCACAGGCCGGTGATGACGTACAGGGCTCCGATCAGCCGGGCAAGCGTCAGCGCCCGCCGGCTCGGACGGCGGCGAGCATGGGCGCGGATGACCTCCATGAGCAGATCCTCGTCGACGACGCCTGCCGGCGCCATCACCAGTTCGGACTAGACGGGCCAGCCAGCCGGACCAGCGACCGGTCCGGACCACCCAAGACCGACGGATGCGGTGTCGGCAAGCACCGCCGGCTACCAGCGCGATTGAGGGTCGGCCCCAGGGCTGCCCTCAATCCGCGGGATAGCGGAGTCGTTCCTCGAGCGGGACAGCGCCCTAGAATTCGGCGTATGGCGGCGAAGTTCACGAGCGCGCGCTTCGTGGGGCGGGAGCCTGAACTTGCCCGGATCGCGACCGCCATCGAGGCGACGGCCGATGGCCGCTCGACGACCTTGCTGATCGCCGGTGCCGGCGGCGTGGGTGTCTCGCGCCTCTTGACCGAGACCCGCCAGCGGCTGGCTGGCCTGCCAGAGCCGTTCGAGGTCATCCGCTGCCGAGCCCGCTCGGGACGTTCGGGTGACCCGTACGCTCCCGTCGGCGTTGCTCTCGCCCGACTCTTCGATCGCGTTCGCGACGCCGACCTGCCGGAACTGCTGGAGACCGGCGCACAAGAGCTCCTGCGCCTGGTGCCGGACGTCGAAATCAGGCTGGCGACGCTCGGACTGCTGCCCGCCGGCCGGGCGACGATCGACCCCGAGCGCCGTCAGACCAGGATGCTTGAGGCGATCCTGGGCCTGCTTACGCGACTAGGCGAGCGCAGGCCCGTCGTCCTCATCCTGGAGGACCTCCACGATGCCGATGCTGGAACGCGGGCTCTCGCCGCATTCCTGGCCCGCGTGTCCCGCCCGGGCCGCCTGTGCGTGATGGCCACCTACCAACCCGACGAGCTGACCCGGCGGCATCCCCTCCACGACACGCTGGCCGCGATGGCCGATGCTGCCCGGCCGCCCGAGCGACTCCTCCTCGAGCCGCTCCGCCGCGACGACCTTGCCCGTCTGATCGAGGGGATCGAGGGCGAACGGCCGTCGGCCTCGGTCCTGCTCCTCGTATCGGAGCGGTCGCGGGGCAACGCCCTGGTGGCCGAGGAGCTGCTGGCGGCTCGGCGCGAGCTGGCCGGCGCGTCGCTGACCGGTTCCCTCGATGAGTTGGTGGTGGCCCGCCTCGCCGGCCGCTCGACTGAGTGCCGCCGGGTCCTGCGCCTGCTGGCCCCGGCCGGCGAGCCACTGACCCTCGAGCAGCTGGCCACCGCTTCCCTCGCTTTCGAGCGCGAGGCGGATCGCCCGGCGCCGCGTTCCAGCTCATCGCCGCGGCCTGGCGGGGGAATCCTCGAGGCCGACCTTGGCCATGGCCTCGCGGAGGCCCTCGAACATGGCTTTGCCCAACTCGAGTCGGCTGACGGCGACGATCCATTCGACGACGCTGCGGTGGCCGCTCTGCCGGCCGAGGCGGTGGTGGGCATCCGTCATCCGCTCATCGCTCGCTCGATCGAGGCGGATCTCCTGCCTGGCCAGCGCCGCCGCCACCATGCTGCGCTCGCGGAAGGACTGGCCGAGCGCCCCGGATCGCAAGCCCGCCATTGGCTTGCCGCCCACCAGCTGGGGCCGGCACGCGCGGCGGCGATCGAGGCGGCGACCCTGGCCGAGAACGTCGACTCGCTGGCCGACGCGCTGGCCCACCTCGAGCTGGCCCTGGAGATCGACGATCGAACCGAGCCGCCCGGCGGCGAGGCCGATACAGCGTCGCCGGTCAACCTCCTCCAGCGAGCCGCCGAGGCCGCCTTCGCCGACGGCAGGCCCGCCCGCGCCGCGGCCTACGCCGAGTCCGCGATCGCCCGGCTCGACGAGCGCGCGGACCGTCTTCGGATGGGCCTCCTGTACGAGCGTCTCGGCCGTTATCGACGGACCGCCGGAGACCAGGAGGGCTCGATCTTCGCCCATTCGCGGGCCGTCGAGCTCGTGCCGGCGAAGCCGTCGCGCGAACGGGCACTCGTCCTCGCCGCGCTGGCCCAGGTGCGCATGCTCGAGGGCAAGTTCAGAGAGGCCGAACGTCTGGCGGCAGAGGCGATCCGGGTGGCCCGGTCGGTCGGGCCGGCGGCCCTGGGCGAAGAGGGCCATGCGACCTGCACGCTCGGAATCAGCCGGGTGTGGGGCGAGGACCCAGAAGGCGGCCTCGCCCTCCTGCTCGAGGCCCGGGCGATCGCGGCCGAACTCGGACGGTTCGACGATGTCTTCCGGGCGACCGCCAACCTGACGACCGCGCTCGATCTGCTCGGCCGGAAACGCGAAGCGGTGGAGGTGGCCCGGGCCGGGATCGAGGCGGCCCAGCGGGCCGGGCAGGAAGCGGTCTTCGGCAACTATCTCCGGGGCAACGGCGCCGACTCGTTATTCCTGCTCGGTGATTGGCCGGCCTCCAGGGCGTTGGTCGAGACCGCGCTCGAATGGAGTCCGGTGGGTGTCAACCTCGTGAACGCTTTGGACAACCTGGCGATTGTCGAGATCGAGACGCGGGCCGGCGAGGCGGCCGGTCGACTTCTCGGGCGGCTGCTGCTCGAGCTCGAGACCGTGCCCGATGCCCAGGATTCGGTCCCGACCTACCAGGCCGCTGCCTCGTTCGCCCTGTGGCGGGGTGATCTCGAGGATGCCCGTCGGGCTGTTGGCCTGGGTTGGAGTCGAGTCCGGGAAACAGAAGACTGGGTGCTCGTGGCCCGGATGGCAGCCGTGGTCCTCGAGGTGGATGCGGCGTCGATCGCCGACGCTCGGGCGGGCCGGGATCTGTCCACGGTGGCGGCCGCCCGAAGCAGGAGCGCTGTGGTGCTGGCCGAGGCCGAGGCGGCGGTCCGTGGCGCCGGTGTCGCCGCGACCTTCGGATCGCGCCGAGAGGCGGATGCGCACCTGGCCCTGGCGCGCGCCTATCGGGCCCGGATCGAAGGCCGTGACGAGCCGGCCGCCTGGGATTCGCTGGCCCGGACCTGGGAAGCCCTTGAGCGTCCGTACCAGGTTGCCCGGGCGCGCTGGCGCCAGGCCGAGGCAGCGCTTGGCGCCGGCGACGGCCGGGCCGGCCGAACAGCGGCCAGGGCGCCTCTTCTCGAGGCCGTCCGGCTGGCCGGCCAGCTCGGTGCCGGACCGCTCCTGCGCGAGCTCGAGGAGCTCGCTCGCCGGGCGTTGATCCCGCTGCCAGAGACAGTTGCGAGCGCCATTGCGCCCGACCCTGAGACGGGTGCGCTGATTGCCGATCCCATCGCCGCTCCGGGTCGGGCGGGCCACCAGTTGCCGGACTCAGCCTTTGAGGGTGGCCCGGATTGGGGCTCGGCGGGGCCAACCTCACCGGCCGAGGATCGACCGGGCCTGGCTCGGGCTTTCGTTGGCGCGGCCCAGCCGCCACCTGGCGACACGTTCGGGCTCAGCCGGCGCGAACGAGAGGTCCTGGTCCAACTTGCCCAGGGCCGCACGAACCGGGAGATCGGCGAACGCCTGTTCATCAGCCAGAAGACCGTCGGTGTACACGTCGGGAACATCCTCTCGAAGCTGGGTGTCTCGGGCCGGGTGGAGGCGGCCGCGGTCGCCATCCGGCTCGGGCTCACCGACCCGTATTGAGTCGTCGGGCGCGTCCCGCCCGCCCCCAAACTGCAACCCTGTCGCATCCGGTCCGGCGTCGCAGCAGGCCGGATCGACGGTCTATGGTCTGGATTGGGTCGCGGCGAGTCGCGGCCGATGCTTGTCTCCGCGGAGGTCCCCGATGATCCAACCGACCAACCGGTCAGCATGGCCAATCCGCCCGGCCGACTCCGCCTCGGGCCCGATCACCTGCGCCACCTGCGGTTGTCGCCTCAAGGTTGATGCCTTCGAGGAATCGTGGCGTCACTTCCCTGGCAGCACCGGCCGCGATGCTCGCGGCTGTCGGGTCGAGTGTGTGGGGTTGGCCCACGACGCCCACGGCGTCGCCGTCGTCGGCCGCTCAGCGGGCTAGTCGCAGCGAAGGGCCGCGGCACGGTCCGCAGGCTAGGGTCGGGCTTCGCCGACTTCCACGCGGTACCCGACCGAGCGGACGGCGACCACGGCCGGGCCGCCGGCAGCGACCACCTTCGCTCGCAGACGGGCGAGGTGGGGCTTGAGCCAGAGCAGGTCCGGATTGGGCTCCGACGGCCAGCCGGCGCGCACGAGCCGGGCATGGGGGACCACATCGCCACCCGCCCGGACCAGGGCCTCGAGCAGGCGATATTCGGTTGCCGTGAGCGGCAGGAGCGTTCCGCCGACCCGGGCCTCGTGGCGTCTCGGCTCGATCGTCAGCTCGCCGGCTCGTAGTGCGCTGCCGCCCCCAACCGGACCGCCGGCAGCGTCGACCCGGCGCATGACCGCGGCGATCCGGGCGAGCAGCTCTTGCCGGCCGAATGGTTTGGTCAGGTAGTCGTCCGCCCCGATCTCGAGCGCGCGGACCTTGGCGCCCTCGCCGCTCTCGCCCGACAGCACCAGGATGGGGACGTTGCCCGACGCCCGGATCTGCCCGGCCACGCTGAAGCCGTCTGGACCAGGCATCGCCAGGTCGAGCAGGACGAGGTCGGGTGTCTCCTCACGGAAGCGCCGGACAGCCGTCAGGCCGTCATATGCAGTGATCACCTGGTGACCGTCCTGGCCGACGAGGGCGGTGATCGCCCCGACCATCGCAGGGTCGTCGTCGACCACGAGGATCCGGAGAGGGCGGACGTTGGGCATCAGCAGCTTCCTTCAGACGGCGACCGCAGCGGGCAAGGCCAGGACAAAACGGGCACCACTGCCCGGAGCAGGCTCACACCATAGCCGGGCGCCCATCGCTTCGGACAGCCGGCGGGCTGCGTACAAGCCGATCCCCGAGCCCCGGGCCGTGTGCGTGTCGCGCCGAGCATAGGGCTCGAAGATCCGCTCGCGCCACTCGACCGGGATACCCGGTCCCTCGTCGCTCACACTCAGCCGGACGACTCCCTCGACCAACGTGACGTCGACCGTGATCGCGGTGTCCGGCGGCGCGTATTTAACCGCATTCTCGATCAGATGCTCAATGATCTGACGCAGGCGGGGCGGGTCGGCCAGCGCGTGGCGGCGGACCTCCACGTGACGCTCCAGGCGGTGCTGGCGGAGGAGCGGCTTGAGTTCGACGACCAGTTCCTCGAGGAGCGCTCCGACATCGATCGGAGCCAGCTCGACTGGACTCTCGGTACTCGGCCGGATCGAGGCCAGGATCGAATCGACGAGCCGGTCGAGNNTCGGCATAGGCGCGCACAACGGCCAGCGGCGTGCGCAGCTCATGGGTGACCAGGGCGATCAGCTCGGTGCGCGCCTCGTCGAGGCGCTGCAGGGCAATGACCTGGGCCTCCGCGTCGCGCTGCTCGCGACCCTTCTGGACGATTCCCGCGAGGAGATCTGCGATAGCGCTCAACTGGGCGGCATCCGCCTGGTCGAAATCGCGCTGGGCCTCAGTCTGTACGTTGAGCACCCCCACGATCTGGGCGTGCCATGACAGCGGCACCGACAGCATCGACGCCACGTAGCGCCGCTGGTCGATCCCCCGGACCCACAGGAAATGCGGATCCTGCTTGACGTCGGCCACGATCATCGCCTGCTGGCTGGCCGCCACCCGACCGGTGACCCCATCGCCGAGCGGCACCCTGGCCCGCCCGATCTGGTAGCGATCGAGGCCGTTCGTGGCGGCCAGGGTCAGGTGGCTGCCGTCACGGTCGAGCAGGTACAGCGAGCTGACGTCGGCGTGCAGCGCGTCGCGCGTTTCATCAACGATCGTTTCGAGGAGCTCGTCCCACGTCCGGGCCGTCGTGGCCAGGCGCGCCACCCGATGGAGAAAGCGGAGCTGCCGGAGCTGCTCCTCGGGCGAACGATGGGGCGGCGGCGCGGGCTCAACCACGCGGCTCATGGTACGGGAGGTCCGGGGACCCCTCACGGGGGGCCCGGTGGGGAGCGGCCGTTGGTCCCGGCACGTTGGTCCCGGCCGACCGGTCTCGGCCCTGGGCCGGACAGCAAGAGACCCGGACGGAGGGCGTCCGGGTCTCTTGCCTGTGGCCGTGGTAATCAGCGAGGTGGAGGGAGTCGCTGTCCCACTGCCGGGACCGTCGAGCGGGCCGGGGCACCGGTCCGCGTTGACGAACGGGTCAGGACCAGCGGCGGCCCAGAGGGTGAACGACGAGGGCGAGCACCACCGGCAGCACGGTTACGCCGAGCAGCCAGACACGGGCCTTGATTCGATCGAGCATCCGGATGGACTCCGCTTGCCGGCGAGCTCAGGGGTGCCGTTCGCGCGCCGGTCGCGATCGGGAGCTGGAGGTTACCCGCTAAAAGAGCCATCCGCCAAGCCGGACGAAGGTACCAGTACCTTTGGGTCAGTGCGCCCGGGCACCATCATCAAGCCGCGCTCAGCCAGCTCCGGCTGGGGCCTTGAGCATGGTCACGGAGCGGACGGTAGAGTGGGCACGAACAACCCGATCCTCCGCCGTGCGCGCCTGACGCTGTCGTTCTGGCCGGACCTGGACCGGCCGAACGAAAGGACGATGTCCCCGAGATGCGTCTCGCTCGAACCTCCCTGACCGCCGTCCTTGCCCTGCTGGCCTGCCTGGCCGTGGCCGGCTGCGCCTCCTCGGCGGCGGCCGGCTGGACGTTCGCGCCGCCCCCGGTGGCTACGCCCACGCCCCTGGTTTCGGCCAGTCCCAGCGGGGCGGCGGGCCCCAGCGGGTCCGCGGGCCCGAGCGCATCAGCCGGCGCCGGCACGACGCCTGCCGCGAGCGGCTCAGCCGCCCCCAGTGGGTCGGCAGGCGCCAGCGGTGGAACCGCGGATGTGACGATCAGTGCCCTGAACATCGCATTCGAGCAGTCCTCGGTGGATGCGCCGGCGGGCAAGGCGTTCACATTGCTCTTCGACAACAAGGACGCAAGCGTCCCGCACGATATCTGGATCAAGAACGCGAGCGGAACTGCCGTCTTCCAGGGCGTGATTACCACTGGCGTCAGCCAGACGATCTACAACGTCCCATCGCTGGCAGCCGGCACGTACACCTTCAACTGCTCGATCCACACGAACATGACCGGTAGCATGGTCGTCAAGTAGGGCGGGGCCGCCCCGGCGCCCCGCGAGGTTGATTTAGGTCTGCCGACCTGGGGATCCGATGACCGACGCCATCTGCTACCGCGACAGCTACGCCAGCCAGGCTGAGGCAACGGTGGTTGCGACCAGCCCGGGGCGTGAGGGCCGCGGGGATCTCGTCGTCCTCGACCGGACGGTCTTCTACCCCGGCGGGGGTGGCCAGCCTGCCGATCGTGGCCTGCTCCTGCGTGCCGCCGATGGCCGGAGCTGGTCCGTCCGGGCAGCGCGGCGGGAGGGCGGTGAGATCGTCCATGAGCTCGAGTCGGACAGTGGCCATGCGCCCGCCCTTGGGGATCGCCTGACGGTTGAAATCGAATGGGCGCGTCGGCACCTGTTGATGCGCACCCATACGGCGCTGCATGTCCTATGTGGGGTTGTCTGGCGTGACTACGGGGCACAGGTCACCGGCGGGAACATGGAGCCCGGCAGCGGCCGGATGGATTTCGAGTTTGAGCGGATGAACGCGGATCTCGTCGGGGCGATCGAAACGACCGTCAACGCCGAGCTCGGCCGCGGTCGCCAGATCCGGGTCAACGTCCTGCCTCGTGACGAAGCATTCGCAATCCCCGACCTGATCCGGACGAAGGTCATCCTGTTGCCGCCGGGTATTCCCGAGATCCGCACGATCGAGATCGTGGGCCTTGACCTGCAGGCCGATGGCGGTACCCACGTCGCGAACACGAGCGAAGTCGGCCAGATCAGGGTGACAGGCTACGAATCCAAGGGCCGGATCAACAAGCGGATTCGAATCGCCCTGGTCGACGACTCCGAGCGCCACGCCTAGCCGTCGCACGTCGGCGCCAGGTCGGAGATCTCGCGACGCGGGCACGAAGCACGATCCTTGGGGTCGGCTTCAGGTTCAATCGGGTTTGGCCGCCGGTGCAGGTATACTCCACGTCCGCCTCCCAGCCCAAGCGATCCGCTCCGGCGCGCGCCCATCTCGCGCCGCGCCGCACTGGACCCGCACGAAGGAACCGCCCGGCACCATGTTCGACCGCCTCTTCGGCCTCTTCTCACGGGACATCGGGATCGACCTCGGGACCGCCAACACGCTGGTTCATGTTCGGAACCGCGGGATCGTGATCAGCGAGCCGAGCGTGGTCGCGATCGAGGCGAAGACCAAGAAAGTCCTGGCGATCGGGGCCGAGGCGAAGCGGATGGTCGGTCGCACGCCGGCCTCGATCATCGCCGTCCGGCCCCTGCGCGACGGCGTGATCAGCGACTTCGACGTGACCGAGCAGATGATCAAGTACTTCGTCAACCGGGTCCATGATCGGGTTGGCCTGATCCCGCGCCCGCGGATGCTCCTTGGCGTGCCGTCCGGGGTGACCGAAGTCGAGAAGCGCGCGGTTCGAGACGCCGCCCTCAACGCGGGCGCCCGCTGGGCGCGCCTGATCGAGGAGCCGATGGCCGCCGCGATCGGAGCGGGCCTGCCGGTCAGTGAGCCCTCGGGCAGCCTCATCGTCGACATCGGCGGTGGCACGACCGAGGTTGCCGTGATCAGCCTTGGCGGGATCGTGATCGCCCGGAGCATCCGGATCGGCGGCGACGAGATGGACCAGGACATCGTCACCTTCGCCCGGCGCGAGTACAACCTGTTGCTGGGCGAGCGGACGGCCGAGGACATCAAGATCGCAATCGCCTCGGCCTATCCGGGCGAATGGGACGCACAGCGGGTAGTCCTTCGCGGCCGCGACCTGCTGACCGGCCTGCCTCGCAGCGTAGAGGTTGGCGCCGATCAGATCCGCGAGGCGATCGAGCCGTCTGTCCAGCAGATCGTCGACACGATCAAGGACACGATCGAGGAGACGCCCCCCGAGCTCGTCGCCGACATCATGGACCAGGGCATCGTCCTGGCCGGCGGCGGGGCGCTGCTGGCCGGCCTCGACCAGCGCATCGCCGAGGCGACCCAGATGCCCGTCCATATCGCCGATGACCCCCTGACCTGCGTGGCCCGCGGCACCGGCGTGGTCCTTGAGGAGCTGGCCACGAACCCGGCGATGCAGCGGGTCCTGGTCGCCGATACGTACGCGCGCGCCCCGCGCTGACGGACGCTGCCGGGGTCGCCTGAGATGACCGCTCTGCTCAACGATCGCCGGACGCGTCGGCGCTCGATCGCCTATACGGTGCTCCTGGCCACCTGCCTGGTGCTCATGGTGTTCTCCTCGAGCCCGCCCATCCAGGAGCTCCAGAAGGGCGTTGCCTTCGCTTTCAAACCGGTCCAGACGGCGGTCGACTCGGTCGCCCAGGGAGTGGGCTCTCTGATCGCCACCATCGGTGAGATCGACACCCTGCGCCGGACCAATGACCAGCTCACGTCAGAGAACGCGACCCTCAGCACCGAGAATGCCCAGGCCAAGGAGGTTGAGCGCGAGAACCAGATCCTGACCGGGCTCCTCCAGGTCCAGTCCGGCCTGGGCTTCCAGTCGGTCGCGTCGACGGTGATCGGGCGCGAGACTTCCGAGTTCCGGCGGGTCGTTACGATCGATGTCGGGACCGATCGAGGGATCGTGGTCGGCGACGTGGTGGTCGCCGACGGCGGCGCGCTGGCAGGCCGGGTGACCGACGTCGCCGGCGACTCGGCCACCGTCCTGCTGATCAACGACACGAGCTCGACCGTGATCGGCCAACTCGGCTCGAACCAGGCGACCGGCTCGGTGATCGGCCAGCTTGGTGGGGTGCTCGTGATGGAGAACGTCGATTCAACCGAGCGGGTGCAGATCAACGACCAGGTCGTTACCGCCGGGATCGACCTGGGCAACGGTGTCCGGTCGCCGTTCCCGAAGGGCCTCCTGATCGGCACCGTGGTTGACGACCAGCGCGACGCCAATGCCGTTGTCCAGACCGTCTTCATCCAGCCGGCGGCCAACCTGGACAAGCTCGAATATGTGCTCGTTATCACGAGCTACAAGGGCGGCCTGCCACCGGTCGATCAGCAAGCCGTGCCGTGCCCCACCGGAAGCGCCACCCTGCCGACGGGGGAGCAGCCGTGCGTGATCGCGAGCCCGTCACTCGCGCCTGGTTCCTGACCGCTAGGCTTCCACTGATGAAAGGCATCGTCCTTGCCGGTGGGACGGCCACCAGGTTGTTCCCGCTCACGATCGTCACGAACAAGCACCTGCTCCCGATCTATGACCGACCAATGATCTACTACCCGATCGCGACCCTGGCCGGGATGGGGATCCGGGAGGTCATGGTGATCGTCGGCGGCAAGAGCGTGGGCGACGTCGTTGAGCTGCTCGCCGACGGCTCCCACTTCGGCCTGGACCTGACCTACCGCTACCAGCATGGCGCTCTGGGCATTGCCCACGCGATCGGCCTGGCCCGGGACTTCGTCGGCGACGAGGCGTTCTGCTGCGTCCTGGGCGACAACATCCTGCTGGGCGACCCACTGGCGGCGGTGGCCGGCGAATTCGAGGCGGGTGCGTACGGCGCCGGCACGCTCCTCTATCGGGTCCAGGATCCCGAACGGTTTGGAGTCGCCGAGCTTGGCCCGAACGGCGACGTGATCGCCTTCGAGGAGAAGCCCGCTGTGCCCAAGAGCGACCTGATCCCGATTGGGGTCTACTTCCTGCGCGCTGGTGCCTTCGACGTGATCGACCGGCTGGCGCCCTCCGGGCGGGGTGAGTTCGAGATTACCGACGTGCTCAACCACTACATTCCGAACGGCGGCCTGTATACCCGGGTCTACGGCGGCCATTGGGCCGATGCCGGTACCGTGCCCTCGCTGATGCGAGCCGCGGCCATCGCCGCCGGGGACGACGCAGCCGGCGGGCTGAGCCCCGCCCCCCAGCGGCCGGGTCGATGACGTTGGCGGCGGCTGCGCCGATGGGCGACGCACGATTCGGGCCTGGATCGCACCTGCTCGTCACCGGCGGCGCCGGGTTCATCGGGTCCTGCTTCGTCCGGGAAGTCCTGGGTCGCGACGATGGGACCCGGATCACGGTCCTCGACACACTGACCTATGCCGGCAACGAGGCGAACCTCCAGCCGGTGCTTGACAATCCCGAACAGGCGGCCAGGCTCAGATTCGTCCGGGGCGACATCGCCGACCGGGCTGTGGTTCGACCGCTCGTGGCTGAGGCCGACGCGGTCCTGAACTTCGCGGCCGAGTCCCACGTTGACCGCTCGATCCTGGATCCGGAGGCGTTCCTTCGAACGGGCGTGATCGGCGTCCATGTCCTGCTCGAGGCCTGCCGCGCGGAGGCGGCCGGGCTGGCCGCGGGCGAGCGCCGGACCGCGGGCGGTGATCCTCGTCCGGCGCCGCGCTATCTCCAGGTCAGTACCGACGAGGTCTACGGCTCGGTCGAGTCGGGTCATTCGGTCGAGACTGAAGCGCTCGCCCCGCGCTCTCCATACGCGGCGGCCAAGGCGGCCGGGGAGCTGCTCGTACGGAGCTATGTGGTGACCTATGGCATCGACGCGCTGGTCACCCGCGGCTCGAACACGTACGGTCCCTATCACCACCCCGAGAAGCTCATCCCGCTGTTCATCACCAACGCCCTCGAGGATCGTCCCCTGCCGCTGTACGGCGACGGCCTTCAGCGGCGCGACTGGCTATTCGTGACCGACCACGCCGGGGCGATCGAATGCGTCCTGCGACGTGGCCAGGGAGGTCAGACGTACAACATCCCCGGCTCGGCCGAGCTGACCAATCGCGATGTCGTACGGCTGCTCCTCGAGGCCCTCGGCAAGCCCTGGTCGCTCGTCCGGACAGTGGAGGATCGCCCCGGCCACGACCGGCGCTATGCTCTCGACGGCTCGAAGCTGGCTGCGCTAGGGTGGCGCAACCGGGTCGCCTTCGACGACGGGCTGCGCACGACCGTCGACTGGTTCCGAGCCAACGACGGCTGGTGGCGCGCGATCAAGACGGGCGACTGGGACGCCTACTACGAACGCCAGTACGGCCGTCGTTTGGCCGGCTCGCAGGCCGCTGGGCCCGAGCCGAGCCGGCCGGCCGGCTGACGTGCGGATCGCGGTCACCGGCGCGGGCGGCCGCCTTGGCCGAGCTGTGCTCGATGCGCTGGCCAACGCTCCATTCACCGGAATCGGCGGCCCGCTCGCGTGGCGTCGGCCGGACTACGATCTCGATGACCTCGATGCGGCCGTGCGCCTGATCGCCCGTGATCAGCCCGAAGTGATCGTTCATGCCGCAGCCTGGACCGACGTCGATGGCTGCGCCCGGCAGCCCGAGGCCGCCCTGCTGCGCAATGGCGAGGCGGTCGGGCGCCTGGCCGAGGCGGCGGCCGGCTCGGGGATCGACCTGATCCTCATCTCCACCAACGAGGTCTTCGACGGTCGCCGGACGGACGGCCTGGGCTATCGCCCCGATGATCGCCCGAACCCGATCAACGCCTATGGATCGAGCAAGCTCGCCGGCGAGGTGGCCGCCGCGACCGCCTACGGCTGGACGCCCGACGACAGAGCACTCCAGGGCACGGGACTGGGCACGTCGCCCGGCGGCGGTCCAGCTCTTGGGATCGTCCGGACGGCCTGGCTGTTCGGCCCCCCCGGCAACGACTTCCCCGAGAAGATCGCCCACGCCGCCGAACGTGCCCGCGCCGCCGGCGAGGCACTTCAGGTCATTGGCGATGAGGCCGGCTCGCCCACCTTCACGGCCGATCTGGCCGACGCAATCGTTGAGCTGATCGGTTCTGGTCAACGATTCGGGGGGATTCAGCACGTCGTCAATGGCGGGGCCACCACTCGCGCCGGTTGGGCTCGGGCGGTCCTGGCCGGTTTGGCGATCGAGGTCCCGATCCAGGAAGTCCTCGGCTCGACCTGGGTGCGCGCGTCCACCCTGCCGGCCTGGGCGGTTCTCGAGCCGACGCTGCTGCCGTCGTCGGTGCCATCGTCACTGCCCCTGGCCGAGCCCCTCCGGCCCTGGACAGCGGCTCTCGCCGACTATCTTCCGACACTCCGCCGCCAGCTCGCCGCCCGCCCCGATGTCGGCGCCAGGGTCCGCTGATTCAGCGATGACCGCCGCACCTGGCTCGGCCGCTTCGATCCTGCCCGGCGTCAAGTGGGGGGCGATCGCCCGCCATGGCGACCTGCGCGGGTCGTTCCGCGAACTCTGGCGCGCCTCGGCCGACTTCGATCTCGCCCGGCACTGGACCGGTGCCGCCGACGCCAACTTCGTCCAGGCCAACCTGTCGACATCGGCAGTGGGTGTCCTGCGCGGCCTGCACTACCATCGCCGCCAGCTCGACCACTGGATCGTTGCCTCGGGCCGCGCCCTCGTCGTCCTCGTCGACGTCCGGCCGGCAGTCGCCGGGTCCGGCCCGGCGGTGGTCGAGACCCGCGAACTGGCCGCCGATGGAACGGTCACGATCCCGACCGGGGTCGCCCACGGCTTCCTCGCGATCGACGCGCTCGAGCTGATCTACCTCGTGACGAACGAGTACGACGGCTCCGATGAGCTCGGCTTTGCCTGGGACGATCCGGCCGTGGGTATCTCCTGGCCGGCCTGCCCCACGGTCGACGGGCGACCGATCCTGTCCGAGCGCGACCAGGCGAATCCCACGCTGGCCGGCCTGATCGCTCAGCTTCGGTCATGAGCCGGTGCACCGACGCCCCGCAATCCGGCGCGCTGGCTGCGGGCCGGGCAACACCCCAACCACCGCCAACTCCACCGCAGGCCGTCCGACCGTGCTGCTCCGACCGGCAATTCGGACGTTGGGGCCATTCCGGCCCGGGACGATGTCGGCATTGAGTCGGGCGATCCCATTCGGGAGTCTGGGGAGGCCCTCCACATCCGGTTCGGTGGCTGAGCCACGAGCTGGTCCGCGGAACCTCGGAGACTCCCATTGCCCAAGCTCCTCAGCGCCCTGTCCCTCGCCTTCCTGATCGCAATCTCCCTCACCGTGCCGGCGGCTTCGGCCTCGACCGCGCTGCCGAATGCCAAGGTCGTGATCATCGCCGGCCCGGTCGCGGGAGCCACCTCCTCGTACGAATCCGACGCGAACGATGCCGCCAATGCGGCGCGCCAATTCAGCTCGAACGTCATCACGATCTACACGCCCAATGCCACCTGGGCCGCGGTGAGCGCTGCCCTGCAAGGTGCCTCGATCGTGGTTTACATGGGCCACGGCAATGGCCTGACGAGTCCCTACCACAAGACGTTCGACATCAACGCCATTCCGTCGAGTGTCGACGGCCTCGGCCTGAACCCGCCGGGCAACACCACGAACAACAGCACCACCCAGTACTACGGCGAAGCCTCCCTGGCGAAGTCCATCCACCTCGCCCCGAACGCCGTCGTGATCCTCGCCCACCTGTGCTACTCGGCCGGGAACTCCGAGCCGCAGAATCCGGCTCCGACCTTCGCCGTGGCGAGGCTGCGGGTCGACAACATGACCGCCGGCTGGCTGCGGACCGGGGCGCGGGCGGTAATCTCGGAGGTCCACGCGACCGGGATGACCGGCTGGTACATCGACCAGCTGTTCACCACTCAACAGACGATCAACGCCCTGTGGCAGAGCGCCCCGACGTTTAGGAATGACGTGCAGGTGTCGGCCTCGATCCGGAATAGCTGGGCGACGATCCAGCTGGACCGTGACCCGAGCGCCACGGGCAACGCGCAGTTCGGCCGAGCGATCGGGGGCGATATGAGCCTGCTCAGCAACTCCGTCGTCCAGACAGCCATCGCCACGCCGTATTAGCAGGTCACGCTCGTCCAGCGCTACCTCCGCCGTACACTGGCCCGATGGCGTCCGTTCTCCGACCCGGCACGTGGGTCATCCTGCCGACCTACAACGAGGCCCAGAACCTGCCGGGCATCGCGGCCGCGATCCTGGCTGAGCTGCCCGCCGCCACCTTGCTTGTCGTCGACGACAGCTCGCCCGACGGAACCGGCGAGCTGGCCGACCAGCTGGCCGCCGANNGGTTCGCGCTACTGCCCCGGTGGCGGGGTGGTCGACTGGGGGCTGGCCCGGCGGGCGATCTCGCGGGGCGGCAGCCTCTTTGCCGGGTCCGTGCTGGGCCTCGCGCCGCACGACCTGACCGGTGGCTTCAAGGCCTGGCGGGTGCGGACGCTCAGCGGCATCCCGTTCGACGGCATCCATGCCGGGGGCTACGTCTTCCAGATCGAGATGACCTTCCGGGCGAGCCGGTTGGGGGCGCGCATCCGGGAGGTCCCGATCACGTTCCGCGATCGGCGGGTGGGCCAGTCGAAGATGTCGCGCCGGATCATCGGCGAGGCCCTGATCGTCGTCCTGCAGCTGCGCTGGGATGAGCTGCGGGGACGGGGTCCCCGCTCGACTCGCCCCGAGGCGTGACCATCGACCGGTCCCGAGGCGTCAGCCCCCAGCCGCTCGGCCTGCGCGTCGTCATGGACACGCGACCGCTGGAGGATCCCGACCGCGGCCCGACCACGGCTACCTACCTGGGCGAGCTGCTGGCTGCCTACGATGCGGAGCCGATCGAGGGCGAATCCTTTGCCTTCCTTGTCGGCCTTCACCGGCCCGATCCGACCGAGGCCTTCCTCGGCCTCGATGTCTCCGCTCGGCGGCGGATGCCTCCAAGCCACCTGCTCCGGTCGGGTGCCCTGACCGTCGACCCGTTCCTGCTCAGGGGCGCCACGATCGGAACGGCCTGGTGGGCCGAGCAAGGTGGTGCCGCCGGCGCCGTGTTCCACACCGCGGCGGGAGCGATCCCGATCGGCTCGGGGCTGCCCGTCGTGGTTACCCTCCTCGATCTGGCCCCATGGGAGCTGCCGAGTGTCTACCAGCGCAGTCCGGCGGCCGCCTTCGGCCAGCGCCTGCGCGGCCGGATCCTGCGCGACGCCGCGGCGATCATCGTCGGCACCGAGGCCACGGCCCGGGCGGTTCAGAGCCTCCTGCGGGTCCGGCCCGAGCGCCTCGTCGTGGTGTCCATGGCAGCGCGCGGCGCGTTCCGCCCGTCCCGGCCCGACCGCCCGTCCGGGTCCTCAGCGAAGCTGGCCGGCGCCGTCAATGATCCGCGCAGCGACCGGGAGCGGCTCGGACTGCCGGAGCGCTACCTGGTCTATTCCGGCCGGTACGACGCTCGCCAGGACCTCGGCTCGCTGATCGGGGCGCTCAGCCACCTGGCGGCCGCCGGCCGTCCGGCCGGGCTGGACCCGATGATTAGCTGGCCGCCACGGGTTCTCCTGATCGGCGCCTCGCCTGGTGATCGAGCCGCCTTGGCGCGGGCGACGGCTCGCGAGGGAGTAGGCGAGCTCCTCGCCTACGCGCCCGCGCTGGCGGTGGAGCGAGTCGCGGCGCTCGTAGCCGAGGCTCGCGCGGCCATCCTGCCATCGATCAGTGAGGCGGCGGGCCTGCCGGCGATCGAGGCATTGGCGGCCGGCACGCCGGTGATCGCCAGCGCAGTCGGAGCGTTGCCAGAGATCGTGGGCGGGGCCGGTATTCTCGTCGAGCCGCGCGATCCAGACCGCCTCGCCGCGGCCATCGTGGCCGCCTGGACCAATGACGACCTGTGGACGCGACTGCGAGCCGACGCTCTCACGAGGACCGGACCGGACCGGTGGACGTGGTCCGACGTGGCCCGGGCCACCCGGGTCGTGTACACGGACGTGGGCGCGCGCCGCTCACCCGAGGATGAGGTTACGGGGATCTGAGCGCGCCCGACGACCTGAACCACGGCCGACTCCAGTCGGCCGTGGTGGCCTAGAGCGGCAGGACGGGGGCCCCATCGTGCACGCTGATCGGCGTGCCCCAGGTCACCACGTTCACGAAGGTTTGGCCCACGGTCAGACTGAGCTGGTTCCCGGAGCTGTCGAAGAACAGGGTCGGCCCACTGGTCGAGGTCTTCTTCCAGGTGCCCATGATCGTGTGCCCGTTCGTCGCGATCCAGGCCGGCCCGCTGCCCACGATCGTCGCCTCGAGACGTTGCTTGTAGACTTGGTGGTCGTTGAGCGGCCCGAACTTCATCCACATGATCACCACATTGGTCGGCGCAATCCGGACCTTCGTCGCAGCATCGTGCTCGGCGCCCTCGACGCTCACCGAGCGAAGGTACGTGTTCGAGGTGCGGTCGTAGTCGTAGCGGATCGCGTTCTGGGGGTAGGCGAAGGTGATCTGACCGCCGAGTGGCCGATCGGCCAGGGGCGCGGGCGGGTTGAAGGTCCAGATCGGCTTCGGTGGCACAGTGGCCCCGAGCAAGGTTGCCAGCCGGCCCAGCTGCGCCCCGGTGGTGTACAGGTTGTGCGGCGCGAACCGGCTGGTGATTCGGCGAAAGGACCCGCCGTAGCGGAACTGGTCCGCGTTGTAGACGAGCTGTCCGCTGCCTTGGCTAAAGAGTGTTGCCAGTGCCTGGGGCGAGCCGCCGGCGTGGACGTACAGCGCCTTCCATTCCGAAGCCCACGCGATGTAGTAGTAGCGCGCGCTACGGACCGGCCCGATGTCGGTGGGAATGGTATCGGCGAAGATCGCCATATAGCGCGGGATCCCGCCTTCGGCCGGGGCCTGGTAGACGATCGAGGCCTCGCTCAGGCCCGACTGAGGACGGGCCGGGCTCAGGTCGTCGATCATGACCGCGATCGGATGGCGCGCTGCGGCGGCCGGGCTGACGAGCTCGCCGGTCAGGGGCGCTGGCACCAGCACCGGGCTGGGGCTCGGCGATAGGCCGGGCACGCTGATCGTAGGGCTGGCTGACGGCGCGGTGGAGGCGCTGCTTGGCGACGGGGTCCCGATCGAGCCGGCCGCCGCAGAGGTGACCGGTGAAGGCGTCGTCGGCGAACAGCCCACCAGCAAGACCGCACAGGCGATCGCCAGTCCGACGCGACCTCCTTGGCTGCCCCGTCCGATCACGCCGCGGAGGATAGCCGATGCAGCGAAATGGGGCGCCTCGTCCGCCGGCGAATCGGCCCGAATCCGAGACTTCCTGCCTGCCGCCGCTCTGGGTTCATGCCGAGCCACGCATGCGCTGGGACAAGTTTCGATCGGGCGATCGCAGCGCAGCCTCGACGGACTCCGGAATCGTCCGTTTGATTGCTCTGGGGGCACACATGTGCCAGGCAGGGAAGGAGCCGAGCCTTGTCAGCTCGCCGGATCAAAGGAATCAAGCCGCCGAGCACGGGTCGAGCGTTCGGTCAGCTCGCGTCGAGCTCTCGGATCGGTTCGTCCGAAGCAAGGAGTGGCCTTGCGTCACCTCCAGGGGGAATGCCCGAACTGTCCGCAACCGTTTGATCAATCAAAGGTAGGCTGGGTGAACGCATTCGGAGAGACGACAATGACCGACCAGCCCGCCGCGCGGCCGAGGCGCGCCATCCGTCCGCAGTTGACCGACGCGCCGCCAACCGTGGCCAACCCCGTCACTGTGCCCAAGGCCACGCCTCGAGCGACCGCGACGAAGCCACTCGCCAAGGCCAACAGCACGCCACGGGCAGCCGCGCCAAAGACCCTGGCCAAGCCCCCGTCCCCAGCCAAGCCCGCAGCCGCGGCAAAGACCCCTGCCAAGCCCCCGTCCCCTGCCAAGCCCCTGGCCAGGGTCCCCGTGGTGGTCGTCGATCCGCTGGCTGCCGAGGAGACCCAACTGACGATCCGCCAGGGAGGCATCGGAGCGCTCAGCGCCAATGATGTCGTCCTTTCGCAGGGTGGCATCGGCGCCGTGAGCGGTCAGCGGCTGTCCGTTGAGCTGGGCGGCGTCGGCGCGGCGCTGACCGACCAGTTCGAGCTCCGCCAGGGCGTCGCCGGCGCGGTGATCGCCCGGGACGCCCGGTTCGAGCAGGCCGGTGTCCGAACGTTGATCGCCAATCGGGTCCACTTTGGCCCGAACTCGGGTGCCGGGGTCGTCCTCGCGGCCCACGTCGAAGGCGACGTCCGGACCCTCTTCGATTGGCGCGGCGCACTGGCCTTCGGGGCGGCGGCGGGCATCGTTCTCGGCCTCTTCCGGAACCGCCGGCGCTGAGCCGGCGCCGCCCTCCGGTATACTTTACGGGCGGTTGACCGGTCGGTCCCGACAGCAGCGTCAAGCACCGATCCGAGCGGAGGAGTCCCGCACCAACGTGATTGATCCCTCAGCGCGGGTGCACCCGTCGGCTGACGTCGAGGCGGATGTCGAGATCGGTCCCGGCACCAGCGTCTGGCATCGTGCGCAGGTCAGGACCGGCGCCCGGATCGGTTCGGAGTGCGTGATCGGGCGGGACGTGTTCATCGACGAAGGCGTTGTCCTGGGTGACCGGGTCAAGGTCCAGAACCTCGCCCTGATCTACCACGGCGTGAGTGTCGAGGACGGCGTGTTTATCGGCCCCAACGCGATCCTCACCAATGACCGCTATCCCCGCGCGATCACGGCCACCGGCGACCTGGCCCGGGCCGAGGACTGGACCGTCTCGCCCATCCTCCTGCGAACGGGTTGTTCGATTGGGGCGGGCGCTGTGGTCGTGGCGGGCACCACCGTCGGCCGTTTCGCCACGATCGGGGCGGGCGGGATCGTGACCCGCAATGTGGCAGACTTCGCGCTGATGGCCGGCAGCCCGGCCCATCGGATCGGGTGGGTCTGTGCGTGCGGCGCCCGCCTCCTCGATTCAAAGGGCCGCAAGGCGCCCGCCGAGCCGGCCGTCTACTCAGCCGATCCCGACTTGGCCTGTCCCGTCTGCGGCCGTCACTATCGCTACAACCCGGAAGCCGACACCCTGATCGAACGGGTGGGCCCGCACCAAGGAGCCCGAGCATGATCCCGATTGCCCGCCCCGATATCGGAGAAGACGAAGTTGCCGCCGTCAGCGACGTCCTCCGCTCGGGGATGCTGGCTCAGGGCAAGCGGGTGGCCGAACTCGAGGCCCGCTGGGCGGACTACTGCGGCGCGAAGCACGCGATCGCGACGAGCAACGGCACGCTGGCCCTGATGGCGATCTTTGCCGGGATCGGCCTGCTGCCGGGCGATCAGGTGATCACGGTTTCGCACACGTTTGCAGCCACGGCCAACGCGATCCTGTCGACCGGGGCGATGCCCGTCTTCGTCGACATCGAGCCGGACACCTACCTGATCGATGCCGCCCGGATCGAGGCGGCGATCACGCCCCGGACCCGGGCCATCGTGCCGGTCCACCTGTTCGGCCTGGTGGCCGACATGGACATGATCACGGCACTGGCCGACCGCCACGGCCTGATCGTGGTCGAGGATGCCTGCCAGGCTCATGGCGCAACCTTCCGCGGGCGCCGCGCGGGCAGCTTCGGCCATGGCGCGTTCAGCCTGTATGCGACCAAGAACCTGACGACCGGTGAGGGCGGCTTCATCACCACCAACGACGACCGCCTGGCCGACTGGTTGCGGCTCTATCGCAACCAGGGAATGCGCGCCCGTTACCAGTTCGAGATGCTCGGCTACAACTACCGGATGACCGACCTGAACGCCGCGATCGGGCTCGTCCAGCTGGCCAAGCTCGATCGAAACACGGCTCGCCGCCAGGAGATCGCCGCGGACTATGACCGGGCGTTCGCCGACCTGCCGGTCAGGACGCCGGTCACGCCCGATGGGCGGACCCACGTCTTCCATCAGTACATCCTCGACGTGGGGCCGGAGCGCGATGCGATCGTGGCCGAGCTGCGCGACGCGGGCGTCGGCGCGGACATCTACTATCCGATCCCGGTCCACCGCCAGCCGTACATCATGGAGCGGGGTCTCCATGCGGACCTGCCGATGACCGACGCCGCCGCGGCTCGGACCCTTGCCCTGCCGATGTTTCCGGGTCTGAGCCAGGCCGAGCAGGCGACGGTGGTCGGCGCCGTTCGGACCGCCGTTCTGCGCCATGCCGGAGCTGCCGTCGAGACCGTCGCCTGATGGCCGAGGCCTGGCGGCCCGTCGGCTCGGAACGCGAGCTGAGGGTCGGGCTCGCCGGGCTGGGTTCGATGGGCCGCAACCACCTTCGGGTGCTGCGGGCCCGGCCCGGCTGCCGGCTGGTGGCCGTCGCCGACCCGGTCCCGGAGGCGCTCGCCACAGCGATCGGGGGCGGTATCGACGCCCCGGATGCGCTCGCTTTTGCCGAACCGCTGGCGATGATCGCCGAGGCGGACCTCGACGCCGTCGTGCTCGCCGCCCCGACCACCAGCCATCGGGTGCTGGCGATCGCGGCAATCGAGCGGGGCATCGCTGTCCTGGTTGAGAAGCCCCTCGCGGCCAGCGTTGATGAGGGCCTCGAGATCCTCGCCGCGGCCCGCCGCCGCGAAGTGCCAGTCCAGGTGGGCCACGTCGAGCGCTTCAACCCGGCTGTCCTCGAGCTCGGTCGACTCCTGGGTGAGGGCTGGCTCAGCACGATCTACGCGATCGCCAGCCGGCGCGCTGGGCCGTTCCCGGCCCGGATCCGCGATGTCGGCGTGACGATCGACCTCGCCACGCACGATGCCGACATCCTGTCATGGGTGGCCGGCGAGCGCCCCGATCGGGTCTACGCCGAGCTCGCCCAACGGATTCATGCCAGTCATGAAGATCTTCTGTTCGGCCTCCTTCGCTTCCCGTCGGGAGCGACCGGCATGCTCGACGTCAACTGGCTGACACCGGCCAAGCGTCGCCAGCTGACGGTCGTGGGCGAGGAGGGAATGTTCGAGCTCGACTACCTCACCCAGCGCCTGACCTTCACCCGTGCCGACGCCGGCGGCCCCGACCTGATCGCCGGTTATGCGCCGACCTTCGCCGGCAATGTGGCCGAGCTGCCGGTGGCCATTGGCGAGCCGCTAGCCGCCGAGCTCGATGCATTCCTGGCTGTTGTCCGGGACGGCGGCCGGCCGATCGTCGATGTCGAGGACGGCCTGTGGGCCGTCGCGATCGCAACCTCCCTCCTCCAGGCCGCCGCCCGCGGCCACCCGATTGACCTATCCGACTTCTCCGCGAGGCTATCTGTCGCATGACCATCACAAACCGCCCCTCCAGCGCCGCACCCAGCCTGCTCGGAGGCTCGATCGAGCTGCCCAGTCAGCCTTGCCGCCATGCCGAGCCACGCCGCGTGGATCCATGGATCGGCGACCCGGGCAGCGTCGGCCGGGTCACGATCGTGGGCGCCGGCAAGATGGGTCTGCCGCTCGCCGTCCAGTTTGCCGGCCACGGCTGGGACGTCACCGCGGTCGACGTCCAGGCCGCGGTCGTGGACTCGATCAATGCCGGCCGCAACCATGTGACCGAGGAGCCGGGCCTGACCGACGGCGTGGCCACGGCGCACGCCGCCGGCCGGCTGCGGGCCACGCTCGACGGCGCGGCCGCAGCGGCTACGGCCGATGTGGTCGTGCTGATCGTGCCGGTCCTGCTCGACGACGAGCAGCAGCCGGACTATCGCTACATGGATGCCGCGGTCGAGGCGATTGCGCCAGGCGTCCATGCCGGCTCAACGATCATCTTCGAGACTACCCTGCCGGTCGGAGATACCCGTCACCGGTTTGCCCCGCGGGTCGAGGTGGTCAGCGGCCTGCGCGCCGACCGGGACTTCTTCGTGGCCTTCTCGCCCGAGCGCCTGTACAGCGGAGCGGCCCTCAAGAACCTGGCGATGTACCCCAAGCTCGTGGGCGGCCTGGGCCCCGAGTCGGGCGCCCGGGCGGCGGCCTTCTACGGCTCGGTCCTGGACGCGGAGGTCGTCCTGATGAGCTCGGCTGAGGCGGCGGAGTTCAGCAAGCTGGCCGACACGACCTATCGCGACGTGAACATCGCCCTGGCCAACGAGTTCGCCCGGTACGCCGACCGGGTCGGGGTCGACGTCCAGGAGGTTATCGCGGCGGCCAACAGCCAGCCCTACAGCCACATCCACCAGCCCGGGCTGGGGGTCGGCGGCCACTGCATCCCGGTCTACCCCTACTTCCTGCTCAGCCGGGCGCCCGAGATGGAGCTGGTCGAGCTGAGCCGGCGGGTGAATGACGGCCAGATCGGGCTGGCGATCCGGACGATCCAGAAGGGGCTCGGCGGCCTGGAGGGCGTCCCGGTCCTCGTCCTGGGCCTGACCTATCGCGACGGGGTCAAGGAGCTGGCCTATTCTCGGGCCCTGCCCCTGATCGAGCGGCTGGCCTTCCACGGGGCAATCGTGTCGGCCTACGACCCGCTCCTGTCCGAGGCCGAGATCGACCAGAGCGCGGCCCGCCCGTATCGCTGGGGCACGCCCGCTGACGCTCGCGCGATCGTCACCCAGACGGCCGATCCGCTCTTCCGGACCCTCGATTTCGCCGACTTCCCGGCCCTCGAGCTGCTCTTCGATGGGCGCAACAGCCTGCGCGACGTGGTCCTGCCCGAGCGGGTCGCCTACCACGGCGTCGGGGTTCCCGCCGCCGCCCGCATCCCGGCGGAGGCTGCCACCCGCTGATGCGGATCGCGAGTGTTGTCGGCACCCGGCCCCAGCTGATCAAGGCGGCGGTGCTCCAGCCGCTCCTACGAGCCCGTCACGACGAGGTCTTCATCGACACCGGCCAGCACTACGACGAGATGCTGGCAGGGGCATTCGTGGGCGAGCTCGGCCTGGTCCCGCCCGAGCACCATCTCGGAGTGGGCGGTGGTAGCGCCACGGAACAGACCGCAGCAATGCTTGCCCGGCTCGAGCCGATCCTTTCGGCCGAGCGGCCGGAGATCGTCATCGTCTACGGTGATACGAACTCAACCCTGGCCGGATCGATCGCCGCCGCCCAGCTCGGATTACCGGTCGCCCACGTCGAGGCCGGACTGCGCAGCTTCGACCGGCGGATGCCCGAGGAGCTCAACCGGGTCGTCGCCGACCACCTCTCGACCTGGCTCTTCGCCCCGACCCCAACCGCGGTCGCCAACCTCCTGGCGGAGGGGATCGTCGAGGGCGTCGTCCGGGTCGGCGACCTGATGCAGGATCTGGCCGCCCGGGTTTCGGCCGGGATCCGCGACCCAGCCGTCCTCGACTCGATTGCCGCGCAGCTCGCCGCGACGGGGACGCCCGGCCTCGAGCTCCGGCCCGGTGGCTACATCCTGGCGACCATCCATCGAGCCGAGAATCGCGAGCCGGCGGCCCTGCGCGCCTGGGCTGGGCTCCTCGGCGCCGTCGCCCGGCCCGGCCGACCGGTCGTCCTGGCGCTACACCCGGGGACCCGGGCAGCCCTCGCATCGGCGGGCGTGGCCGTTCCCGCGTCCGTCCGGATCATCGAGCCGCAGGGTTACCGAACGACGCTCGCGCTCCAGCTCCACGCCACCGCCGTGCTCACCGATTCCGGGGGCATCCAGCGCGAGGCGGCCTGGCTGGGCGTCCCTTGCCTGATACTGCGCGACCGGACCGAGTGGGTCGAGGCGGTAGCCGACTCGGGCGGGCGGATGGTCGTCGTTGGACTCGATGGTGGGCGGGCGGCCTCGGAGCTCGACCGGTTGGCGCCCCTGGACCGCGCTGCGTCGATCGCCCGAGATCGGGCTGCGGGCCTCCATCTCGAGCCGACCGGTGCGGCAGCAGCAATCGTCGGCGCCCTTGAAGCCGGTGTCGGGGCTCGGGAGTCGGGTCGGTGAGTCGGGTCGTCATGTTCGTGTTCAACGACTGTCGGACCGACGCGCGAGTCCTGCGCGAGGCGGCCAGCCTGGCTGCTGCCGGCCATCGCGTAACGATCATCGCGGGCCCAACCGATCCGAGCACGTCGGTCGGCGATCGCGAGGAGCGTGACGGGTTCGAGATCGTGCGGGTGCCCGTCCCCCAGCGGTGGCGCTTCTATTGGACCTGGCTGCGCTATCCGTGGCGGATGCGGCGGTGGTGGGTCGGCCGGGTCGGGCGGGCGCTTCATCGGCTGCCGATCGGCCTGGTCGAACTCGCGGGCCTTGCCGGGGCGGCGCTGGTGACGATCCCCTGGGCGATCGTCCGCGCCCCTTTCTATGCGCTGGCGCGCCGTCGACCGGTGCCGCCCGGCGGCTCGAACCTCGACTGGCTCGTGCGCTGGCGCTGGGTCGTCATCGGCTGGGCGGAGCGGGCGGCCGAGGCGGCCCCGGCCGCCGACATCTATCACGGTCACGACCTGACCGGCCTCGAACCGGCGGGCAGGGCCTGGCGGAGGAGCGGCGGCGGCCTAGTCTACGACAGCCACGAGATCTTCCTCGAGTCCGGCTCGAACGCCGAGCGACCGCGCCTGCTCAAGGCGATCCTCGCGCGGAGCGAGCGGCGCTGGACCAGCGAGGCGGATGCTCTGGTCACGGTGAACGAGTCGCTGGCCAGGGACCTGGGCGCTCGGTATCGTCCACGGCGGACCGTGGTCGTCCACAACTGCCCGGCCCGCTGGGAGCCGGCTGATCCGCGTCCCGACCTGATCCGTTCGGCTACCGGGATTCCGGCGGACTCGCCGATCGCGCTCTACCATGGCTCCTTTGCGGCTCACCGCGGACTCGAGGAGCTCGCGTCGGCGATCCTCCGTCCGGGCCTGGAGCTGGTCCACGCGGTCTACCTCGGGTACGGCTCGCAGCGAACGATGCTCGACAGGATGGCCGAGGACCCGCGCTACGGCGGCCGGCTTCACGTCCTGGATGCCGTTCGACCCGAGAACCTCCTGCCCTGGGTGGCGTCGGCCAACGTCGGGGTGATGCCCATTCAGCCATCGACCCGTAATCACCGCATGTCCACGCCAAACAAGCTGTTCGAGTGCCTGGCCGCCGGCCTGCCTGTCGTCGTCAGCGACTTTCCCGAGATGCACCGGATCGTCCTGGAGGCTCCGTCCAGCCCGCTTGGAGCCGTCTGCCGCCCTGACGATGTCGACGATGTCGCCCGGGCGATCCGGTCGATCGTGGGCCTGCCACGGGACGAACAGGAGGCGCTTCGAGCCCGATGCCTCCGGGCCGCCCACGAACGCTGGAACTGGGAGACCGAGATCGGCGGCCTCCTGGCGCTCTACGCAGATCTTGGGCGCGGCCGATGAGCGATTTATCCGTGGTCCCACAACGCTGCGTCCTCGTTGTCGCACGGATCTCGCCGGGGCTCCCCGAGGCCTCCGCCGATGGCTGGGGCACGTCGACGGCGAACGCCACGCCCGACCCGATCCGGACCGAGCTCGGGCTGCCGGCGGCGACCCGGGTGATCCTGTTCCAGGGCCGGCTCGGCCCCCGGATTGGCCTCGACGAGGCGGCCGCGGCAGTCCTCCTCGTCCCGGATGCCGCACTCGTCCTGCTCGGCTTCGGCCGCTCGTTCGAGCGCGAATGCGCGCGCGATCGCGAGCCGCGCTTCGCCGGCCGGCACTTCACCCGCCCGGCGCGCCATCCCGACGAGCTTCTCGGCTGGACGGCGGCCGTGGATGTCGCGCTCGTGCCACTCCCCCCGGTATCGGTCAACCAGCGCCTGTCGAGTCCAAACAAGTTCTGGGAGGCGCTCGTCGCCGGGACCCCGGTGGTGGTGCCCGTAGCGCTCAGCTACATGGCCGAGATCATCCGCGAGCGCGATCTCGGGATCGCGGCCGCGTCTGCCGGCGCGGCGGACCTGGGCCTGACCATCTCAGCCTGCCCCGCCCGGCCTGGCACCGATCCCGGCTGGCGCGCCCGAATCCGGGCGACCGCCGGACGCGATTACACCTGGCCGGTGGCCGCCACAACGTATCGCAAGGTCATTGCGCGGCTGGCATGATCGCCGCGATGTCTGTGCAGCGCCCGGGACGGATCGCCATGTATGTGTTCAATAACGCCACGTTCGACTCTCGTGTCCGACGCGAGGCAGCGACGCTCGCCGCGGCGGGCTACGCCGTCACCCTGTTCGCAACCGCGATCGACGCGGCGGCAACGACGATCGAGCGTGAGGGCCTCGACGGCTTTGAGATCGTCCGCGTGCCAATTCCGCGCGGGTGGCGGCAGACCTGGCAGTTTGTCGTCTCGCCCTGGTCGCTCCGGCGCCGCTCCGTCGGCCGGATCACGTCGGCGCTGCGGACTGGCCCACGGCACTGGGGCGAGATGCCCCGGGCGGCCGGGGAGATCCTCGTCGCGCTGCTCCTGTCCGGAGCTCGCCGAGGTTACCTGGCACTGGCGCCCGCCGCCCGGCGGGGACAGAATCCGTCGGCTTGGCCACCGCCGAGCGCGACCTGGCTGATGACCTGGCGGTCCGCGATCCTCGGCTGGTGCCGCGCCGCGGCGGCCGTCGCACCGGCGGCCGATGTTCACCACGGCCACGACCTGACGGCGCTCCCGGCGGCCCTTCTGGCAGCCAGGCGGGACGGCCGGCCGGCGGTCTACGACAGCCACGAGATCTTCGTTGACTCCGGGGTCAACGCCACCCGGCCCCGTTGGGCGCGCTGGCTGATCCGCCGCCTGGAGCGACGCTGGTCCGGCCGGACGGCGGCGCTGGTCACCGTCAACCAAGCCTACGCTAAGGTGCTCACGAAGAGGCTCCGGCCCCGGCGTACGTTCGTCGTCCACAACTGCCCGCCGCGCTGGGACCCACCCAGGCAGCCCCCGAATGGGTTGCGTGTTGCAGCCGGGATCCCGGCCGGCGCTCCGATCGTCCTCTACCATGGCGCGTTCAGCCGCCACCGCGGGCTCGACGAGCTGGCCGAGGCGCTTCTCGAGGCGGGTCTCGAACGGGCGCACCTAGTCTACCTGGGCTACGGCGGCCAGCGCCCCGCGGTCGACAGGCTGGCGGCCGACCCACGCTTCAGGGGAAGGATCCACGTCCTCAACGCGGTCCCGCCCGAGGGCCTCCTCGAGATCGTCGCCGGGGCGGACGTCGACGCGATCCCGCTCCAGCACTCCTCGCTCAACCATTGGCTGTGCACCCCGAACAAGCTGTTCGAAAGCCTGGCGGCCGGCGTGCCGGTCGTCGTCAGCAACTTCCCGGTCATGCGGGCGATCGTCCGGGACGACCCGGCCGGGCCCCTCGGCGAGGTCTGCGACCCGGCCGAGCCGGCCTCGATCGGGGCAGCGATCCGGACCATCATCGAGCTCGACCCCGGCGCCCGCGAGGCGCTTCACGAGCGCTGCCGGACGGCGGCCCGCGAGCGCTGGAACTGGGAGACGGAGTCACGTGGATTGCTCAACCTGTACGCGGACCTTCTGCGCTGATGGACGACCCGTCCCTGCGGCCGCCACTCCAAGACGACACGGAGCGTCGGCTTGCCGACTCCCGGCGCCGGGCTGCCCGCGAGCGGGGACGGCTCGAGGCGGAAATCGACCGGCTCGAGGCGTTCGTCGCGGACCGGTCGGACCGCTTGGCTCGGGCGCGGGCCGAGATCGAGCGGCTCAGGACGGATCCGGCGGTTGCCCGGCTCCTGGCGGCACGCTCACGGGTCCACCAGCTCGTTCGGAGGTTTCGCCGCGCGACGTCGATCGTCGCAGCCCGCTTGCCGGGCAGCCGGTCCGCGCCCCTTGCCGAGCGCGAGGCGGCCGAGGCCTGGCTCCAGCGCCTCCCCCGGGCCGAGGTCGCGACACGGATCGTCGCGGCCCACGGCCCTGCACCGTCCCCACCTTCGCCCTGCCCGCTCGTGTCGATCATCCTGTCCGTCCCGAGCGAGACAGCTCCGGGTCTCGCCTGGGTTGATGCCCTGGCCACGACCGCCTGGCCGACCCTCGAGTGGCTTGTCGCGACAGACCTGGCCGACCGCCAGGCGAACGCCATTGCCGAGCGGCTCTCTGAGGGTGCCGGCCGGCGGGCGCAGGTGGTCGTCGGGGCGACCGCCGCCGGGGCTCTCCGCGACGCGCTCGAACGGGCCTCCGGGGTGCACGTGGCATTCCTCCAGGCAGGCGTCATGCCCGCGGATCCGGACTGGCTCGTGCGCCTCCTGGCGGGTGCCGAAGCAGTCGGAGCGACGGCGGCGAGCCCACGTCTGCTGGGCTTCGAGGATCCCGGGCGGGCCAGCCCTGGAGCCGGCGCAACGTCGATCCGATTGGCGGGACGAGGGGTCGCCTTCCGTCCCGGTCCCGGCCTGCCCCTGCCGGAACCCCTGGGCCACGGCGAGGACCCGTTCGGACCGGAGGCGGGCGCGACGGCACTCCGGGCCGTGCCCGGCCAAACCGGCCTTGTGGTCCGGCGGGACGCCCTGGACGGCTTGGACCTCCCGCCGATCGACGAGATCGCCGAGTTCGCCGTTGAGCTCGGGCTGCGCCTTCGGGAGCGGGGCGACCGGGTTGCCTATGTCGGGTGCTCCGTGCTCTGGCATCGGGACGAGCCAAGTGCCGCGAGCGGGGAATTGGGCACGACCTGGATGGAGCTCCATGCTCGCTGGGGCCCGCGGCTTCATCGAGAGGTCTGGCGCGACGCGCTGCGCGGGCCGGGCGAGTGGGCGTCCCGGCCGCTCCGGGCCGCGATCGCCGGCGGGGAGGACACTCCGGGGTTGCTCCGCACGGAGATCGCCGAGGGACTGCGCGAGCATGGCTGGTGGGTGGTCGAGCCGGGCGCGGAACCCGACGTCGAGCCGGACGTGCTCGTCATCCTCGACCCGGCCACCGACCTTGGCCGAACGTCCCGCCACGTTGTCCGGATCGGCTGGATCGCCGCGGGCACCGAGGCCGCCGTCGAATGGGCTGCGGGTCCCTGGTTCGACGACCTGGACCTCGTGGCGTCGGGATCGTCGGAGGCAGTGCCGGCGTCCATTCGCGGCCGCGCGGTCGCCCGGGTAGGTGGCCCGGCCGACCTGCACGCGGCGGTCGCCGGCTGGCTCGAGCGGATCCACGTTGCGATCCACATCGGCCCGGCCAACTGGGCCGCCGCAGAACGTTGGGGCGACACGCCGTTCGCGCGAGCCGTAGCCCGCCAGCTCGAGGCGCTCGGAAACCCGTCGACCGTGGTCGTCTACGGCGAGTGCGACGACGCGGTCGCCCTGCGGGCGGACGTCGCGCTCCATATCGTCGGGACCCGCCGGCTGCCGCTCCGGCCGGCCCAGCTGAACCTGCTCTGGATCATCAGCCACCCCGACGCGGTCCGGGCCGAGCGCTGCGCCGCCTACGACTTGGTCTTCGTCGCCTCCGATCCGTTCCGCGAGGATCTGGCCGAGCAGGTCAGCGTGCCGCTCATCCAGCTCCATCAGGCGACCGATCCCGACCTGTTCTGGCCCGAGCCCGGCGGACCGGCGCACGAGCTGCTGTTCGTCGGCAACTCGCGCAACCGGCACCGGCCGGTGCTCGACGCGCTGGCCGGCACGGATCGCGACCTGGCGGTCTATGGCGGCAACTGGCGGCCGGACCTGCTGGATCCGCGCTACCTGCGCAGCGACTGGATTCCAAACGACCAGGTCCACCGCGCCTATGCCTCGGCGGCGATCGTCCTGAACGATCACTGGTCGGACATGCGCGACGAAGGGTTCATATCGAACCGGATCTACGACGTCCTGGCCAGTGGCGGATTCGTCCTGACCGACCCGGTGGCCGGCCTCGACCTGGAGTTCGACGGCGCCGTGGCGACCTGGACCAACGCAGCCGACCTGCGCGCGTCGGTCGAGCGCTACCTGGCCGAGCCCGAGCTGCGCCGGGCGATGTCGGAGCGTGGCAGGGAAGCCGTCCTCGCCCGCCACACGTTCGCCCACCGGGCGGAGGCGCTTGTTGCGGCGGCCCGACCGCTCTGGGAGCGCCGGCCGGCGGGCATCGCCGGGCCCGCGGAGATGGCCGAGGAACGCGCCCCCGCCGATCCCTAGGGTTCAACCGCTGCTCACGGCCCGCCCAAAGAGGATCCGCGACTGGCCGTCTGTCTCCCCGCCGTGCTCAAAGCCGGTGAGCTGCAGGCCGGCCGCGCCGGCCATCGCCTCGAAGTGCTCGCGTGAGAAGCGCACGCAGTGGAGCGCGCCGCGCCACTCCAGCCCCTGGTAGCCCGGCGGGTTGACTGCCTCGTCGGGGACGCCGTCCTCGACGAATGCCGTCACGATCGCGACGCCGTCCGAGGCCATCACCCGGGTGACCTCGCCCAGGTAGGCGCGGACGTCGTCCGTGAGCATGTGGCTGAACACGGAGTAGGCGTAGATAACGTCGAATGAGCCGTCCTCGAAGGGCAGGCTGGTTCCCGCCGCCTGGCGCGAGCTGTCCGGGTTGTAGCGCTCGTTGTAGACGTCGATCGTCGCGAAGCGGAAGGTCGGATAGCGGCCCGAGATGGTCGCCTTGCACCAGGCGATCGTCTCGGGCATCACGTCGATGCCCTCGTAGCGGGCGATCGGGCTGCCACAGGCAAGCAGCCCATAGGCCAGACGCCCGGCGCCGCAGCCGATGTCGAGCAGCGAGAACGGCCTGGTCGATCGCGCATCCCGGACCACCCGATCCGCCTCGGCGACGGCCGACGCCAGGAAGTCCCGGTCCGCCCGGAAGTGGACGCCGCCGGCTCGCAACCGGTTCGGCGGCAGGGGCAGGTTCATTGCCTGGTCGATCGGGGAGGCGGCCGCCGCGGGTCGGGCGAAGAGCCGTCGAAGGCGAGCTTCGATCCGGGCAGACGTCGATCCGGGCATGCGGGGGACACTATCGGACGCCCATCCAAGCGTCAAACCGCGCACAATCGGCTCCTGAGCCAGGCAGCAGGAGGTTGGATGACCGTCGAGCCGGATAGACCCGTCGATGATGCTCCGGGCACCGCGTCGGTGGAAACGCCACCGGGTGCGGGACGGTCCGAGCTCGTCGAGCACTACGACCGGCAGTATGCCGGCGGTGGCTTCGGTTACGAGCGCCAGCGCGAGACGTGGGTCGCCTGGGTTGCTCAGCACTACATCCGCGAGTTCGACCTGCGTCCGGACGAGCGGCTCCTCGACGTCGGCTGCGGTGACGGGTTCTGGACCGCGCTCTTCGCTGAGGCGGGCCTCGCTGCGACCGGGGTGGACCTCAGCCCCGTTGGGATCGAGACCGCCCGGCGCGCCCATCCCGGGGTCGAGTTCGTAGTCGGGGACGCCGAGAACCTGCCGTTTCCGGACGAGAGCTTCAACGTTGTCTTCTGTCGGGCGATCAGCCACCTCTCCCGGCACGACCTATTCACCGACGCCAGCACACGTCTTGTCGCCGGGATGGCTCGTCTCCTCCGGCCAGGCGGGCTCATCCTCATCTCGTTCTACACGCAGCGCGATGGCGGCGGGACCCCGGAGCATGCCTGGCACCGCCTGAGCGACCTGCTCAAGCTCGTCGAGCCCGTCGCGGATCCGTTCCACGTCGACGTCGTCGGCCACTATGTCCAGATCGGCGCCCAGCGTCGTGATGCGCCCCGCCGGCGCAGGC
>PLZO01000131.1 GCA_003152165.1 Chloroflexota bacterium
ATCTGCGCTCGGCCGGGATCGAGGTCTGGCTCGTATCCGGAGACGCAGTGGCAGCCGCAACCTCAGTCGCCGAGGCGGTGGGCATCGCCGCCGATCACGTCCGCGGCGCGATGCTGCCGGCAGACAAGGCCCGGATCGTGACCGAGGNNGGCGACGGGATCAACGACGCGCCCGCCCTGGCCCAGGCGGATCTCGGCGTGGCAATCGGGACCGGCGCCGACGTCGCCGTCGAGTCATCGGATCTCACGCTCATCGGGGGTAATCCGAGACTCGTGCTGTCTGCGCTCGCGCTGTCGCGGCGCACGACCGCGATCATCCACCAGAACCTGTTCTGGGCCTTCGGCTATAACGTGATCCTCATCCCGGTTGCGATGGGCGTGCTCTTTCCCGCCTTTGGCATCCTCCTCAACCCGGCGTTCGCGGCGGGGGCCATGGCGCTCTCGTCGGTCAGCGTCGTGACAAACTCGCTGCGGCTGCGCAAGGTCGACGTTCGACCCGACTCGGCAAGGGTGATCACGCTCCACCCTGGTCCCCTTGCCCGGGTCCGCGAGGCCGCCTTCCTCGCCGTCATCGCCCTCGTCGCGACCGGGATCGGGGGCGGTACGATCGCTCTGGCGCGGGCGATCGAGGACGGCGGCCAGCATGTCGCAATCACCGCCCGCGACTTCGCGTTCTCGCAGCCGACGATTGAGGTTACGAGCGGGCGCCTGGTGGTCCTCAGCTTCACCAACATCGGCAGCGTCTTTCACGACTGGCAGGTCGATGGGCTCGCCAACGTCGACGCAGCGGCCCGCGCGGGCCAGACCCAGATGATCACGTTCATCGCACCCGCGCCCGGTCACTACACCTACCGTTGCACGGTTCCCGGTCACGCCGAGGCCGGAATGATCGGTGTGCTTATCGTCGATCCCCAAAGCGGAAGTTAGAATCATTGGAGGAACGAGCCATGGATCTCCACCTACAGATCACACCCGAGGCGCCGAATGCCGTCCGGGCCAGCTACGCCTGCCCGTGCGGCTGCACGCCAGGTGTCGCGTACGCCGAGGGGGCGGCGCCTACGACCGAGGGTTGCTGTTGCGGTAACAAGTTCGCGGTCGGGCGGGCGGCCGAGGCCCACCTCAAGCCCGTGACGGGAATCACCCGCGAGGTCCAGTGGTTCGCCGCACCGTGGGGCGAGCAAGTGCCCGCGGTTTGGAACCTCAAGATGACTGAGCCCGAGGTGGCCGCGGGCGACGGACACACCCATGGAGACGATCGCGAGGGGTCGGCACCTTCGACAACCGCCATCGACCCGGTATGTGGCATGTCGGTCGAGCCAGAGGCGGCCCGAGCGAGGGGCCTCCACAGCCGGCAGGCCGACGTCGACTCCTTCTTCTGCGGTCGCGGCTGCAAGCTCGATTTCGAGGAGGATCCGAACCGCTATCTCGATCCGACCTACGTGCCGTCTATGTGATCGGGACCCGGCAGGCCCCGTTCGAGGCCGACCATCGCCGCCTCGGCCTGCTCGAGGACGACGCGCTCGCGCACGAGCTCGGCCATCCGCCATCCGGTCGAGCTCGGCCCGGAGTGCCCTGACTTCGGCAGCGAGCTCGCCGTGCTCGTGGAGTTGCACCGCGGCCAGGACCCCCGCAATGAGCGCCCGGTTCCGCGCGACGGAGTTGTCCAGGGCCAGCAAGTCGGCCAGGCCGACCACGAGGTAGCGGCGGATCTTCCTCGATCGTCGCGAGACCGCCGACGTCATAGACCTGCTTGAGTGTCTGGGTGCCACGGCGACGGAGGCCGCCAAGGTGGCGCGCCTCAGCGGCCATTTCCCGCTTGGCCGGGTCATGGACGAAGCAGAACGGTGCATCGCGGCCGGGCGTCGCCTCGCAGGGCTGCCCGTCGCTCCGGTTCGAGCTGCAGCGCCGCACGTCGGTCGGGACGAGCACCGTGAGCTTGGTCGGCCCGATCGGCGGGTTGCCGGCGCCAGCGGTCTCGGCCGCAGGCCCGGGAATCGACAACGCACCGGTCGCCTCGGCCGTCATGGCCGTGGGTCGGTGCGTCAGGGTTGAATCGGTAGCTACGCGATTAGGGACTCGTGCCAGTACTCTCCGTTTGCGCTGATGGTTCGGTCAGGCGCGACGATTTCGCCAAACTGATCCCGGCGCAACCGGCTGGCGGGCCTTCGTCGAGGGGCTAGTCGACCGCCCGACAGGTTGCTAGGCAACGACTCCAGCAAGGGCGGGCGCGACGTAGGCTCGTGCTCCCTACCAACGCCTAGCATTGCTAGGCCCGAATCGGTTGCTTGGGTATGGCTCTCGTTTCCATCGAAAGATTCGGCTACGCTCCAACCGTGATCACCTGCTCGAACTAATCTGGACTCGGCGCCCGAGCCGGTCAGGCGCGGGCCGTGACGAGGGGCTCCACCAACGCCCGGATGCGGCGCAACTCAGTTCCTCCCGTCGCCGTCTTCCCTGGTCAGGTTGCGCCCGGCCCGGGCGGCGCGCCGGGCATCGCCCGGGTTTCGCCGGGTGATCGCGTTCAGGACAAGCGCGTCGGCCGCCGGGTCGATCGTGCCAACCTCGGCCGCCGCGACGATCGGAGCCGCCGCCCGGAGCGCCTCGAGGACGCTAGCCAGGGTGATGTTCCCGGCGGCCACGGCGGTCGTCGCCCGGAAGGCCAGGTGGGCCGCGTGCAGGTCGATCGGGCTGATTGCCTCGCGCTCGGCAGCAACGTGGAGGTCCAGCTCGACCAGGTCGGCCTCGGTGCGGCGCTCGGCAGCGAGCGCAGCCAAGTCGCCTTCAAGCACGACGATCGCCTCAGCCACATCGCGCCGCTCACCGCCCCAGGCAACGAGCTGCCACTCGACGGCCCGCGAGAACGACTCGGGGGTCGAGTCCGCAACGTACGTGCCGTCGCCGTGGCGCGACTCGATCAGACCAACCAGGGCCAACGACTTGAGCGCCTCGCGAACCACCGTCCGACCAACTCCGAGCTCTTCGGCCAGACGCCGCTCGGACGGGATGCGAGCGCCCGGACGGAGGTCACCGGTCGTCACATAGGCGGTCAGCAACCGGGCGATCTCTTCGGGCGACGAACTCCGCCGGCGACTCGCGGCCGAGCCGGCCGGACTGCCTCGCGTTTGCTCGGACGTGATCACCGCGATCCTCGGCTGCAGAGCAGCCATCTTACGCGTCGACCGACGATCGGCGCGAGGACCGGCGCGAGGCGGGTCAGCCCATCGCCTGGAGGCCGGCGGCAATCGCGTTGACGCTCAGCTGGACGAGCCGCCGGACCGGCTCGCCCGCCGGGTCATCTGGAGCAAGACGGCGCAACCGGGCGAGGAGGTTGACCTGGATTTCGGCCAAAGGATCCAGATATGGCGCCCGGACGTTGAGCGAGCGCCGGACCACCGGAAGCCCGTCGAGCAGGTTGGCCCGCCCGGTGACCCGACCGAGGAGCGCCGTCGCCCGCTCGTACTCCCCTTCGATCGCGCTCCAGGCGACCGCCGCGGCCGGGCCGTCGTCGAGTCGGTGGTAGGCGCGCGCCGTTCGCAGATCAACCCGGGCCAGGGCCAGCTCGGCGTTGTCGAGGATCGATTCGAAGAACGGCCAGGTCCGATAGAGCCGGGCTAGGCTGGGCAGGCCGGCCTCGCCGTGACCCACCCGGAACCCTTCGAGGGCGCTGCCAAGACCGTACCAGCCGGGCAGTCCGAGACGGACCTGCGACCAGGCGAAGACCCACGGGATCGCTCGCAGCGATGCGATTGGCGAGGCCTCCTCGTCACCCGGCCGGCGCGCCGGGCGTGACCCGAGGCGCATCCCGGCCAGCTCTTCGATGGGGGTCACCCGGCGGAAGAAGTCGGCGAAGCCTGGCCCATCCACGAGCGCTCGGTAGGCCGCCTCCGAGCTTGTCGCCAGCTCGTCCATGATCGGCCATCCGTGAGCCTCGGCGGCGGCGTGGCGGCCGGCGTGACCTTCGGCCGAGGCCAGCAGGGTCGCCCCGGCGAGCTCCTCAAGGTGCCGCCGGGCGATCGTCGGGTTCGCGTAGTTCGCTGCGATCACCTCGCCCTGCTCGGTCAGCTTGAGTCGTCCGGCGATCGAGCCGGCCGCCTGGGCCAGGATCGCCCGGGCGGCCGGACCGCCGCCCCGACCAATCGCTCCGCCCCGGCCGTGGAACAGGGTCAGCTCCAGGCTGTACTGGCGGGCGACGCGGACGAGCTCGCCCTGTGCCCGGTAGAGCAGCCAGTTGGCCGCCACGAAGCCTGATTCTTTGTTCGAATCGGAGTAGCCCAGCATCACCTCCTGGCGGTCACCTCGCTCCCCGAGATGGGCCCGGTAGGCCGGATCCCCGATGAGCGCCTCGAAGATCGACCCGGCCTGCTCAAGAGCCTCGGCCGACTCGAGCAGGGGGACGATGTCGAGCCGCGGGATGCCCGGCTCAAAGCCCGCCGTGCGCTCCGCGCCGGGGTTTCCCTGGCCTGCCAGGCGAGCCAGGGCAAGGACGTCGAGGACGTCTTGCGGGCCCCGCGTGAAGCTCACGATCCAGCGACCCGCGGAGGCATGGCCGAAGCGGCGCTGGATCTGGGCGACGGCCCGCAGCGAGGCAATCAGCTCGAGCGCCTGAGGCCCCGCCTGATCCGGAGGTCCAGCCTCCAGCGCCCTGAGTGCCGCCGCCTGGACGGCGCTGTGTTGGCGGACTTCGAGATCGGCCAGGTGGAATCCAAAGGTCTCGACCTGCCAGCGCAGATCCTGGATCTCGCCGTAGGCGACCCGCTCCAGGCCGTCGGCAACGAGCGCCGCGGACAGCTCGTCCAGCTCGGTCATGAAGGCATCGGCGTCGCGATAGCGACCGGTCAAGGGCGCCGCCGCCCCCATCAGGCCGCTACGCGTCCGGCGCAGGCGCTCGGCCATCGCCCCCAGCCGCCGCCGATACGGTTCGTCGGGGAAGCGCCGGTCGAGCTGGCGCATGAGCTCGGGCAGCTCATCCTCATCGACGAGCAGACGCCGCGCGATCCGGCGATCGAGCTGCCCGGCGGGGACCGTGGATGCGATCGTCTGCATCAGGCGGGTGACCACCGCTTCATGCCCACGGAGGACGTGATCCGCGTGGATCCGGGCGGCCTGGGCGGTCACCTCCGCTGTCACGTTGGGATTGCCGTCACGGTCGGCGCCGATCCAGCTGCCCCAATGGAGGAACGTCCCGACCCCGGCCGGGCGTGTGCCGGTCTCGCCCGAGTCGGACGCCACTCGTGCTGAAGGCGCCGAGCGAGCCAGGCGCCGCGACTCCGCGGCGGCTGAGGGAGCCGGGCGCCCCGAGGCGGGGGCTGACCGCTGGGTGACCCGATCGAGGGCGCCGTCGAGCGCCCGGATCACGACCGGAGTCACCCGGAAAAGGGTCTCGTCGAAGAAGACCATCGCACTGCGGACCTCATCGAGCGGGCTCGGGGCGATTGAGCGCAACTCGGCGGTTCGCCACAGCAACGTGACTTCCGCGCGCAGGTGCCGGCGCACTTCGCGATCTTCGCCGGGCGTCAGGCGCGGGTCGTCAAGCTGCTCGACGAGCCGCGCGATCCGACGCAGGGCGAGCAGCAGGGTGCGCCGCCGGGCCTCGGTGGGGTGCGCGGTGAGCACCGGCGCTACCGACAGCCCAGCGACGATCGTGTTGATTCCGGCTGGCGACATCCCGTCGGCCAGGAGCTGGTCGATGGCTGCGGCGAGCGAGTTCTGGAGCGGCGTCCCGCGGCCCGCCCGCTCCCGTCGACGGAGGACCCGGACTCGGTCCCGCTCCTCGGCCACGTTGATCACCTGGAAGTACAGGCCGAACGCCCGGATGATCATCTCGATGGTGGCCAGGTCGAGCTGCTCGAGGTCGTCGATCACGGCTGACGGCGCAGTCCCGTCGGCGGCCCGTCGGTTGGCCTTGGCCCGGGCCCGGATGGCTTCGATCCGGACGAGCAATGGCTCGCCTGCCTGCTCGGCGATCACCTGCCCAAGGAGGGCGCCGAGAAGCTTCACCTCGCGGGCCAGCGGATCGCGTGCACCGGCCGTCCCAATCCCGGCCGGTTCGGCCCGGACCGCCGGATTCGCGCGATCGCCCGATCTCGACGTCATCCTTGCCCAGCCATCGCCCGCATCGTCGCACGCTCACATGTGCCCTGGGGTTGCGACCCGGTGCCGGTCGAGTGGCTTCGGCCGGTTGCCCTGATTCGCCCAGGTGCCCGAGCCGTGTCGATCAGCCGCGGGCCGTGGGGGCAACCTCGCCCAGGCGCCGCTCGAGGAAGCGCCGTTCGACTCCGTTGCCGACTAGGTCAGCGGCCCGGCGATAAGCCGCGGCGGCCTCCGTCCGTCGACCCAGGCGCCGCAGGAGGTCGGCGCGGGCGGCATGGAAGTACGGGTAGTCCTCGAGCAGGCCGGCAGCCGCCAGCCCGTCAATCCGGGCGAGGCCGGCCGCAGGGCCGTCGACGAACGCAAGCGCCACGGCGAGGTTGAGCTCGACGATGGGCGACGGCGCGACCTGGGCGAGCAGGCCGTAGAGGGCCACCACCTGGCGCCAGTCGGTCCGCTCGGGATCCGCTGCCTCGTCGTGCACGGCGGCGATCGCAGCCTGGAGCTGGTACGGGCCGGTTCGCTGCATCCGGAGCGCTCGCTCCACGAGCCGGCCGCCCTCGTCGATCCGGTCGTGGTCCCAACGCGTCCGATCCTGATCCGCAAGCAGGATCAGCTCGCCAGACAGCCCGACCCGCGCCTCGCGGCGGGCATCCTGGAGGAGCATCAGGGCAAGCAGCCCGATCGCCTCCGGCTCGTCGGGCATCAACTCGACCAGGACCCGGGCCAGCCGGATAGCCTCGAGCGTCAGGTCACGCCGGACGAGCGCCTCGCCGGCCGACGCGGCATAGCCTTCGTTGAAGATCAGATAGAGGACCCGCAGGACCGCCTCGAGTCGCTCCGGCAGGAGGTGGTCGGGCGGCACCCGGTATGGGATCCCAGCCTCGCGGATCTTGCGCTTGGCCCGGACGAGTCGCTGGGCCAGTGTCGCCTCGGGAACGAGGAAGGCACGGGCGATCTCGGGTGTCGCCAGCCCGCCCAGCGTCCTGAGGGTCAAGGCAATCTGCGCGTCGAGTGCCAGGGCGGGGTGGCAGCAGGTGAAGATCAGCCGGAGCCGATGATCCTCGATGGCCACATCATCCTCCTCACTCGGCTCAGCCGGCTTGATCCCCGCGTCGATTGCGGCCTGCCGGCCCAGCTCATCGGTCTTTGTTGCCAGGACTCGCGCTCGGCGAAGCCGGTCGATCGCCCGGTTGCGCGCGGTCGCGATGATCCAGGCGCCCGGGTTGGCAGGTACGCCGTCCCGCGGCCAGCGCTCCAGGGCCACGACAAAGGCCTCCTGAACCACCTCTTCGGCAAGGTCAAAATCGCCGAACACCCGGATCAGGGTCGCGACGGTCCGGCCCGATTCCTCGCGGAACAGGCGCTCGACGACGTCGCCCGGCTCAGCCGGCTGCGGCAACGGCCTCGGCGCTGTCACCGGACGGCAGATCGAGAATCGGCCGGACCTCGATCGAGCCACGCCGGGCGCCGGGGATCCGGGCGGCGGCCTCGATCGCCTCGTCGAGATCCTTCGCCTCGATCAGGTAGAAGCCACCGAGGGCTTCCTTCGTCTCGGCGTACGGCCCGTCTGTCGTGATCGTCCGGCCGTCGCGAACCTGGACGGTGGTCGCCGCCGAGGTTGGATGAAGAGCCTCGCCAGCCTTGAACAGGCCCTGTTCGATGGTCCATTGGGTGAAGGCGTTGTACTCATCGACCTCGGCCAGCATCTCGTCCTGGGGCATGGCTTCGGTTGGTTCAGCCGCATAGATGAGGAGCAGGTAGCGCATCGTGTCCTCCTGGGACGCAGTCGGGTCGGCACGGTCGTCGCGCCGTCACTCCTAGGACGAACGACCAACGGTCGAATCGACCGTCCCCGATCGCAGTATGCACGGGTCGCCACGGCACGGGCCCGGCTGCGGGTGGCAGCGCCCGAGACAACGCGCGCTATCGTTCGACGATGGCAAGCAAGTCCGTGGTCCTCCAGGTCGCCGGCCGGGAGGTCACGATCACCAACCCGGACAAAGTCTTCTTCGCCGAGCTCGGGGTGACGAAGATCGAGCTCGTCCGTTACTACCTCGCCATCGCCGACGGTGCACTGTGCGGGGCGGGCGGCCGACCGATGACGCTCAAGCGGTTCGTCAACGGCGCCGAGGGCCAGTTCTTCTTCCAGAAGCGCGCCCCGGAGTCGCGGCCCGACTGGATTGAGACGGTCGAGCTGTCGTTCCCATCCGGCCGGACGGCTTCGGAGGTGGTCATCCGCGATGCCGCCCAGCTGGCCTGGGTCATCAACCTCGGCTGCATCGATCTCAATCCCCACCCAATCCGGGCCGACGACCTCGATCATCCCGACGAGCTGCGGGTGGACCTGGACCCGGTGCCGGGGATTGACTGGCCCCAGATCCGGGCAGTGGCCCTGGTGGTGCGCGAGTCGCTGGCCGACGCGGGGCTCGTGGGCTGGCCCAAGACCTCGGGCTCGCGTGGGATCCACGTCAACGTCCGGATCGATCGACGCTGGACGTTTCCCGAGGTGCGCCGGGCGGCCCTCGCCCTCGCCCGGGACGTGGAGCAGCGGGCACCGGAGCTGGCCACCTCGAAATGGTGGAAGGAAGAGCGCCACGGCGTCTTCATCGACTACAACCAGAACGCCAAGGACCGGACCGTCGCATCGGCCTACTCGGTCCGCCCCCGGCCGGACGCCCGCGTCTCGACTCCCTTGACCTGGGACGAGGTCGCTACGATCGACCCAGCCTCCCTGACGATCCGGACCGTCCCCGCTCGCTACGCCCGGATTGGCGATCCCGGCGCGGGGATCGACGACGCCGCGGGCTCGCTCGATGGCCTCCTCGAGCTGTCGGCGCGCCATGAGACCGACGGCCTGGGCGATGCACCCTGGCCACCGAACTACGCGAAGACGATCGACGAGCCGCCCCGCGTTCAACCGTCGAAGCGGCGAATGAGCTCGAAGCCGCTGATCGAGATTGGCCGAGCCGCCTTGCTGGCCGATGCGCAGGCTGGCCTCGATCGCTGGAAGAGCCGCCATCCGGATGTCTGGCCGCACCTCCAACCGGCCGACATCCTGACCGACTCGATGCGCGGTCGGTTCACGACGTGGACCCGGATCCGACTCAACCTGGAGCATGTCCCGGAGGACCTTCGCCCGCCCCAGGAAACCCTCGACCCGGACTACGATCCGTGGCACGGCGCCACGCCCCCGACGCGCCCGCGCCCTGAGGTCCGTTCAGACGCCGGCTGACCCCGCTTGACGAGGAGCGGTGTGAGCGCCATAACCAGATGAACAACCCGCGAGGAGGAGTGCGATGCCGGGCACGTCGGTAAGCGCGTTTTCGGCGAAAGGGGTTGCTCTCTCGGTCGAGCTCGACGACCGCCGAGTCGACCGGACGATCCGGGTCGACTCGAGGTTCCCGGGCCGTCGACACCGGTCAACTCCAGCTAGCCTGGGGCGTCCCCTGGGCGCACGTGCCGAGTACGTTGGCCGTCCGGTCGATCGCCCGGGCGGCGAGTAAAGACGGGCGAGATCGTAACCCGGGAAGCCGACTGGATGCCCGGGGCCATCCCGAGGGCCATCCCCGGCGCGCGCCAGCTTGAAGGACGCGGTCCGGCCTGCAGACCCGTCCCTGGTATGCGAAGGTGCGGGAGGTGGGGGGACCCATCCGTGGGTGACGCAATGAGGTGTCTCGTGTCAGTTGCCACGGATCGGCGATGACCCGTGATCGGCGCCTGGGCCTGGCCGCCCTGGGGCTGGGCGTCCTGCTGATCGCGTTTGCCCAACGGATTGCGCCGATGGCCGGACCGCCGCTCTATGACGGAATCGTCCAGGTTGATCCGTACGCCTGGCTCGTCCCACCGGCCGGCCTCAGGGGCGGGGCACAAGGCGCGGTGGGCAGTGCGGGTCTCGACCACGGAACGAACCGTCTGATCGCCATCGCGACCCCCGAGAATCCGCCTCAGGCCCAGCTTTTCGCAACGTCCGGGGCGCTGACCCTGCCGCCCGGTACCACGTCGATCAAGCTGGCGATCAAGCCGATCCTGCCCCAAACCCTGCCCGCCGACGGCCACATCGACGGCAACGTCTACCGGATCGCCGTCACGAACCAGGCCGGCACCCCTCTGACGGCGCCCGCCAGCACCGATGTCACCGTGGTCCTGCGCAGTCCCCACCTCGATCCCAACCAGGCGATCGAGATGAACGCCGGGCCGGGTTGGCAGCGGCTCCAGACCCAGGACGAGGGGTTTGCTGCGTCGTATCTGACTGTGGTCACCAACTTCGGCGACTTCGCCATGGTGGCCCCGGGAGCCGGCCCGCCCTACCCCACCGCGACACCACCGGGCGGGGCGTCGGCGAGTACCTCGGGCGGCGGGTCGCCCGGGACCTCGGGTCTGCCCTCAGCGAGCAACGACGTGCCGAGCATCGGGATCGTGGGGGGAAGCCCCAGCCCAAGCGCCGGCCCGGTCGCGGGCGACACGTCGTCCGGCGGCGGGCCACCGATCTTCCTGGTCATCGCCGTCATCGCGCTCGTCGTGCTGGGCGCCGCTCTGGCCCTCTGGTCTCGCGGCCGTCGCCAGCCACCCACCCGCCGGCCACCGACGTATCGGGGTGCGCACCCCCGCTAGGTCCGCTCGCGCCCTTGGCTCCGACGTTCGCCGGCGAACTGGCCTGGCCCTCCTGACAAATCCCCCCTAAACAACGGCTTATGGTCGACTCGAGACTCCCTCGGGACCCTACGGAACCCGCTGTACTCCAATTCGTGCGTGGCTTCCACCCAACGGAGCCAAATTCAGTTGTCCAGACGACGGATCTCCACCATAAGCCGCAATCGAAGCCTGATCTGTCACGTACCGAGGTTCGAGCAGGCGCCCGGCCGAGCCGGGTCAGGCTCGGGCGTGGCCTCGCCATCGCAGGAGGAGCACGACCAAGGCGTACAGGTACATCAAGAACATGACGACGATGAAGATCACCCCGGTGCCTACACCGCTGTTGCCGGAGACGTCGGCGGCCTGCGTGCCGGAAGTGACGGCGACCAGCAGGAAGGCGCCGAACACCAGCGAGTAGAGGATTCCCAGGATGCGGCCCCATGTCTTGCCGAACAGGGCGCCGATCCCTCCGAGGACCTCAAAGATCGCGAAGACGAGGATCACGATCCCGACCCCGGCGATCACGCCGCCGACGACATTGCCGGTCGTCGTGAGACTGGTTTGACTGTTCAATGCACTGAACTGGTCGGTGAATGCGTGGAAGGCCGTGCCGCCGACGATCAGGACGGCGCCGATCGCGCCCCACAGAAGGCCGAGCAGTACGAGGAACAGTCCGGCAATCCGGGCGAGGATGGTGACCGATCCCTTCGCCGCGATCGGCTGGACCCAGCCGGCTGTCGGCTGCGGCTGCGCCCAACCACCTCCTGGCGCGGCGACGGGTGCCTGCTGTGGCTGGACCCAAGCGGCTGGAGCGGCGGGCTGCGCTGGCGGTTGCGCCCAACCGGCTGGAGGAGCCGGAGCCTGAGCCTGTGGCTGGACCCAAGCGGCTGGAGCGGCGGGCTGCGGGGGCGGCTGACCCCAGGCCGGGCCGGGAGCCGCGGCGGGCGCCTGCGGCTGAACCCAACCAGAGCCCTCCACCGGAGGCGGCGGCGCGGCCGGGGCCTGCGGCCCCTGACCCCAGGCCGGTCCAGGAGCCGCGGCGGGAGCCTGCGGCTGAACCCAGCC
>PLZO01000073.1 GCA_003152165.1 Chloroflexota bacterium
GTCACTTCCGCGCTGGAACACTAGCTGGTGTCGCCGGTCGCGCACGAACCGTTCATCGTGCGGGCGTCGGGCCAATCTCTCGCGCCTCGTGCCAGGACTCAGCGCTGCTAGGCTATTTTCGGAGCGGTTCCCCTCCTGTTCGAACTCGTCGGGCGAGTCGCCCCGATCGTTGCTCGAGGCGGCCTGATCGGAATCGGCCTGTTCGCTCTCGCACTCGTCATCGTTGCCCAGCAGATCGTCGGCATCGCCCGACCGGTCGTTGCTTACGGCAACGGTCAGGATTTCGATGGGCAAGCGGTCGCGTCGGCGTCGGGCCAACCGTGTCTGGTGTTCCCAGGCGACCGATTCCGTCGGCGGGATCTGCCTCAGCCGAGGACGCCAACGGGGGACGTGAGGGGGCCCCGGCTCTTCCTGACCTGAGCAGAATGAGATCGGCGGCCCATGGTCCAGCTATCCGCGGTCACGAGGATGGGTCGAAGAACGCGAGTTCGGCCGCGTCGGGAGCCTCGAACGACGGAATCCAGCGCCCCATATAGGCCTCGCCGAACAAGTTCCGCGGCTCGGCGCCATCCTCGACCGTGGTCACGAGCCGCAGCATGAGCTCACTCGCCTCCCCATCGGACAGCCCCCGGTCGGTCAATGACCGCCACGTCTCGTACGACATCGCGCGGCCGATCGTCACCATCCGCACCCGTTGCGTGGCGGCATCGTACGGCCACCCGTCAGCGAGCGTGGAGAACAACTCGGTCATCCGTCCGAGGCCAGGTCGGCCGTAGGGTGCGAGGTCGGTGACCGGCTGGCTCCCACGCTCCTTGCCCACCCAGCTGGTGTGGCTCGCTCAGAGCGTGCCGACTGGCCACCGACCGCCGTCGGCGTGGCTCGATAGAGCTCGATGGCGAGATCGACTTCAAGCCGGGGAGCTGGACCATCGGGAGCCCGACGGCGCAGGGCACGACATGGCTGTCTGCTCGGCGCAGGTTGTCGGTCGTGGACATCACCCCGCCGCCTGAGCTGTCGCGGTGCCCAGATACCAGTCCAACGGGTCTTTAGCTACCATGCCCGTGCGCCCGTCCGGGGGCGCCAGGACGCCACGCGCCTGCCGACCTCGCCTCGCGATCGATCCGGTCAGAGAGCTGGAGCCTCGTCCGGGGGCGCCACCTCGACCAGTCGGGCCAGCCTCTCGTGGTTCACAATGCTGATCCCGCCGCCGTGGTGGCGCTTCACGAGACCGTCGGCTTCCAGCCCACGCAATGTCCGGTACATCATCACGCGGCTCGTCCCGATCATGGCTGCCAGGTCGACTCGCTGCGCAACTGGGTGGGGCGTGTCGAAGATCGCCTCCCCGTACCGCGTGAGGATGGCGGCCATCCGCTGGCGCGCACTCTCGAAGGTCCGTTCATCGAGCCGCACGTTGTGAACTACCGCGAAATCCGATGCCAGGTCGAGGAGGCCGACGGCCAGCCCGCCATCCTGTAGCGCGAGCTCTCGGACGAGTCGCGGCTCCCATGTCGCCCATTTCCCGTCGGTCAGGGCGACCAACTCGTAGAGCGCGTCAGCGTTCGGGTCGGTGATCGAGCGAAGGCCACCGAAATAGCCAGGCCCTGCGATCAGCGCGGCGTACACCCGTCCCGTCTCCACAACGCGGCGATCCATGACGCGCCCATCGAGCAGGATGAAGGGAGGGAGCGCGATCCCCCTCGCATGCAACACGTCGCGGCGGCCGAAGGTCTGTTGCCGGACCGCATCTTCCAGGCGACGCAGCGTGCTCGCGTCGGCGTTCGGCAGTAGCCGTGTGAGATGGGTACCAACCGACTCGATGGCGCCCATGGAGCTCCTCTTCACATCCCACCGATCGTACCGCAGGCGAACTCCGCGACAGTATGGGCGTTCCGGACTTCCTCCAGAGACCGCTCCAGCGGTTCGTCGAGCGCAGCCGTTTGCGGCGCCGACGCGGGTAGGCGGCGGCCCGACACGTAGGGGCTTGAGACTGGGCGCTGGACCTCGGGCGTGGTGCCCGACAGCCGACCGACTCCACCACGTTCATGATCGGCCGGCACCCTCGTGGCGCTCCCGACGTCCAACGCCTCGATGGAGCCGGCGATGGTACCGACCCGGCGCCAGAAACCCGGTGCATTCAGGCACCGCCCAGCCACAATCGCCGAAAGGTAGAGGACAAAGGGCATATCGCTGGGCCGAATGGCCTAGTACGTTCGACGTCTGCTCCGCAATCCGAATGGGAGCGATGCGAGCTGGGCGTTTTCGTACGAAACGAGGAGATGATTGATGATCGTCCGCCGACTCATCACAGCGGGAACGGGCGCAGTGCTCGTGGCGACGCTGCTCGCCAGCTCGGTCGCAGCGGCAGGTCCGGGCGGGACCGTGATCTTCGACAACACCGCAGCCACGCTGCCTCCGAACCTCCCGTCCGTCGGGTACGAGGCCACCTCGACGAGCGAGTGGGGCACACAGGTCGCGTTCGCGGGAACACAGCGTCTGCTCACGAAAGTCGTCGTGACGATGAGCACCTGGGCGCTCCACTCGGCCTACCCGTCGATGCCGTCGGCCGGCTGGACGCACCCGATCACGCTCAATCTGTACAACGTGGCGGGCACGGCACCGGGGACGCTCATTACGAGCGTCACGCAGACCTTCGCGATCCCGTGGCGGCCTGCCGCCGACCCGACCTGCCCGGACACCGGCTACGGTGCCGGCTTCGCCTGGCGCGCATCCGATGGCAAGTGCTACAACGGCCTCGCCTTCAACATCACCTTTGATCTCACCGGTCTGGGCATCATTGCCCCGGACAAGCTCATCTTCGGGATCGCGTACAACACGAGCGACTTTGGTGCGACCCCGCTTCGGGCCACAGCCCCCACCGGCGGACCATATGACTCCCTGAACGTGGCGACGTATCCGGGGACAGGCAACGGCACCGTTGCCGTGCAGCCGTCCGTGGGGACGTTCCCGCTTCCGCTGGACACCTACCTGAATTCGACGTGGTCCGGGGCCTACGGTGACAACGGCGCGGGTGGGCTGGGCACCTTCCGGCTCGATCCCGTCAGCTGGGGTGGGTATCAGCCCGCTGTCCAGTTCAGCGCGGGCTTCTCGACCCCGGCCAACAAGGAGGCTTGCAAGGGCAGCGGCTGGCAGGCACTCGGTCGTGCCGACGGCTCAACGTTCAAGAACCAAGGCGACTGCATCCAGTACGTGAATACCGGCAAGTAGCCTCGGGGGCGGTTTGCCGTCCGCGACATTCAAACCGAAGGGGGGTCGCGAGCGCGGCCCCCCTTCACGTAACGGCCTTTTCGGCCACTGAGGTCTACGCGCTCTCCGCCGTCCAATGAACGTACCCCAGAGGGTTCGTGACGGGCTCCAGCTCGACGCGGATCGACAGTTGGATAGTGTGGGTGCTACTCCTCTCGCGCCGCCCCAATGACATCACGCCGGTCTGGCAAGAGTCAGCCAGATACCGCCGACGGA
>PLZO01000067.1 GCA_003152165.1 Chloroflexota bacterium
AGAACTGGGGGGCCCAGGCTGGGGCGCGGACCGACCACCTGTGCCTGGACCTGTATGACCTGCCCCAGGTGCCGCATCGCGTCGCCGAGGAGATCGGCGGGGCGGCCCGCTTCGTCATCCGCGAAGGTGAGTGCCCCTTCTGCCGCCTGGCCCGTGACGAGGTGGCACACGGCGAGCGCCTGCTGTGGGAGGATTCCTCGAGCGTGGCCTTCGCGCCGTATGCGTCGCGTTCGCCGTTCGAGGCGTGGATCGTCCCGCGGGTCCATGCCGCCGACTTCGGCCGGGCCAGCGACGCTGATGTGCTGGCCACGGCGGAGGCGCTGCGCCGGGTCCTGGGCCTGCTCGGCACGCTCGATGGGCCGCCCCACAACCTGGTCCTTCACACGGCGCCGCTGCGCGAGCGGATCGATGGGACCTACCACTGGCACTGGGAGATCCACCCACGCCTGCGCGAGATTGCCGGCCTCGAGCTGGGTACCGGCCTCCCGGTCAACCCGGTTTCACCGGAGGACGCGGTCGAGGAGCTGCTTCGCTCGGCGCGCGGTCGCGGGACTGGATGAACGGGTCGCGTCACACGCTCGCCGGCAAGGCCGTCTTTGGCCCGTGGACCAGATCGGTCGGCTTGCCCAACTCAGCCTGCCGGCGGAACGCGTCTTGACGGGATCACCCGCCCGGACCGCCGCCGATGCGTTCGTCGAGGAGCTCTTCCAGAAGCACCACGGCGAGATCTACGCGTACCTGGTTCGGATGCTGCGCGATTCGGAGCTCGCCGCCGACCTGACCCAGGACGCCTTCATCAAGGCCTACCGCGCTCACGGCTCGCTCGAGAACCCCGCTCACGCCCGGGCGTGGCTGTACCAGATCGCTCACCGCGTGGCACTCGACGAGATCCGGCGCCGGAAGATCGTCCGGTTCCTTCCGTGGACCGGTGAGTCGTACGGATCGGCACCCTCGGCCGAGCACCTCGCCATGGAGGGCCGCCTGAGTAGCGATCTACAGCGGGCCCTGGCCCGGATCCCCGAGCGCCAGCGGGCCGCCCTCCTGCTGGCCGAGCTGCACGATCTCAGCGGCCTCGAGCTCGCGTCCGCCCTCGGGGTGAGCCACGTGGCTGCCCGGGCGCTGCTGACCCGGGCCCGCGACAGCCTCCGTCGGGAGCTCGCGGCGGAGCGTGATGCCGAGGCTGCCGAGGAGGCCGGTGCGCCTGCCGGATCCGGCCCGAGCCACCCGGCCGGAACCGCCGGTAGCGGCTCTGATCGGCGGGCCCGGCGATGACCCAGCCGATGCGCCATGAGCGGGCTCGCCAGCTGGCCGCCGGCCGCCTCGACCAGGCCCTCCAGGCGGCGGATGAGGTTGCCCTCGAGGCGCACCTGGCGGACTGTGCTTCGTGCCGGGCGTCGGTCGCCGGATACGAGGCGGACCGGCTGGCCTTGCGCGTGCTGCCCCCGATCGAGCCGCCGCGCGACCTGTGGGCCAGGGTGAGCGTCGCCCTGGAGCGCGAGCACGCCCGGCGCCCCCGGGTCGTCCGCCGAACACCTCGACGCTGGGGGCCAGTGGCGGTCCTGGGCAGCGGTTTCGCCCTGATCCTCGTGCTCGCGATGGTCGGGCCGACCCTGTTGGGCACGAGCCCGGCGGATCTGGGCGTGGCAACGTCCGGCGGCGGTGCCGGGCTCGCGCCGTCTTCCGCCCCGATCGTCACCCCATTGACCGTGCCCACGTCCGAGGTGACCTGGGTTGTCATGAAGGGGTCGGGCGGCCTGTCCCTGGTGACCGCCCGCGTGAACAAGGTCTGTCCGGCCGGCGACGAGCCGGACTGTGCCCCGTTGGCCGGGATGTCGCGCAGCCTGGCCAGCCTGCCGACTGTTCCAAGTTCGCTCGTCCTCTCGCCGTCGAATGCCAGTCAGGCCGTTGCGATCGCGCCTGCCCCGAATCAGCTTGGAACGACGCTGTTCGTGATGGCTGTCCCCGCCGTCGCAGAGTCGAGCTCGGGACTGGGTTCGAGTCCACTCGCGAGTGCCGGCGCCAGCGCTGGGCCGGCCGTCAGCCCGGTTCCCGGCTCTGAGTCGCCCGCGACGGCGGTGCCGACGCCGGCCGAGACGAGACCGGCGGCCACGCCCACCCCTTCTGCGAGCTCGGCCCCGGGCGGATCGGCGTCGCCACCTCCGATGAGCCCGGCGCTCATTGGCAGCCCGGCTCCGACGGCGGCGGCCAGCCTGGCGATCATGAGCAACGTCACGCTCGTTGGTGATGAGGCGGCGTATAGCCCGGACGGCCTGTGGTTTGCCTTCTCGGCCCGGCCGGCCGGCACATCGACCGGCCCGGATGTCTACGTCTGGCAGGCCGGCTGGCCAACCGCCCAGCCGATCACGGCGGACCACGGCTCGGTCTTCTCAGGCTGGGTCGACGGCCAGATCCTGGTCAGCCGGGCGATCCCGGTCGAGGTTGATGGCAGCGCCGCGCCAGCTTCGCCGGGCGACCCGGCGTTCGGTCCGGCCGCCGCCCCGGGCAGCCTGACCGGACCGCCGCCCAGCGCTGCCGGGTCGCTGGGCCCATCCGCGGATACGTCGGCGTTGCCCCAGGCCAGTCCCAGCGGCTCGCCCGTGCTGGCCACGCCCGCCGCTTTCCTGATCGATCCGGCGTCGGGCCAGGCCACCCGGATCGTCGGCCTCGACGGCTGGCGACCGGTGGTTGACCCGTCGGGCACATGGGTCGCGTACTGGGCGGGCACGCTCGTCTTCGACCCGGCGAGCGGGATGTGGGATCCATTCCAGGGCCAGCTCCAGGTTGCCAGTTGGAGCACAGTCAGTACTGCCGTCGACGGTCCGAGCGGGGCCGCTGCCGCCCACCCCCTGCCGCTTGGCGCCGTGACCGACTGGGACCTGCGCTGGGATCTGTCCGGGGAGCACCTCGGGGTGTGGATAGCCGATGCCAACAACCCCGGGCTCGGTCAGCTCAGCCTGCTCACGATCGACCCGAAGACGGGTCAGCTGAGCTCGACGTCCCCGGGACTGCTGACGGACACGCCTGCGTTGCGTGGATTCGCCCTGAGGGACGGCCAGCTCGTGTGGGCCACGCCACCCGGCCAGGACGGCAACGGCAGCCGCCTCTCGGTGCTCGCCTGGATCGGCGCGAATGCGGGCAAGACCTCGATTCAGTCGATCGACAGTGGTGCCCTGATCGTCGTGCCCTGACCTCGGCCAGCAGCGGGCCGTCGCCGGCTATCACCCGGATGGGTTGTCCGCTGCAGCGAATCGGGCTATCCTGCCGGCAGTGCGACTCAAGTTTGTCGCGTGCGCCGTGCTTTGCGCCGCGCTCGCCCTGGTCGCCGCACCCGGTAACGTGGGCTCGCGAACCCCCAGCCCCGTCCGTGCCATCGAGGCCGCGGCGTTCCAGCCATTGCAAAACGACGCGTCGGGCGTGACCACCTCGGTGGTCGCGGCGGCTGATCCCGCCTTGCGCTCGGCCAACGCTGTGGACGCCTCAGCGCGCTTCGCCGAGCCCCTGCCAGACGTCCTCGCGATCCCCCTCGTCCGGGCCGCGGTCCGCAGCCAGCCCGTCCCCGGCTTCACGGCCGCGATCAAGCCCCCGAAGTACACCGTCCGCGGCGTGGCCAGCTTCTACAACAACGGTACCACGGCCATGCGTCTGCCGGCCGGGACCATCATCAGGGTGTGCGGCGCAGGCGGCTGCCTGGACCGCGTGGTCAATGACTGGGGTCCATCGGCGGCGATCACGCAAACCCGGGTCATTGATATGTACCGGCCCGACTTCTTCGCTGTGTGTGGTTGCGCGTCATGGTCGGGCCTCACCCCGGTAACCGTCTCGATCTACTGATGGGCGGCTCAGGGCGGCCTGATCCGGGCGGCGTCGGGTGACCCTGCGCTAGACTGCACTCGACCTTTAACGACCGGTTCTGTGAGGCCGGGAAGGAGAGCATGACGGGTCGCCAGATCATGACCGCGGATGAAATCCGCCGGGCGACGATCCGGATCAGCCACGAGATCGTCGAGAAGCAGGCCGGAACGGCTGGGTTGGTCCTGATCGGCATCCAGCGCCGAGGGGTGCCGCTCGCCCACCGGATTGCCGCTGCGATCTTCGAGAACGAGGCAGTCCGCCTGCCCGTCGGAGCGCTCGACATCACCTTCTATCGCGACGACCTGTCGCTCATCGCTCAGCAGCCTGTCGTCAAGGGCACGGAACTGCCGTTCGACCTCAACGGCGCCACGATCGTTCTGGTCGACGATGTCCTGTACACCGGCCGGACGATCCGGGCGGCGATGGATGCCCTGGTCGATTTCGGGCGGCCCCAGGCAATTCGCCTGGCGGTGCTCGTGGACCGCGGCCACCGGGAGCTCCCGATCCGGGCGGATCACGTGGGCAAGAACGTGCCAACCTCCCGTGAGGAGCTGGTCCGGGTCCATCTCGAGGAGACGGATGCCGAGGATGGCGTCGTGATCGATCGTGTTGAGCGCATGCCGGCGGTCGCAGGCGCCCTGGGATGACCGCCGCGTCCGTCGACCGGGTCGCCACGGCATCGGCCGCGACGGCCCTCCCCGTCCCCTCGGTCGATGCGCCGCCGGCAACCCAGCCGATCACCTGGCCGCATCGCCACCTGCTCGACCTCGACGCCGTCAGCTGGCCCGAGATCGAGCTTGTCATGCGCACGAGCCAGGCGATGAAAGAGGTCCTCGCTCGGCCGATCGCCCGGGTGCCCGCCCTGCGCGGGACCGCCGTGACGATCCTGTTCTATGAGGCGTCGACCCGGACCCAGGTCAGCTTCGAAGTTGCCGCCAAGAACCTGTCGGCCGACGTCGTGAACATCGCGGCTGCTTCGAGCAGCGTCTCGAAAGGCGAATCGCTGATCGACACGATCCGCACCATCGAGGCCCTGGGCGCCCGGATGATCGTGATCCGCCATCCCTCCTCAGGCGCCGCACACCTCGCCGCCGAGCATTTCTCGGGTTCGATCCTGAACGGCGGCGACGGCTGGCACGCCCACCCCAGCCAGGCCCTCCTCGACCTGTTCACCCTGCGCCAACATCTGCCCGGCAGCGACCTCCGCGGTCGCAAGGTCGTGATCCTGGGCGATGTCCTCCACTCGAGGGTTGCCCGGTCGAACATCTGGAGCCTGACGGCCGCTGGGGCGGATCTGTGGTTGTGTGCTCCGGCCACGCTCCTGGGCGGCTTCGAGCGGTGGGCCGCCGTCTCGCCCGGAGTACCCGGCCACGGCCGCTTCCGGGTCACCAGTGACGTCACGGCTGCGCTGCGCGATGCCGACGTTGTCATGGCCCTGCGCCTCCAGCGCGAGCGGATGGCGGCCGGGTTGTTGCCCTCGCTGCGCGAGTACGCCGCACGGTACTGCCTGACCCTCGAGCGGCTGGCCCTGGCCAGGCCCGACGCCCTGGTCATGCATCCCGGCCCGATGAACGAGGGGATCGAGATCGCCCCGGAGGTCGCCGACCATCCTCGCTCCGTGATCACCCAGCAGGTCACCAACGGTGTTGCCGTCCGGATGGCCCTGCTCTACCTGCTGGCCGGAGCCGGGGCGGCCGAGGAAACCGGTGGCTGACCGGGCCAGCGCCACGCTGGATGGATCGCTGGAGATCGGCCGACGCGTCGCCGACCTGGAGATCAGCCGGGCCTGGCTGGTCGATCCGGTCGCCGGCCGGGAGGGGCCCGGCGAGATCGTCGTCCACGAGGGCCGGCTCGAGGCCGTGACCTGGCTGGACGATGCCGAGGGCGCCGGAGTGGAGCCCGGTGGGGTGATCGTAGTGCCCGGCTTCATCGATCTGCACGCCCACCTGCGTGAGCCGGGCTTCGAGGAGGCCGAGTCCGTTGCGACGGGGCTGGCCGCGGCGGCCCACGGTGGCTTCACGACGGTCTGCGCGATGCCCAACACCCAGCCGGCGATCGACGAGGCGAGCGTCCTCGGTCGAGTCCTGGCCGCGGCCGAGCAGTCCGGCTCACCGGTGGAGCTGCTTGTCTACGGCGCGCTGACGGTCGACCGCCGGGGCGAGTCACTGGCGGCCCTGGGCGAGCTCAGTGATGCCGGCGCAATCGGCTTCTCGGATGACGGGGCGCCGATTCGGTCCGCTGCGATCCTGCGCAGTGGCCTGCTCTACGCGGGGATGCTCGGCCGGCCGGTTGTCGACCATGCCGAGGATCCCGGGTTGACCGATGGTGCTGAGGCGAATGAGGGCCTGGTGGCGACCGTCCTCGGCCTGCGCGGCTGGCCGGTGGCCGCGGAGTCGGGGCCGGTTGGCCGGGGCCTGGCGATCCTGGCCGACGTGCTCCGTGACGAGCCCCGGGCCCAGCTCCATTTCACCCACCTCTCGACCGCCGGAGCACTCGACCTAGTGCGCCGGGCGAAGGCGGCCGGCCTGCCGGTGACCTGTGACGTGACCCCCCACCACCTGGCCCTGACCGACACCTGGATCGCCGGCGCCCGGGGCTGGGCCTGGGAGGACGACGCGGATCCGTGGCTGGGCGTCGCCCAGGTGGCCGGCCCGTATGAAACATCCCTCCGGGTAAACCCGCCGTTGCGCGACCGGGTCGATGCCGCGGCCTGCCTTGCGGCACTGCTGGACGGCACCGCGGACGCGGTTGCGACGGACCACGCACCGCACGCCCGGATCGACAAGGCAGTCGAATTCGGCCTTGCTGCGAATGGGATCAGCGGGATTGAGACGGCGATCGGCGTCTTGCTCGCGGCTGTTGATGCCGGTCGGCTGCCGCTCCGCCGGGCGATTGCCGCGCTGACGAGCGGGCCCGCTGCGCTGCTGCAGGCCGGCGGCTGGCCCGGCACGGGTGGCCTGGTCGAAGGGCAGTCAGCCAACCTCGTCGTGATCGACCGGTCGGAGTCCTGGCTGGTCGAGCCCGAGGCACTTCGATCGAGGGGCAAGAACAGCCCGCTCCTCGGCCGGGAGCTGCCCGGCCGAGTGCTCCTGACCGTCGCCAACGGCCGGCTCGCCTTCGAGGCCTGAGGCGATGGCCCATTCGGATCCAGTCGCCCGGGCGCTCGAGGCTGCATTGGCCCCCCTCGGAACGCCGTTCGAGCTGATCGCATGTGACCCGGCCCTGGCCGACACCGCCGCCTTCTGCGCGGCCTACGGCTACTCGCCGAACGACTCGGCCAACACGATCGTGGTCGTGGGCAAGTCCGATCCGCCGCGCTACGCCGCATGCGTCGTGCTGGCCACGACCCGGCTGGATGTTAACCGGGCGGTCCGGGCTCGCCTCGGTGTCAAACGGACCTCGTTCGCATCGTTCGAGGAGGCCCGCGCGCTCACCGGGATGGAGCTCGGCGGCGTGACGGTCTTCGGCCTGCCGCCGGACCTGCCGATCTGGGTGGACCACCGGGTGATGGCCCGTACCGAGATCATCCTGGGTGGCGGAAGCCGTTCCTGGAAGGTAAAGGCGCCGCCGGCGATCCTGCTCGCGCTGCCCGGCGTCGAGGTTGTTGACGATCTGGCCCTGGAGCCGCCCGTGGAGCCGCCTCCGGCCTCGTAGTTGCCACCGCCTGGCTTCATGGGCTGGGCAGCACCAACCAGGCTTGCTCGACGACCGCCGCGGTTTGGTCTTCCACGACCAGGTAGCCTCCGCCCGAGAGCGAGCTCGACAGCCCGCCGGCCAGGCGCACGATCCAGATGATTCCCGTCACCGGCCCCGCCAACCGGTACCCGGTCAGGCCAGCCGAGTGGCCGGCCGAGGTGGCGGTGATCGCCACAATCGAGGTCGCGGATCCCGGCGGGAGCCAGTTTCGGGCGACGGCAAGAATCTGCGCAGCGGTGTGACCCGTCGCAATGCCGTGGTCGATCAGGATGCTCGGTCCCTGGGGCACGTCCTCGATCCACGCGATCTGGTCGACGACGAACGAGAGGTCGCAACCGGCGTTGCCGCCGCCCGGTCGCGGGGCGCACTGCGGCGAGCGCGGGTCGCCGAACTCCCCGATGAGGACCACGCGTCTCGGCCCCACCCGGGCCGCAAGGCCGCTCAGCCCGGCCCAGGGATCGGGTGCGCTGGTACCGGCCAGGATGAGGGGGGTGATCGACGGCAGGCCGGCCGGACTAGCCAGGTCGTACAGGAACGTCGCGTCGTTCGGCTGGAGGATCGAACCCGCCCGGTCGATCAGGGCCAGCCGGGTATCGCTACAGGGATTCGGCTTACCGGTGGTCGGCGCCGGCGGACAGCCTTCGGGCGCCCGGTCGTTGCTCAGGTAGCCGCCGATCGCGACGAGGCCCTGGCCGGTTCGCGCCGCGGCCAGCGCCTGGCCCACCGATTGCACCGTTAGATCCTCGATCGTGGCCGGGAAAGCGGCTGTGGGCGGCCCAGGGACGGTCATCGTGGCTAGTGGTCCCCACACCTGGCCCGTCGCATCGTCGATCCCCATCCAACTGGCGACCACCCGGCCGGTCGAACCGACGGCCGACCCGGGCGGCGAGCCGAGGTACCCGCGGACCAGCCAAACGGTCCGGCCGTCGGCCGGTGGACCGTCGGCTGAGGACTCGACGACCGGCACGACGGAGGCATCGACGGCCCATTGGACGGGCCCGAAGCCAAGCACGAAGCCGGCCGGCTGGAGGTGGCTCCGGATCTCCGTGACGACCGCCTGGGCGGTGAGCTGGGTCGTCGCCACCGCGCTGCTGCCTGGGCTGGTGCTGACCGTCCCGGTCAGGTCGGCCACCGCGTCGACGACGAACCCCGAGCCGACCGGGAGGCGACCGTCATGGAAGTGGCCGATCAGCACGACCGGGCTGGGTGGAATCACCTCGAGTGGCCCGCCGGGGTTCAGGCTTTCGAACGTGGGCGGGCCGATCGGATCGATGAACGTGGGGTTGATCGAGTCCGTTCCGGCCTCGTGCGGATGGCCGCCTGGCTCAACGCTCCAGACGGTGTCCGGCCTCGATTCGAGGACCGAGCTCCAGTCCGAGACGCAGGTGCCAATGGGTTGGAGGCTGGGCCGGCACGACTCGACCAGGCGCACCGCGGTGTACCAACCGCCGACTGCCAGCTCGCCGGCGCCGATCGAAGCGTCAGCGGCCGTGGCTGTCGCCGTGCTGATGCTGACCACCGAAAGGCCCCCGGCCGTGCCCGGGAACCCCGTCAACCGAGGGACCGACGCCGACTTTGGCAGGACGGCCGGCCGGGGGTCGCCCAGCGTATTGAAGGCGACAACGACCGCCACGCCCAGGATCACGACCAGCCCGGCGCCCGCGATCACCGCCCGGGATGATCGTCGCCCGATTGGGCCGACGGGCCTGCCGCTGCCTACCTGTGCGCCCGGCCCCGCCGAACGCTGCCCACCTGCTGCCGAGGGATCCGACCACGCCTGGGGATCGCCCGTCACATCGATGATCTCGGCTCGGGGCTCGGCCGGGGGTTCGTCGCCGCGCATCAGCCGCCCGACATCAAGGTCTCGGCAGCCAGCCGGCACAGGTCGTCGAGCAGCCGGTCGATGTCCGACTCGACGGTCAGGAAGTTGACGATCCCGGCCCGGAGATAGGTTCGGCCGTGCAGCCGGGTCGTCGACAGCCAGCCGTCGCCGGAGGCCTCGAGGGCAACCTGGAGGGCGTCCTGGTGGGCGTCGATGGCGGTCGGATCGAGGCCGCCGGCAGTCGCCCGCCCGCCGGGCAGGTGTCGGAAGCACACGACGCTAACCTCCGGCTCAGACGGCAGTGCCTCGAAGTCGTCGCGCTCCGCGATCCGCCGGGCAAGGTAGGTAGCCAGGTCATTGTTCGCCTCGACCAGCCGGCCGAGGCCGTCCGTGCCGAGGTGCTTCCAGCTCAGCCACAGCTTGAGCGCCCGGAATCGGCGGGTGCCCTCCATCGAGCGCTGGTAGAAGTTGAGCGGCTCGCTCATGCCCAGGCCGTCGCCGACGCCGTCGCGGTGCGTGCCTGCCTCGGGCTCGCCGCCGCGGTAGTACTCGGGACTGCGCTGGAACGTCTGGAGGAGGTTGGCACCCCGGCGGACGACCAGCGCTCCGATGTCATAGGCCTGGAAGAACCACTTGTGTGGATCGATCGTGACCGAGTCCGCCCGTTCGAGGTCCGCCACCCGGGCCGCGTCGCGAGCGGACAGCCGGGCCGCACCGCCGTAGGCCGCATCCACGTGCAGCCACAGGCGCTCGCGCTCGGCCAGGTCCGCCAGCTCAGCCGTGTAGTCGACCGCGCCGGTGTTGGTCGAGCCGGCCACGGCACAGATCGCGAACGGCCGCAGGCCGCGGGCTCGATCATCGGCGATGGCGGCAGCCACCGCCGGGCCGCGCAGTCGGAACCGCTCATCGGCCGGCACGACGTGCAGGGTGGCGCTGGGGAAGCCGAGCTCGTCGAGGGCGCGGCTGATCGAGAAATGGGCCTGGTCCGAGGCATAGACGCGATGGCCTTCGAGCTCCCGACCCCGAGGTGGCCGGCGCAGATCGAGGAGCTCCGCCAGGTGGATGTCGCGGGCCACGGTCAACGCCATGAAGTTGGCCATCACGCCACCGGAGGTGAGGACCGCGAAACTGTCCGGTCCGTAGCCAACCAGACTGCACAGCCAGCGGCCGACCTCCTCTTCGACGAACGCGCTCGACGGGCCGGCATGCCAGACATCCACGCCCTGGTTGAGGATCTGGGCGAGGACCTCGCCGACGATTGACATGACCAGGGGCGGCGGCGTGAAGTAGCTCAGCGAACGGGGATGGTAGGCGTTGAGATTGTGCGGCGCGAGGCGGCTCCGGAACTCTTCGATGAGGGCGTCCGAGGTCGTCGGCCCGCGGGGCGCTTCGGCCGGCGCGGCCGTCGAGCCATCGGCCGCGCTGCCGTAGAAGACCCGGCGCAGCGCTGCGTAGCCCGCCGGTTCGCCCATGGCCCGCCGGAAGGCCTCGCCGTAGAGGTAGTCGAGCCCCGCTGCCCAGGCCGCCTTGCCGAGGGCCTCGAGAGCCGGTCGAGAACGTGTCTCGTCGTCGTAGCCGATCAGCTCCGGCTCTGGGTGCCAGCCGAAGCGTTCCCTCGGGTCGGGTCGTGGGTCGGGTCGATCGGAGGGTGGCGGAGGCACAACCGGATGGTAGCGGCTCGAGGTCCAACCCCCGGCGCGATCCCAGCCGCTCCCGTATCGTTCCGGCGTGATCAACCAGCCGCCGATCCAGTACAAGGGTGCCGACCTCGAGCCGGAGCGCGGACCTGGCCTGGGCTGCTTCCGCTTCCAGCTCGTGGTCCTGGCGATCCTGGTGATCCTGACCCCGATCAGCGCGGTCGCCGGCTGGCCCGAAGTCGTCAGTGCCGGCCTATTGTTCCTGGTCATCGGCGTGCTCTTGGTGAGCGGCCAGACGATGATCTTCCTGATGCGCCTGATCGCCGCGGATCGGCGCACCCGGCGGCGCCCGCTGAACAGCGCCTCGCGGACGGTCGGCGAACTCGAGGACGCCGCCTCGCCGTCCACGGCTGAGGCGGACCTGTCGACGGCCTCCGAGGGCGCTGCGCCGGAGGACCCGGCCGACGGAAGCGGCGTGCGACAATAGCCCCCGCGCCCGATGACGGGACCACGCTGGAGGATGTCTGCCCGTGCCCGTGCTCGCGACCTATTTCTCCGTCCGCCGGGGCCGCGATCCATTCTTCAAGTTCTTTATGCGCACGATCTTTCCGCGCCAGGTCCGGGAGTACGAGCAGAAGTACGGCATCCGCTTTCTCGGCTGGTACAACGTGGCCCACGGCTGGGACTTCGATAACCTGATCCTGCTGGAGCTGCCCGACTACGCCACGCTCGACAAGCTGGAGGCCGACGAGGCGACACGCGCGCTCGGTCACCGGGCCGGCGAATGGATCTTCGAACGACATCACTCGATGTTCCTCCGAGAGCGGATGGGCACCGACCTCGAGTACCACCCGTAACCGGAGGCGAAGCGATGGACCGCACACGCATCGATCTGCTCAGCGCCCTGGCCCGGGACGCATCGCTCGAACGGTCGGACTACCTGGTCCGGGCCGCCGAGCAGTTCCAGCGGTTCCTGGAGGCCAACGCGTCCGCGATTCGGGAGATCGGCGGGCTGACCCTGATCGACGAGGATCCCGACTACCTGTCGATCGCCCCCGATCTGAGCTTCCGGAGCCGGAGCCGCTACCTCGACGACGCGACCGGTGAGTGGCGCAACGAGACCGAGGTCGTGGAGTCGGCAGCCGAGCTTGTCGAGCTGTACAGCCCGGCCGAGCTGTACACGGCGTTCACCGAAGCAGCCCGAGTCGCTGCCGGACTGGCAGCCGACGCCAACGAAGATGGCGAGCAGGACGAGGCTGGCGACGCGGCGTCGTCGGGCGCCGCCGGTACGCCGAACGACCCGTACGCGGCCGCTGCCGATTCGTGGGCGGCAACCCAGGATGAAGGACCGGTGACTGGCGAACAGGATGCCGCCCGTCGGCTGTACGACCTCGCGTTGTCGTACCAGGAGCGCAGCCAGCGCTCCGAGGCGGATCTTGTGGAGCGCTTCCAGGTCGCCGCAGGTCGTTTTACCGCCGAGCTGGGCGAGCTGCTCGTGGTTGAAAGCGATGAGGAGCGCCTGGTCATCCAGGCCAGCGGGACGTTCCGGGCCGAGGTCGAGGCCGAGGACGAAGAGGACGCGCCCGACGGTAAGGCGACTCCGGCCGGCGAATGGCTCGTCCTGACCACCCCCGAGGAGCTCGTGGGCTTCTACGATCCGACCGATGTCTTCGGCGATCTCGCCGACGCCCTGGCAGAGGCCTTCCCGTTGGTCGCGCCCGAGGTGACCGGCGACAGCTCGGTCGATGATCACGGGAGCGACAGCTCGGGTGGCGAGGATGCCAATCGCGGGTGAGCATGCAGCTCGTCGCGGCTGAGCTGGTCGAGAGCCGCGAGATCCTGCCGGGCCAGTGGCTCCAGGCATTCCATGCTCCGGCCCTGACCGTCGGCTCCCGGGCCGGNNCCGGGGAACCGACTGGTTCACGCGGCTCCGGCCGGCCGATCGGGTGGAGATGCTGGGTCCGCTTGGCCGGCCGTTCGAAGTGGATCCGCATAGCCGCCACCTGCTCCTGATCGCGGGCGGGTTGGGCATCGCCGGGGTCCGGATGCTGGCTGATGACGCGCTCCGAGCCGGTCGCGAGGTTACTCTGCTGTTCGGAGCGGCCAGCGCGGCTGAGGTGTACCCCTCGAACCTCCTGCCCGACGAGGTCGAGTACATCGTGGCGACCGACGACGGCTCGCTCGGCCATGCCGGCTATGTCACCGATCTCGTGCCCGATTACGAGGGCTGGGCGGACCAGGCATTTGCCTGCGGCCCGGTGCCGATGCTGGCCGCC
>PLZO01000101.1 GCA_003152165.1 Chloroflexota bacterium
TGACCAGGTCGATCCCGAACATCTCCTCGTCGGGGAACATCAGGCCGCAGTCGATCACGACGATGTCATCGCCGTATTCGAAGACGTACATGTTCTTGCCGATCTCGCCAACCCCGCCAAGCGGGATGATCCGGAGCGGCTTCGTTTCAGATGCCATTAGTTGGTCGGTTCTTTCTCTCAGAAGAGGGTGAGTTGGTCGTCCGGGGCAAGCGCCTCGGACGGCGCCAGGAAGGCGGGATCAGGCGTTGCCGCAACTGCCGGATCGGGAACGGGCGGAACGGGCGACGACGGGGCGACCGGAGCTGCCTCGCGGCGCGCCCTAGCGGCAAGCAGGGCCGCCGGGATCTGGGCGACGTCCTGGTAGCTCGTTCGCTCGATATCGGGCGTGCGCAGGGCAGCTGCTGGGTGATAGAGGGCGAATGCCAGGGCGTTGGCCGCTCCTGTCGCGGGATCGACTGGCCGGACGGTCCCGTGTGCCTGCGAGATCCGCTCGCCAGGCATGAACCGGCCCAGCGAGTGCCGGCCGAGGGTCACGATCACTGCCGGGTCGAGGATCTCCAGCTGGCGTCGGAGGTACGGTGCGCAGGCAGCGATCTCGTCCGGTTCGGGGTCACGGTTGTCCGGTGGCCGGCACTTCACGATGTTCGTGATGAAGACATCTTCACGCTGCCAGCCGAGCGCGGTCAGGAACTTCCCGAGGAGCGCTCCCGCGCGACCGACAAACGGCCGGCCCTGGCGGTCCTCGTTGTAGCCGGGGCCCTCGCCCACGAAGACGACCTCGGTATCGGGGCTGCCCTCCCCCGGGACCGCCATGGTCCGGGCCTCGTGGAGGCGGCAGCGGGTGCAGACCCGAACCTCGGCCGCGATTGCCTCGAGGCCCGCGCCTCGGTCCAGCTCGATCATGCCGACTGGCCGGACTCGACCTGGCCGCGCTCGGCGACCGGCCGGATCCAGCCGCGCTCGGCGATCAGCTCGGCGATCTCGACCGCATTCGTCGCGGCGCCCTTGCGCAGGTTGTCGCTAACCACCCAGAAGGCCAGGCCGCGGCCGGCGGCGATCGAGGGATCCTGGCGGATCCGGCCAACGAACACCTCGTCCCGGCCGGCCGCCTCGCTGGCGAGGGGGTAGACGTGGTTCGCGGGATCGTCCTGGACCACCACCCCGGGCACCGCTCCGAACAGCCGGCGCGCTCGGGCGGGCGTGATCCGCTTGCGCGTCTCGACGTGGACGGCCTCGGAGTGGCTCACGAACACCGGCACGCGCACGGCCGTGCAGCTGATCCGGAGGTCTGGCAGATGCAGGATCTTGCGGCTTTCCGTGACGATCTTCCACTCCTCCCTGGTGTAGCCATTGTCGAGGAAGGTATCGATCTCCGGCAGTGCATTGAACGCGATCGGATGCGGGTAGACGGTGGCCGTCGGCGCCTCGCCGGCAACGTAGGCGCCCACCTGCGCCTCGAGCTCGGCCAGTGCGTCGGCGCCGGTACCCGACACGGACTGGTAGGTATCGACGATCACCCGTTCGAGCCCGACGCTGTCGCGCAGGGCCATCAACACGGGCGCCAGTTGCATCGTGGAGCAGTTCGGATTGGCGATGATCCCGGCGTGGCCGTCCGCGTCGGCCGGGTTGACCTGGCTGACCACCAGCGGGACGGTGGGGTCCATCCGCCAGGCGCTCGAGTTGTCGATCACCGTAGTGCCCTGGCGCACGGCAGCCGGGGCCAGGTTCTCCGAAACGGACGCGCCGGCCGAGAAGAGGGCGATATCGACCCCGGCAAATGCCTCGGGCGTGGCCTCGATGACCGGATAGGCGACGCGACCGACGGAGGTGGTCCTGCCGGCCGAGCGGCCGGACGCCATGAGCCGGAGCTCACGAAAGGGGAACTTACGCTCGAGGAGGACCTGGATCATCGTCCGCCCGACGAGCCCGGTGGCGCCGACGACGGCGACGGTGAGCGGTTGGCGCGTCATTCGAGGCACGCCTCCACTGCGGTGATCAAGGGCACGTTTCGAGTATAGCAGCGCGCCCGGAGCCTCCCCAACGGGTGCTCCCGGGCGCGGACTTGGTTGGCCTGACCTGGCGGGGCCTGTGCCCGATCGTCGAACCGACCGGGCACAAGGCGCGAGCGCCCTGGTTAGACGGTTTCCTTGGCGAGGTGGCGCTGCATGGCCGCCTTGCGCGACAGGTTGATCCGTCCCTGGCGATCAACTTCGGTGACGACGACCATGACCTCGTCGCCGACGGACACGACGTCCTCGACGGTCGGGACGTGGTAATCGGCGAGCTCGCCGATCCGGACGAGGCCTTCCTTGCCCGGCAGGATCTCGACGAATGCGCCGAAGCCCATGATCCGGGTGACCTTGCCCAGGTACAGCGAGCCGATCTCGACCTCCTTGGTCAGGGACTCGATCCACTGGATCGCCTTGCGGCTGTTCTCGCCCGAGATCGCGGCGATCTCGACCGAGCCGTCGTCCTCGACGTTGATCTCGGTCCCGGTCTCTTCCTGGATCTTGCGGATCATCGAGCCACCCTTGCCGATGATCTCGCGGATCTTCTCCGGGTTGATCTTGATCGTGACGATGCGCGGGGCGAACTCGCTCATCTCGTCCCGTGCGGCCGGCAGGACGCCGACCATCTTGTCCAGGATCTCGAGCCGGGCTGTGAGCGCCTTGGCCAGGCCGCCCCGGATGATCGCCTCGTTGATGCCCTTGACCTTGATGTCCATCTGGAGGGCAGTGATTCCGTCGCGGGTGCCGGTGACCTTGAAGTCCATGTCACCGAAGGAGTCTTCCTTGCCCAGGATGTCGGTCAGAACCGCGAAGCGGCCGTCCGGCTCCGAGATCAGGCCCATCGCCGCGCCGGCAACCGGCGCCTTGATCGGCACGCCGGCGTCCATCAGGGCGAGCGTCGAGCCGCAGGTCGAGGCCATCGAGGTCGAACCATTGGAGGTCACGCACTCGCTGACCAGCCGAATGACGTACGGAAACTCCTCCTGGCTCGGAAGAACCGGCAGGAGCGCCCGCTCGGCGAGGTGGCCGTGGCCAATCTCGCGCCGGCCGGGACCGCGCATCATCTTGTTCTCGCCCGTGCTGTACGGCGGCATGTTGTAGTGGTGGATGTAGCGCTTCGAGACCTCCGGGCCGATCGTGTCGATCCGCTGGACGTCCGAGGACGGTCCGAGCGTCGCGACGGTCAGGGCCTGGGTGTCACCGCGGGTGAACAGTCCCGAGCCGTGGGCGCGGGGAAGGAGTCCGACTTCAACGGTGATCGGACGGATCTCGTCGAGGGCGCGGCCGTCCATCCGGATGCCGTCGTTGAGGACCAGCTTACGGACGGTCTTCTTGTGGACGAGGCCGAACAGGCTCTTCGAGACCCGCGCCTGGCGCCGGGCCAGCTCGAGCAGGCCCTTGGCGTCGCCACCGGTGCGAGTCGATCGGACGGACGCTTCGATGCCCTCACCGAGGGTTTCCAGCCGGTTGGGCAGGTCCCCTGCGAAGGTCAGGACCAGCTGCGCGGTTGCCTCGGCATCGGGCAATGCCCGGTGAGCATCCTTCAGCTCGATCCCGAAGAACCGGGCGAGGTCGCCCAGCTTGTAGCTCTCGGCCCAGTCCGGGTAGCCCTCGCGGGCCAGAACGAGGGTATCGAGGTAGTGACCGGCTTCGAACCTGAAGCCGTCCCCCAGGGCTTCTTCGAGGAAGCCGAGGTCGAAGCCGACGTTGTGCCCGACGAGGACCGCGTCGCCGGCGAACTTCAGGAACTGCTTGGCAGCTTCCTTCGGCGTCGGCGCGCCCTTGATCTCCTTGTCGGTGATGCCGTGCATCTGGTGGCCGACGATCGAGCGGCCCGGATCGACCAGCGTCGACCAGCGATCGGTGATCTTGCCCGCCTTGATCTTGACGGCGCCGATCTCCAGCAGGTCGGCCATCTTCGGGTCGCGACCAGTGGTCTCGACGTCGAGGACGACGAGCTCGGCCTTGGCGGCCGCCAGCTTGACGAAGTCGAGGACGGACTCGGTCAGCGGCTCGAGGTACGGCAGGCGCTTGGGCTTGCCGAGGGCGGTCCGCAGCTCGTCCTGCAGGTCAACGATTGGCTGGAGGGCCCGGTGTCCGAAGAGGATGGCCTCGGCCATCACGTCCTCAGGCAACAGGTTGGCTCCGGCTTCGACCATCATGATTGCGTCCCGGGTGCCCGAGACGATCAGGTCGAGCTCAGAGTCGGCCAGCTGGCTGTGGGTGGGGTTGACTACGAACTCGCCACCGATCCGACCGATCCGCACGGCGGCGATCGGGCCCTGGAACGGGATCTCGCTGATCGTCAGCGCGGCCGAAGCGGCGATGGTGCCCAGGATGTCCGGGTTGTTCTCCTGGTCGGTGGAGAAGACCGTGATCACAAGCTGGACGTCGTCCTTGTAGCCCTCGGGAAAGAGCGGCCGGATCGGGCGGTCCGTCAGGCGGGCGGCCAGGATCGCAGCTTCCGAGGGGCGCGACTCACGCTTGATGAAGCCGCCCGGGATCTTGCCGGCGGCGTACATCCGCTCCTCGAAGTCGACGGTCAGCGGGAAGAAGTCGAGGCCGGGCCGAGGCTCGGAACGGTTGGCGGTCCCGAGGACCATCGTGTCGCCGTAGCGGACGGTCACCGAGCCGCCGGCGAGTCGGGCCATGCGGCCGGTCTCGATGGTCAGCGTCCGACCACCGAATTGGGTCTCGAATGTCTGAGGCACTTGAGGCACGGAAATCTGATCCTCCTTGACGTGCGGAGGAAGGACCTGCGGGCGCGTTACCCGGATCGTCGCTTGCGTCTGACGCGAAAGGACCCCGGGGATGACCCGAGGTCCAGGGCGGCGTGCGCCTAGCGGCGGAGTCCGAGCCGTCCGATGACGGTCCGGTAGCGCGTGTTGTCCTTCTTGATGAGATAGGCAAGAAGGCGACGGCGCTGACCGACGAGCTTGAGGAGGCCGCGACGCGAATGGTTATCCTTGGGGAAGCTGCGCAGGTGCTCCGTGAGGGTCTTGATCCGCTCCGTCAGGAGCGCGACCTGGACTTCCGGGCTGCCGGTGTCACCGTCGACGACGGCGTACTCCCCGATCACCTGTTGCTTCATCTCCCGCGCGAGCGGCACTCGGTCCTCCGAACACGAATTCGTTGATTGTTTCATCTGTTTGACCGGCGGATGGTACCACAGGGGCGCGTGAGTGCCCCCAGCCCGTGCTCGACGTTGGGTCGTGGCACGCTCGGCCGGTCGTCGCCCCGTCTCGCGGCCACGGGCCGCTGGGTGGGGCGCTGGCGCGTCGCTGTTCGGCCGCTGGCCGCTGGCAATAGCGCGACGGATTCGCCCGCGTGTGCGCCCAGTACGACAAATCGGCGATTCTGGGTCGGATCAGAGAGCAACTCGACCATCGAGGGCCACAACTTGTCCAGCGCCACGCTTGGCTCGGCATGAATTTGCGGTCGACGCCCTGGCCCGTGACAGTAGTGTCCCAACCAGTGGTGTAAATCGAGGCCCGTGACGGCGAGGGCCACCGCGTGGTCTTCCCACCCGAGCTGGCTGCTCGAGCCACGGCGGCGGGCCGAGCGCGCCCTGATCTCAGTCATCCAGGAGGCGTACGTCCAGGGCGTCAGCCCGCGCAAGGTCGATGCGCTCGTGCGGGCGATGGGCCTTGAGGGGATCAGCAAGAGCGAGGTGAGCCGGCTGTGCACCGAGCTCGACCGGGGGGTGCGGGCGATCGCAATATGTTGAGGCAGACCCGCCCGACGACCGTCGTCAACCAGGCCCGCAGGTTGTCAACATCGCTCGTATCGGTGCGGCTCAGGCGGATCCAGGCTTCCTGGACGGCGTCGTCCGCCTCGCTCACAGAGCCGAGCATCCGAAAGGCGACGCCGCGCAAGTGGGAGCGGTTTGCCTCGAAGCGTTCGGCGAGCCAGTCCTGGTCGTCCATGCGTCACGTTCCGGCGGTTGGTGGGGTCATGTCATTGACTCGCGAGCCCGCGTTCATGTGACCAATACCGCTATCGCACAGCGCCGGCGCGGTCTTCGTTCGAGCCTCACGAGCCATCCGCCGCACCAGGCGCCCGAACGAGCCGCATCGTTTCAGGTTACCCATCGCGCGATCGGCCATTAGACCGCCAGCCCGATGAACCGAACCCGGAGGCGATCCGCGACCGGGCGCGAAGATCGGCCGGTAAGCTCGATGTCGATGCTCCCGTTCGGTCCCACGACGGCGATGGCCCCGACCGGGTTAGCCACCCGCGGCTGATCGGGCGCCCAGGCGGACTCGAGGTCGACTCGGTAACGACCGGGCGGCGGAAGGGCCACGGGCAAGTCGAACTCGAGGCCGAAATCCCGCCGGACGGCGCCGCGCCGATCAACCTGGCCGGCTACCGCAACCGACCGGCCGAGGAGCCGTCGAGCCGCATCCAGCCGGCCGTCCGCGATGTCGACCCGGATCTCGGTGCTGCGAACCGGCCGGCCATCGATGTCGAACGGCTCGACCACGTCGACCGCAAAGCCGAGTGACCGGCCCAGCTCGGCCAGCGCTGCCGGGGTGCCGTGGCGCTCGTGGCCGAATGCCGCATCCGGGGTCATCAGGAAGCCCGCCAGCGCGAAGCGCCGGGCGATGGCCGCCACGAACTCGGCATAGGGCGTCATCCGGACGGCGGTGTCGAAGTGCTGGACAACCACCACGTCGACTCCGGCCCGGCCGAACCGGACGAGTCGCTCGAGCGGGTCGCACAGGACCGGCGGCGCGGCGCCGACCAGGATCTCGTCGGGGTGGTGATCGAAGGTGATGACCGCCGGTTGGGCCTGGTGTCGGGCGGCCGCCTCCCGGAGCTGGGCAAGCAGATAGATGTGTCCGCGATGAAGACCGTCGAATGCGCCGACGACGAAGAACAGCCGGCCGGGCGCCGGCGCGAGCCTGGGTTCGGAGTCGCGGGCACCGCCATCGAGGACGCCGCCCGGGATCACCCGGGGTGCGCCGCGATCAGGCATCGATGAGGATCTTGTCGGGCATCACCCGCGTCCCATCCCAGCGCCCGAAGCCAACCAGTTCGCCGGCGCTCGAAATCAGGCGGAACGGCCGGTCGTCAACGGCTCCGCGGGCGCCCGAAACCGGCCGAATGAACTGGCCCCGGACGACGGCCTTAAGCTCATCGTCGGTCAACCTGATTGCCGCCAGATCGAGCCCCGAATCCATCGGCTTGAGCAAGTCCGCGAGTGCCGCCGGCCCCTCCCCCGCTGCCGCCCGGACGGCGTCCAGCGGCAGTGCGTCGGCCAGACGGAACGGCCCGCTCGCGGTTCGGCTGAGGGCCCCCAGGTAGGCGCCCGTCCCCAGTGCTGAGCCGAGGTCCCTGGCGATCGCCCGGATGTAGGTTCCCGCCGAGCAGTCGACCTCGACCACGGCGATCGGCCGATCCGGGTCGGTTACGTCCCAGTCGAGGAGCTCGAGCCGATCGATCTCAACCGAGCGCGGGGCCAGCTCCGGCCGCTGACCGGCCCGGGCCAGGGCATAGGCCCGCCGGCCGGCCACCTTGATCGCGGAGTAGGCCGGCGGGACCTGGACGATGGGACCACGGAAGCCGCCCAGGGCTGCCTCGACCGCTGCCCGATCCAACACTGGACCCGGCACTGGAGTGAGCTCGCCCTCGAGATCGTCGGTGGTCGAGGTCGCCCCGAAACAGACCGTTGCCCGGTACTGCTTGCGATCGCCGAGATGGTATTCGACCACCCGCGTGGCTCGCCCCAGGAAGATCGGCAGGACGCCCCGGGCGAAGGGATCGAGCGTTCCGCCATGGCCGACCCGCTTCATCCCGCTCAATCGGCGGACGAGGCCGACGATGTCATGCGACGTTGGCCCGGCCGGTTTGTCGACGACGAGGATCCCGTCGAGCCGCGCGCTCTGTACGACGGCACTCACCGGGCGACGGCGAGGGCTAGCCGGCGGGCTACGGCCAGCACCGCCTCGCGAGCCTCTTCGAGGGGCAGGAGGATGGTTGCCCCGGCCGCCCGGGCATGGCCGCCGCCGCCGAACGCACCAGTCAGGACGGTCGCATCAACGCCGCCCGGTTTCGTCCGAACGCTGATCCGGGTCTCCCCGGAGCCCTCCTTGAAGATCACCGTCACCTCGGCGGCCTCGGCCTGCGACAGCAGGTCGATGATCCCCTCTGAGTCGGCCGGGCTGGTGCCGGTCGCCAGGAGATCGGCGTCGAACAGGCTCGACCAGACAACCCGCCCGCGATCCGAGCCTTCAAGCCGCTCGAGGACCCGCCCGAAGAGCCGCAGCTGGGCATCGGGCTTGGTCCGGTAGAGCAGGCGTGAGATCTCCGCAAGTGGCGCCCCGGCTTCGACCAGGGCTGCGGCAATCGTGAGCGTGCGCGGCGTCACGTTGGGATGGGCGAATGTGGACGTGTCCATCACGATCCCGGCCATCAGCGCGGCGGCCAGGGCTCCGTCCGCCGCGCCGAGCGGAACGCCGAGGCGCACCGCCAACAGGGTGACCATCTCGCAGGTCGCGGCGCTGTCCGGATCGATCCAGTCGGCACTGGGGCCGGCGGATCCCGGGTTCGAGAGATGGTGATCGATGATCACTCGAGGCAGCCGCTCGAACAGGGCGGCATGGCGCCGGCCCACGGCGCCAACCCGATCGAGCGTGCCGCAATCAACCACCACCAGCAGGTCGTACGCCGTGGCCGGGTCGGGGTCCATCCGCTCGGCCTCGATGCCGGCCAGAAATGCGTATAGCGGCGGCACCGGATCCGCGCACACGGTCGTGGCGCGGCCACCGTTGAACTCGACGATCCGGGCAAGGCCGAGGGCTGCCCCGAGCGTGTCGGCGTCGGGATTCTCGTGGCTCACGATCAGGGCTTCTCTCGCCCCCCCGACTCGCTCGGCCACAGAAACAGGCACCGCCTCGAGGTACACCCCGAGATCGATGGTCACCGCCCCGGCCTTCGGCTCCCTGCCGTGCGGTTCGTCGGGCGACCACCACTGCTGCCGCGGGTGTGGCTGCGCCGAGCCGCCCGGTTGACCGGGACCTCGGGCAGGATCAGGTCCGCCTCGTCCGGACCCGCGGCGGGGTCGGGTTCGGCGTCCCCATCCTGGTGGCGGCGCGTGACCGGCGTCGGCAGCGTCTCACCCTGGGGGGGCTCGGAGTCCGGCGTGCGGCCATGCTCGAGCTCGTCCAGCAGGTGGAGCACCCTGGTTCCCTGCTCGGCGGTTTCGTCCAGGTGGATGTGCAGGTTCGGGATCCGGCGCAGGCGCAGCCGCGATCCCAGCTCGTGGCGGACGAAGGGCATGGCGTGCTCGAGGGCGCGGACCGTATCGGTCCGCTCGGTTGGGCTGCCGATGACGCTTACCCAAACCCGGGCATGGGCCAGGTCGGCCGTGGTCTCGACCTTGGTGACCGTGGCAAAGCCGATTCGCGGATCCTTGACCTCACGCGAGAGGAGGCCCCCGATCTCCTGCCGGAGCAGCTCGTCGATCCGATCGGTCCGAGCCGTCACCGGTCTCGGCTCGCGCCGGACGGCATCACCTGGCTCGCGCCCGGCTGACCGTCTTCGAGCTGAAGCACTCGATGATGTCGCCTTGCTGGAGCTCCTGGTAACCGGCCAGGCCGATCCCGCACTCGAGGTTCTGGGCGACCTCGCGGGCATCGTCGCGGAAGCGACGGAGCGACTCGATCCGGTCGGTCGCCACGATCTTGCCGCCGCGCCACACTCGCGCGCCCCCGCGGATGATCCGACCGTCAGTCACGAAGCAGCCCGCGATCACGGTGGACTTGCCTACCTTGAAGATCTGGCGGACCTCAGCCCGACCCTCGACCACCTCGACGATCTCGGGCTCGAGCAGGCCACCCAGGGCGGCATCGATGTCATCGGTCAGCTTGTAGATGATGTCGTAGAGCCGGACGTCGACGCCTTCGGTTTCGGCAGCGCGCCGGGCGGTCTCGGTGATCTTGGTGTTGAAGCCGACGACGATGGCGTCCGACGCCGATGCGAGCAGGATGTCGTTGTCGGTGATATCGCCGGCGGCCTCGTGCAGGACGTTCAGCCGGACATCGTCGGTCGAGAGCTGGTCGAGGGCGTGAGTGATCGCACCGAGCGAACCGGACACGTCGGCCTTAAGGATGATCCTGAGCTCCTTGGCCTGGCCGGCCTGGATCTGGCGGTAGAGGTCCTCGAGCGTGGCCCGCCCGCTGCCTTCGCCGTTCTTGGCCGAGGCCGCCGTGCGCCGCGCTTCGACCAGGGTCCTGGCTGCCTTCTCGTCGCCGACCACGCGCAGGATATCGCCAGCTTCGGGCACATCGGCCAGGCCCAGGATGACCGCCGCGGACGACGGACCAGAGCTGGCGATCCGCTGGCCCAGCGAATTCTCCAGGGCGCGGACCTTGCCGTACGTCCCGCCGACAACGATCACGTCGCCGACCCGCAGGGTGCCGGTCTGGATGATCGCGGTGGCGACCGGGCCGCGGCCCTTGTCGAGCTCGGCCTCGACGATCGTGCCGATGGCCAGCCGCTTCGGATTGGCCTTGAGCTCCTGCAGATCGGCGACCAGCAGGATCATCTCCATCAGCTCGTTGAGACCCGTCCGGGCCTTGGCCGAGACCGCCACGAGCGGGGTGTCCCCGCCGTACTCCTCGACGATGACGCCCGCCTCGGACAGCTCGTTCTTCACCCGCTCGGGGTTCGCATCAGGCTTGTCGACCTTGTTGAGGGCGATGATGATCGGGACCTTGGCGGCTTTCGCGTGGTGGATCGCCTCGAGCGTCTGGGGCATCACGCCGTCGTCCGCCGCGACGACCACGATCGCGATGTCGGTGACCCGCGCCCCGCGGGCACGCATCGCGGTGAACGCCTCATGGCCGGGCGTATCGAGGAAGACGATCCGGCGGCCGTCCTTGACGACCTCGCTGGCCCCGATGTGCTGGGTGATTCCGCCGCGCTCACCGGCCGCCACGCTGGTCGTCCGGATCGCGTCGAGCAGGCTGGTCTTGCCGTGATCGACGTGACCCATGACCGTCACGATCGGGGCGCGGGCCTCGAGCAGCGCCGCGTCGTCCTGCTCGAACAGGACCTCCTTGGTCGCTTCGGCCACGGGCTCCTCGCCCGACGGTGTCTCGCCGGGGCTGCTGGCGACCACGACCTCGCCGACCTCGTAGCCGAGCTCGCCGGCGACGAGCGAGGCGGTATCGCGATCGATCAGCTGGTTGATCGTCGCGAAGATCCCGCTCTTGATCAGCTCGCGGATCACGTCCGCGGCGTTGACGTCGAGCACCTCAGCAAGGTCCTTGACCGTGATCGTCGGCGGCAGCTCGATCGCGCCACGTTCGCGCGGGTCGAGGACCTGCACGCCGCCCTGGCCAACACCACCATCGCGGCGTGGGGGCTTGCGCGGACCGCGCCGGCCGCGGGTTCCGCTCCTACTCCTTGCCACGATCGTCTCCTTCGTCGTTCATCGTAAGTTGCGCCAGCGTTCGGCTGGCCGCGGCCATGAGCTTGGCCCGGTCCCCGGCAGGAATCGAGACCGACAGCGCCCGGGCGAGGGCACCCTTTTCAAGGGCCGTCTCTCGGCAGCTGCCGCCGACGCAGACATACGCTCCGCGACCGGCCAGCCGGCCGCTGGGATCTTCCATCACCCGTCCGGCCGGAGTCCGAACGATCCGGACCAGCTCGCGCTTCGGACGCGTCGTGCGGCAGGCGACGCAGGTCCGGGCCGGGATCGGGCGGGCACGAAGCGGCGCCACGGCGCGGCTTACGACGCCACCTCCCCGGTGGTCTTCTTCGCCCGCGGTTTCGCCGCCGGCTTGGCGGCTGGTTTCGGAGCCGGCTTGGCGGCAACGGGCTCCGCGGCGGCCTTCCTGGCTCGCGGCCCGGCGACGGGATCGACGGCAGCCGCCTGCACGGCGGGCTCAGGAGCGGCTTTCGTTGCCCTCGGCTTGGCCGCAGGCTTGACGACCGCCGCCGCCTCTGCCGCCGCGGACTTGGCGGCCAGCTCATCGGCAGCCGCCTGGACCGCAGCATCCTCGGCGACCTTGGCCGCCTCGGCCACGCTCACGTCGCTCCGGATGTCGATTCGCCAGCCGGTCAGCTTGGCGGCCAGCCGGGCGTTCTGGCCCTCCCTGCCAATGGCCAGCGAGAGCATCCGTTCGGGTACGGTCACGCTCGCGATGCGGTGCTCCTCGTCGATCTGGACACCAAGCACCTGGGCCGGACTGAGGGCGTTGGCCACGAACACGGCCGGGTCGTCATTCCAGGGGATCACGTCGATCTTCTCGCCCGCCAGCTCGGCCACGACCGCCTGGACCCGCGCACCGCGCTGGCCGACGGTTGCACCGACCGGATCGAGGCCATCCTGGCGGCTCCACACGGCGACCTTCGAGCGGCTGCCGGCCTCCCGGGCGATCGCCTTGATCTCGACCGTGCCATTGTGGATTTCGGGAACCTCGAGCTCAAACAGTCGGCGCAGGAAGTTCTTGTGCGAGCGGCTGATGAACAGCTGCGGACCGCGCAGCCCGCGCCGGACCTCGAGGACGAGGGCCTTGACGTTCTGGCCAATTCGGTAGTGCTCGAGCGGCGACTGTTCGGTCGTGGCCAGGATCGCCTCGGCCCGGGCGATCCCGCCCTGGCCAACGAGCTCCAGGATGATCGCCCGCGGCTCGATCCGGTTGACCGTGCCCGTGATCAACTCGCCGTCGCGACTGGCGAACTGGTCGAAGGCCACGTCGCGCTCGGCCTCGCGCAGGCGTTGAAGGACGACCTGCTTGGCAGTCTGGGCGTGGATTCGGCCGAACGAGTTGGGGTCCATCTCCTCGATCTCGACCAGGTCGCCAAGGACGGCCGCCGGGTTGTAGACCTTGGCGTCGTCGAGGCCGAACTCGGTCAACGGGTCGGTGATCTCGCCGACGGCGATCTTCGCCCGGAAGACCCGGATCCGGCCCGTCTCGCCGTCGATCCGGACGCACACGTCCTCGTCGCCGGGCTGCCGACGGTAGGCTGACTGGATCGCGTCCTCGACCGTCCGGATCAGCTGATCGCGGGGAACCTGCTTCTCGGCATTGAGCTGGAGCAGCGCAGTGACGAAGTCACGATTCATGGTGCTCCTTCCGTCACGTCTGCCGTTTGCCGGCCCGAATTCCGTCTTGCCCGGCCGCCAAAAAAACGTGGGGGTCACCCACGTTCCATTCGAGCGGCCGGTGAAGTTGGATCGCAGTATACACCCGCAGCCGCTTCCCTCAGCCGGGCACCGCCGACTGTTCGGGGAAGCGCTGGTCGACATAGTCGTCGAGGATCCGCTTGAACTCCTCGACCAGTCCATCACCACGCAGGGTGCGGTCGAGCCGGCCGTCGATGAAGACCGGTGCGACCGGCTCCTCAAAGGTGCCCGGCAGGCTGATCCCGATATCGGCGTGTTTGCTCTCGCCCGGTCCGTTTACCACGCAACCCATCACCGCCACCCGCATCTCCTCGACCCCGGGATGACGCGACTGCCACATCGGCATCTGGTCCTTGAGGTATGTCTGGATCTCCTGGGCCATCACCTGGAAGAAGACAGATGTGGTCCGACCGCAGCCCGGACAGGCGCTGACCTGGGGCAGGAAGCTGCGCAGGCCCATCGACTGGAGGACTTGCTGGGCGACCTCCACCTCGAGCTCACGCCCAGCGCCGGGCTCGGGCGTCAGCGACACCCGGATCGTATCGCCGATCCCCTCGTTGAGCAGGACGGCCAGGCCGGCGGTCGAGGACACGATCCCCTTCATCGCCATGCCCGCCTCGGTCAGGCCGAGATGGAGCGGGTAGTCCGACAGCAGGGCCAGGCGGCGATAGACGTCGATCAGGTCGCGCACGCCCGAAACCTTGGCACTGATGATGATCTGGTCATGGCCCAGACCGGTCGCCTCGGCCAGCTCCGCCGAACGCATCGCCGAGGCAAGCATCGCGTCGATCAGCACGTCGCGCGAATCGCGTGGCTCGGCGACACGCGCGTTGGCCTCCATCAGCTCGGTCAGGAGGGCCTGGTCCAGCGAGCCCCAGTTCACTCCGATGCGAACCGGCTTGCCGTTGTCGATCGCGATCCGGACGATCGTCTGGAAATGCTCGTCGTGGCGCTTCGCGCCCACATTGCCTGGGTTGATCCGGTACTTGGCCAGGGCCGCCGCGGTCTCCGGGTAGCGCTCGAGGAGCAGGTGACCGTTGTAGTGGAAGTCACCGATCACCGGCACGTCAACGCCCAGGCCGCGAATCTTCCGGATGATCTCGGGCACGGCCGCGGCCGCGGGCTCGTTGTTGACCGTGATCCGGACGAGCTGGCTGCCGGCGTGGGCAAGCTGGGCGACCTGGATCGCCGTGGCATCGGCATCAGCGGTATCGGTGTTGGTCATCGACTGGACGACGATCGGATGGGCCGAGCCGACCAGCACTCCACCCACGTCGACGCTCACCGTCGCCCGCCGCGGTGGTCGAAGCCGATCGGGGCTGGTGGCGGGTTGATCCCGACCGGCCAGTGACAGCGGTTCGTGGGCGGTCATCGTGTGGCCGACCCCAGGTTCGCCACGTCGAAGTAGGTGATCCAGACGAGGAATGCCATCAGCAGCCCAAAGCCGGCCAGGTAGGTCAGCTGCTCGGCCCGCACGCTGAAGCGGTTGCCCACGACCCGCCGGATCAGCAGAAAGAGGACTCGCCCGCCATCGAGCGGCGGGAACGGCAGGATGTTGACCAGGGCCAGGTTGGCCGACAGCAGGGCGGCGATGTAGAGCAGGTAGATCGGGCCAAGGTCCCAGAAGACGGTCCCGACCTGCTGGGCGATCCCGACCGGGCCGGCGACTGGCGGTCGCTCGGTCGGGTGGTTAATGATCGAGCCGCCCAGCTGGCCGAGACCATTGATGATCAGGCCGAGGGCGTTCCTGGTCTCATCCAGGCCGGTCCGCAGCGCGGTCAGCGGATCGTGCCCGACGTACGCCCCGGTCGGCTTAGCCTGCAGTCCGGAGGCCCCTCCGGAGATCCCCAGGGGACCCTCCTGCTGGGGGTTGCCGGCCGCTGCGTTCTGGGCGTTGACCCGGTCGATCTCGGCCTGGGACCGGAGTGTCACCGTGAGCATCGTGAAGCTTCCGTCGGCGTGGCTGACCCCCAGGCTAACGGTCTGGCCGGCCAGCGCATAGAAATCGTCGACGGCGGTCCCGCCGCCAAACGCTTCGTAGCCCTTGCCGTTGACCGTGTCGATCCGGTCGCCCGGCAGCAGGCCCGCCGCGGCGGCCGGCGAGCCCGCCTGGACCTCCGTGAAGGCGACCCCCACCCGGGGAGTGGCGACGAGGGAGATGAAGAAGAAGATGAGGAAGGCGAGGACGAGGTTCATCGCCACGCCCGCGACGAGAACGATCAGCTTGACCGGCAGACGTGCCCGCACGAACGAATGGGGATCGTCCGAGTCACCGTCTTCACCCTCAAGCCGGACGAAGCCGCCGATCGGCAGCCAGTTGAGGGTATAGATCGTGTCGCCTCTCGCCCGCAGGATCCGGGCTCGGGGCGGGAAGCCGATCCCGAACTCGTGCACCCGAATCCGGGCCAGGCGGGCGGTTGCGAAGTGACCGGCCTCGTGGATCACCACGATCACGGTCAGCATCGCAAAGAAGATCAGGACCGTGATCAGGGTCTGCAGGATCGAGGTGATCAGGTCCATCTAGGCCACGACCCCGGCCCGATATGCGGCCCGGACTTCGCCGGCCAGGGCCACCAGCCCGTCGACGTCCGGTGCTTGATCGGAGCCCCCGCCGAAACGCTCGACCGCGGCTTCGAGGAGCCGGGGAATGCCTAGGAAATCCAGGCTTCCGGCGAGGAATCGGGCGACGGCGACCTCGTCTGCGGCAATCAGCGCGGCAGTTGCGCGCGAGCCGATCCGACCGGCTGCCCGGGCGATCCGAAGCGCAGGAAAGCGCGCCTCGTCGGGCGGTCCGAAGTCGAGGCGGCCGACGCTGAGCAGGTCCGGCGGGGCCGCCGGCGATGGGTATCGGTTTGGGTAGGTCACGGCGTACTGGATCGGCAGGCGCATGTCGGGCGTGCCGATCTGGGCCTTGAGGGATCCGTCGACGAACAGCACGGCCGAGTGGACGACGCTCTGCGGATGGATCACCACCTCGATCGCGTCGTAGTCAACATCGTACAGCCAGTGGGCCTCGATCACCTCGAGACCCTTGTTCGCGAGCGTCGCCGAGTCGATCGTGATCTTTGCGCCCATCTGCCAGGTCGGATGGCGCAGCGCCTGCTCGGGCGTCACAACGGCGAGCTCGCCCGGATCGCTCTCGCGGAACGGACCGCCCGAGGCGGTGAGCACCAGACGGGCGACTCCGGATATGTCTTCGCCGACCAGGCACTGCCAGATCGCCGAATGCTCGGAGTCGATTGGCCGAAGCCAGGCCAGCGGGCTGGCCGAGGGATCGCCGGGCGTGATCGCCGCCCGCGCGGCGGCCAGGGTCCGGGCCAGGGCCATCACCAGGTGACCGCCCGCGACGAGCGTCTCCTTGTTGGCAGTCGCCACGATCTTGCCCAGGCCCAGGGCCGCCAGGGTCGGTCGCAGGCTGACCACGCCGCCGGTGGCCACGATCACCAGGTCCACGTCCGGTCGGGTGGCCAGCTCGATCAGTTGATCGGGCCCGCCCACCCGCTCCGTCCCCGGCGGCAGGTCCAGCCCGGCCAGGGCGGCCGGCTCGGCCACGGCCACGGCGACCGGCCGGCAGCGCCGGGCCTGTTCCTCGAGGAGGCCGACCTGTGAGCCCGTGGCCAGGGCCACGACCCGAACCGCATCGCCCAGCCCGACGAGCACGTCGATCGCCTGGCGCCCGATTGAGCCGCCCGAGCCGAGCAGGGCTACACGCAGCGGCGGACGTCGCTCCGCGGTCATCGCAGGAAGGTAAGGACGAACAGGGTCATGACCGGGCCGGCCAGGAGGAATGAGTCCACCCGGTCGAGCACCCCGCCGTGGCCGGGGATCAGGTCGCTCGAGTGCTGAGCACCGGCTGCCCGTTTGAGCATCGACTCGGCGAGGTCACCGCATTGGGCGGCGAGGCCGACGATCGGGCCCAAGACAAGGCCGTAGAGCACTGGCTGCCCCGCCCCCCATAGACCGATCAGGACGACCACGGTCGTGGCGATCAACCCACCGACGAGGCCCGCATAGGTCTTCGACGGCGAGATGTGGGCGAGGAAGCGCTCCCGGCCGATCAGCTCGCCGAAGCGCTTGCCGTACGTCCGGCCAACGAGGTAGGCGCCGGTGTCGTAGGCCCACACGGCCAGGATCAGCATGAGGACCCATGTCCGCTCGCGGCCGAGCACGGCCAATGGCGCGCCCGCCGGGATGGCCGGCGCGCCGACTCCCAGCCGAACGATGAACGCCAGGAGGCCCACGTAAAGTGCGCCAAACACGGTACCCACCCAGCCGTTCAGGCCGTCGCGTGGGTCGCCCCGGGTGAACCCCCCCGCGGCCGCCAGGAGGATCCCGATCGCGGCCAGGATCGCCCCGCTGCCGACCAGGACGGTCGGCACGGCGGCATCGATCACCATCGCGACCGCGATCGCCAGGCCGAGCCAGGGCATCACTGGATAGCCGGCCGGCTTGAGCAGCCGGAAGACCTCGATCCCGGCGAGCATCGTCAGGCCGATGACTGCCAAGGTGATCCACCAGCCGCCCAGGAGGACGATGACCACGAGCGGCGGTACGAAGAGCAGCGCGCTCCGGCCGCGTTCCTGCACGGGCCCCGCTCGCCTACCGACCGAACCGGCGCAGCCGGCTGGCGTAGTCCACCAGCGCGGCATCGAACGCCCCGACATCGAAGTCCGGCCAAAGCTGCGAGCAGAAGTAGAACTCGGCGTAGGCAGACTGCCAGACCAGGAAGTTGCTCATGCGCTGGTCGCCGCCGGTCCGGATCACCAGGTCCGGATCGGGCAGCCCGACCGTATACAGGCTGTTCGAGATCGCCTGCTCGTCGATCTCGTTGGGAGCGACCCCGCTGGACACGATCCGGCGCACGGCATCGACGATCTCGGTCCGGCCAGCGTAGTTGAAGGCGATGTTGAGAAGCAGGCGCTCACCACCGGCTGTCGCAGCGAGGCCCTCGTCGATCGAATGGCGGGTCGCCTCGGGCAGCTCCTCCAGACGCCCCAGCAGCCGGATCCGGACACCTTCTCGGCGCAGCTCGTTGGTCTCGTCCCGGATCGCTGCCTCGAGCAGCCCGAACAGGCCGGTCACCTCCTCGTCGGTGCGTGCCCAGTTCTCGCGACTGAAGGCATACAGCGACAGGATCGGGATGCCTCGCCGGACGGCGTGCTTGAGCAGGTTCCGGATCGTCTCGACCCCGGCGGCATGGCCCTCGAGCTCGGCCAGGCCGCGGGCCCGCGCCCAGCGCCGGTTGCCGTCCATGATGATCGCAACGTGGCGGGGAGTCTCATCCGCGGAGGCCAGCCGCTCCGGAGCGGCGCCACCGGTCACGGCCGTCTCGACGGGCACCATGGGGACAGGCGCATGGGCGATCGGCGGGGCGTCGGTCGGGCGAGCCAGCGGTGTTCGAGCCACCAGGCGGGCCACTAGACCTCCATCACCTCGTGCTCCTTGCGGGCGCCCAGTCGGTCGACCTCGGAGATGAACCGATCGGTGACTTTCTGGAGCTGGTCCAGCTCGCGGTGGGTGGCGTCACTGCCCAGGCCTGCGTCGCGTTCTTCCTTCTTGAGCGCGTCTCCGGCGTCGCGGCGGTGGTTGCGGATCTCGACCTTGGCCTCCTCCATCCGGCGATGGACGGCCTTGACGATGTCGCGCCGGCGCTCCTCGGTGAGGGGCGGGATGTTCAGCCGGACGACCGAGCCGTCGACGTTCGGGGTGAGTCCGATGTCGCTCTTCTGGATCGCCTTCTCGATCGCCCCGAGGACGCTCCGGTCCCACGGCTGGATGACGATCTGGTGGGCTTCGGGGACGCTGATCCCGGCGATCTGGTTGAGCGGCGTCGGCGTGCCGTAGTACTCGACCACGAGCCGCTCGACGAGCGAGGTCGAGGCCCGGCCCGTCCGCAGCCCCTGGAACTCGCGCTCCATGCTCTCGACGGCGCGGGCCATCTTCGCCTCGATCGAGCTGATCACCTCGGCGCTCATCGGCTGGTGCCCCCGGAGATCACCGTACCGACGGCCTCTCCGCGCGCGACCCGCACGATATTGTCGGGCTGGTTCAGGTTGAACACGATGATCGGGAGGTCATTCTCCATGCACAGCGACACGGCAGCGGCGTCCATCACCTTGAGCTGGTCGCGCAGCAGGTCGGCGTACACCAACTCAGCGTAGCGCCGAGCCCCCGGATGTGTCAGCGGGTCGGCGTCGTAGACGCCATCGACTTTGGTTGCCTTGAGCAGGACCCCGGCGCCGATCTCGACCGCCCTGAGGGCCGCCGCGGAGTCGGTGGTGAAGTACGGATTGCCGGTCCCGGCGACGAAGATCGCGACCCGGCCTTTCTCGAGGTGACGCACGGCCCGGCGCCGGATGTACGGCTCGGCGATCTCGTTCATCCCGATCGCGCTCATTACCCGGGTGGGCAGGCCCACCTTCTCCAGCGCGTCCTGGAGGGCGAGGCCGTTCATCACCGTCGCCAGCATGCCGATGTAGTCGCCCGTCGCCCGGTCCATGCCTCGAGCGGACGCAGCCAGGCCGCGGAAGATGTTGCCCCCGCCGACAACGATCCCGATCTGCACGCCAAGCGCCTTGACCTGGGCGATCTGGCGGGCGATGGTCATGCAGAACTCAGGGTCAACACCGTACTGGCGGTCACCCAGGAGCGCCTCACCGGACAGCTTGAGCAGGATCCGCCCGTAGCGGACCGGCTCGGTCCCGGGGGCCGCGGCCGGCGCGGCCTTGCCGGGCTCGCTCACAGCTCCTCCCCGAGCTCATAGCGGACGAATCGCCGGACCCGGATGTTCTCGCCGATCGTGGTGATCGCATCCGTGATCAGCTCGCGGACCGAGACGTCCGTGTCGCGAAACGGCTGATCGAGGAGGCACACGTCCTTGAGCCACTTCTTGAGCTGGCCGTCGACGATCTGCGCCCGGATGGCCTCGGGCTTCTTCTGGACCGCCTCATCGGCCAGGAGGGCCGCCTTGCGCTCGGCCAGGACGTCGGCGGGGATCGCGTCGGCGTCGACATACTCGGGGTGCATTCCGGCAACCTGCATGGCCAGGTCCCGGACGAGCTTCTGGAACTGTTCGGTGCGGGCCACGAAGTCCGTCTCGCAATTGACCTCGATCAGGACCCCGATCCGACCGCCGGTGTGGATGTAGCTGCCGACCAGGCCTTCGCGGACGTCGCGGCCGGCCTTCTTGGCGGCCGCCGCCTGGCCGCGCTCGCGCAGCAGGGCGACCGCTCGGTCAATATCCCCGCCAGTCTCCTCGAGCGCCCGCTTGCAGTCCATGAACCCGGCGCCGGTGCGCTCCCGGAGTTCCTTCACCGCGCCGGCCGAAATCTCCGCCATGCCTGACCCTGCTCCTGTTCCGTCTTCAGGCGGTCGCCCTGCGGCAGCCGCGTCGTCCTCTTCGTTGGTCAGCCTCGTTCGATCCGGGCTCAGCCGGCGGTCGCTGCGGGCACGTCGTCAACCTCGGCCTTCTCGCTCGCCTCCCGGGCAAGCTCGGCGGCGATCTCGGCCGGCGTGGCCTCGGCCGGCGGCTCCGGAATGGCGGCCGCTGCCGCGGCTGCACCGCGGACGGCCGGCAGGAGGTCGTCCTCATCGGGCGAGAAGATCAGGGCGGCCCCGCCGGCCAGCGCCGCGACGAGCTCGTCGGAGGCAGCTTCGGACTCCTCGACGGAGATGTCGGGCTGCTCGATCTCGGGCTCCGGCTCGACGGCCGCTCGGGACGTCCGCTCGCGCATCCCCTCGATCGCCGCATCGGCCACGAGCGAGCACAACAGCCGGATCGATCGGATCGCATCATCATTGGCCGGCACGACATAGGTCAGCTCGTCCGGGTCGACGTTGGTGTCACCGGTACCGATCAGCGGGATCTCGAGCTTATTCGCCTCGGTCACCGCGATCCGCTCGCGATGGGGATCGATGATGAAGATCGTGCCCGGCAGGCGCTTCATCTTGCGGATGCCGCCGAGCGTGCCGGTCAGCTTGGTCAGCTCTTCCTGGAGCTTGGCCGCTTCCTTCTTGGGCATCCGCTCGAAATCGCCATTGAGCTGGCGCGCCTCGAGCTGCTCCATGAGCGCGATCCGCTTCTTGATCGTCGTGAAGTTGGTGAGCATCCCGCCCAGCCAGCGCTTGTTGATATAGGGCTGGTTGGCCCGGGCCGCCTCCTGGGCGACCGGCTCCTGGGCCTGCTTCTTCGTGCCCACGAAGAGGACCTGGTCGCCTCGCCCAACCGTGTCGCGGACGGCCGCCAGGGCGACTTCAAGCCCCTTGACTGTCTGGGCCAGGTCGATGATATGGATGCCATTGCGCTCCGCGAAGATGTAGGGCTTCATCTTCGGGTTCCAGCGTCGGGTCTGGTGCCCAAAATGGACCCCAGCCTCGAGTAGCTGCCGCATCGAGATCGTCGGCACGTTGAGGACCTCCTGTTCGGTTCTGACCTCCGCGGACCTGCCGCACCGGGAACCGGGTCGATCGACCCGGCACCGCCCCGATGGGAACGGTCACGCGTGTGGGCTCCACCTCGTGGGTGGGCTGGTTTACGGCCCGCTTTGGGCCGCGGCGGAGTCTAGCACAGGGGTTGGCCGGCCCCACGCGGCCAGGGGCGCCGGGGGCCAGCGGGCCGCGCCCGCGGAGCCGCGCTTGGCACCGGCCGGCGTCTGCACCCAGAACATCAAACCGACGATTCCAGGGCCTCGCCGACGGCCCGCCGTGGCATTGACCTGGAGAATCATGCCTGACTACGCTCAGTTCGGGATGGAATCGACCAACCGCCGTGCCAAACGACCGCGAACCGGCTCGTCCGACCCAGTTTCATGGCCGACACTGCCCGTTTGATGTTCTGGGTGCACCCCCCCCAACATGTGCAGGCTACGCCGCCAGACGCGCGGGACCCCTTCGGTTTGACCCGCGCGGTCGCCCTGGTCGACCCCCCCGCTGGCGCCGATCGTCGGCACGAACGGTGCCTCGTCCGCTGGCGTGCTGAGGTCAACCCGCAGCAACGAGCCCTCAGTTCGCGAGCGCATTCCGGTGGTGACGGATCCGGGGCATGCCCAACCCTTCGCCCGGCTCGACCACTGCGAGGTCGATCCGGATCGGCAGATGAGGCAGCCGCGTGCCGTCGGGCAGGGCTTGTGCCTCGACCAGCCGGCCGAGACCAGCGTCGCTTGCGGCCCGGGGTCGATCGCGAGGAGATCCACCTCGTTTCGCCCGAACCTGAGGTTCCGGCCGAGCACGCTCCAGCCGGCCGCCGTGAGCTGGTCTGCGACGGCATCTTCGGCCGCGGTGCCCAGTCGCTGGGCTTGCGTCCGAAGCGCTGATCGGGGCGTTCCCTGGATGTCAGCCATCGGCCCATTCTCGGCCGCGGCGCTTACCTGGCCATTGCCGTCCAATCGGTCATCCGGCCGGTGCGCGGAGGCTGGCGATTCGAGCGACTCCCCCGGGGGACCGGCCCGCAGCTCAGGCTGGGAGTGACAATGACGCGATCGCCGCTTCGAATTCCTCGCTGATCGAGGCAGGCTCGACTTCGAAACCGGCGCTCGAGGCCTGCACGGACATCATCGGCATGCCGACGGCCGGGCCATCCCCCTGGAACGGGGCGGTGCCGGGGACCTCCAGCTCGAGCGGCAGGTCGTCGCGGAACAGGTCGAGCGTCTCCTGGTCGCCGGCGAGGGTCCGCTGCAGGGCCAGGAAGCTGCGTCGGTGGAATGGTGTCAGGCCCAACGCGCGGATGGCGGTCCGGTGCTCCAGGGTGGCATATCCCTGGTTGCGCTCCCAGCCGTAGCCCGGATAGCGGGCGGACAGGCGGGCCATCATCCGGTCGCGGACCACCTTGGCCACGACCGAGGCTGCCGCAATCGAGTAGACCCGGGCATCGCCCTTGACGACCGCGGTGTACGGCCCGACCGCAGCCTCGAACTCGGCGATCCGGTTGCCGTCCACCAGGACGTAGTCGTGCTCCCCCACCTTGCTCACCGCGCGGCGCATCGCGAGGTGGGTCGCATGATAGATATTGAGGCGATCGATCTCGGCCACCGAGGCTGCCCCGACGCCGATCGCCAGGGCTCGCCGTCGGATGATCGGGGCGAGCCGCTCGCGCTGGGCGGGTGACAGGGTCTTCGAATCGCGAACTCCGGGGATTCGACGGCAGTTCGGGCGCATGATCACCGCCGCGGCGACCACGGCACCGCAGGTCGGAGCCACACCGACCTCGTCCACGCCCACGACTCGTCCGAGCCCGTCGCGCCACAGGGCGCGCTCGAAGCGGAGGGTCGGAACCTGGCTGCCCATCACCTAGAGTCTAGCGACGACGCCGGCGCCCCGGGCCAAAAGCCGCGGGCACCGCCGGCCCGGGAATCATCACCCCACCTCGACGGCGGGGTCTGGGTGGCGAACGAGCGGTCGCGAGCTACGGGTTGCGGCGCTCGCGCAGCGTGGCAGCCTTGCCGACTCGGTCGCGCAGGAAGTACAGCTGGGCGCGACGGACCTGCTGGTGGCGAAGGACCTCGATCTTGTCGATCCGGGGGCTGTTCACCTTGAACGTGCGCTCCACGCCGACGCCACTGGCGATCCGGCGGACCGTGATCGAACGGGTGATGCCGCCACCGCGGAGGCGCATCACGTCGCCTTCGAAGACCTGGATCCGCTCGCGGCTGCCCTCGACTACCTTGGCGTGGACCTTCACCCGGTCGCCCGGAGCAAGGGTGGGGAGGTCGGTTCGGATCTGGCCCTGAACGATCTCGTCGAGTACGGTCACTACGGTTCCTTGCGTCTTGGTGGCGCAGCCTGACTGCGCGAGGATGACATCTGGGATGGGTCGCAGCGGCGACCGAAGGCGCAGTGTAGCACGGGCCCGCCGTTCATTCGGGCGCGCCGGGACTCAGTCGGCCGACGGCCGGTCGGCCTCGATCTCCCGGATGAGGGCGCGATCCTCGGGCCCGAGGACCCGATCGACCAGCAGGTCCGGGCGCCGTTCCAGTGTACGGCGGAGCGCCTCCCGCCGGCGCCACTTGCGAACTGCCCCGTGGTCACCGCTGGAGAGGATCGCCGGCACTTCCTGGCCATCGAAGACCGACGGCCGAGTGTACTGGGGATACTCGAGCAACCCGTCCGTGAACGACTCCTCCGCGATCGAGGCCGCATCGATCGCCCCCGGCAGGAGTCGAATCAGGGCATCGATCACGACCAGGGCCGCCAGCTCGCCGCCCGTCAGCACGAAATCGCCGATCGACAGCTCAAGATCAGCCAGGCCCCGGATCCGCTCGTCGATCCCCTCGTAGCGGGGGCACAGGAAGATCAGGTGCGACCGACCGGCAAGATCGCAGGCCCGGGCCTGGCTGTAGACCTCGCCGGCGGGATCGAGCAGGATCACCGTGGAGTCCGGCCGGCGCAGGTCGGCCACGGCGGCCGCCACCGGCTCGGGCCTGAAGATCATGCCGGGGCCGCCGCCGTATGGGCTGTCGTCGACCGTGCGATGCCGGCCGAGCCCCCACGCGCGCAGGTCGTGAACCCGGATGGTTGCCAGGCCCTGCTCCTGGATCCGGCCGGGGATGCTATCTGCGAGCGGGCCACCGATCATCGCGGGGAAGAGACTGACGATCTCGACTTCGAGGCCCATCGCCCGCCTCAGACCTCCACCGGAGCGGTGGTGGCGGGATCCAGGTCCGCAGCCGGCTCACCGCTCAGAGGCTCGGGATCCGGCACTGCCTCGGCGGCCGGCCCGGCGATCGCCACGACTGACGTTGCGGGTGACGTTGCGGCCTCGCTCGACCGGGCGGCATCGCCCTTGCGCGGGCGCGGCGCACGGTAGGGCCGAGTCGGACGGACCGGGGGCAGGTCGAGGGCCGCCACGTCCACCACCAGCGCCCCGTCTCGAGGCTCCAGCGAAACCACGAAATCGCGCACGGCCGGCACGTCGAACTCGCCGCGCGGGCCGCGAACTACATACACATCGTTCTCGGCCACCCGGTAGATGTCGGTTATCGTGCCGAGCTCCTCGCCATCCCGGCCCCGAACGGAGAGCCCGACAACCTCGTGCCACAACCAGGAGACGCCGCCTTCTGTGCCGGCCCCGGGGACGATCGCCTCGAGGTAGCTGCCCCGGAACGCTTCCGCGGCATTCCGGTCGGCGGCTTCGGCCAGCCGGACACGCCAGCCCGGACCGTCCGCTACGGGGACACCGTCGATGACATGGAGCGGCACGTCGCTGCCCTCCCGGAAGAGGGTCGCGCCGCGTTTGAAACGCGCCTCCGGTTGGTCAGTCAGGACCTCGACCCGGAGCGCGCCATTCAGGCCATGGATGCCCCGGACGAGGGCAACCACCAGGCGCTGGGAATCGTCCGTCAGACGATCTCGAGTGAGACAGGCTTGCCGTCGCGGGCCGCCGTGACCTTGAGCAGGGTTCGCAGTGCCTTCGCCACGCTGCCGTTCCGGCCGATCACCTTGCCCATGTCGTCTTCGGCGACATGCAGCTCGAGGACCACCCCGTCACGATCGCGGACTTCCTCGACCGTGACCTCGTCCGGCTGGTCGACCAGCGACTTGGCCACGTACTCGACGAGCTCCTTGGCTGCCATCCGACTACTTCCCCGCCGGCAGGATGCCGGCCGATCGGAAGAGGCGGGCAACCGTGTCAGATGGCTGCGCACCCTGGGCCAGCCACTTCTGCGCGCGCTCGGCATCGATCTTCAGCTCGATTGGATCGGTCCGCGGGTTGTAGTGACCGATTGTCTCGAGCGACCGGCTGTCCCGGGCACTCCGCGAATCGGCAACGACCAGCCGGTATGCCGGCTGCTTGGTGGCGCCCACCCGGGTGAGCCTGATTCGAACGGCCATTGGCCTGCTCCCTCCTCTGGGATGTGCGACCGGCGCTGCGGCGAGCGCCTGTCGATGATTGACCTGGATTGAACTACTGCAGGACGAGCACGATCCGTCCCGTCGACACGTCCGCGCCGACCACATAGGACAGCGCGATGCTCTGGATCGGCTCCAGGAATGGCTTGACATCTGAATCATAGGCGGCAATGCCCGACGACCCGGCGGCCAGTGCTTCGATCGCCGTCCGTACGGTCGTCAGGTCGAGGTATGCCTGGCTGACGTTGCTTGACCCGACCAGGTCGATCGCGCGCTGGTAGCCGGGCTGGTCGGCCAGCGAGCTGCCCGGCTTGGTGTCCAGGACGGCCTTCACGAAGCCATCGCCGATGCCCACGATCACTCGGTCAGACGCCTGGGTGAAGGCCAACTCAAGCTTTCCGGATGACCCGCCAATCGTCGCGCCGGCCCCCATCAACTGGCCGAGATCGCCGTCGACGACGGTGATCGTCTGGCCGGCATAGCTCTCGGTCCGAACCGTGAGCTGGGCCACGGCGCCGCCGAGGGTGACCAGGTTCTTCAGCTCGGTCAGGAGGTTGCCCGAGGCGGTGCTGTCCGTGGTCTGGACAACGAGGCCCCCGCTGAAGCCGGATCCGTCGTGGGTGACCACGACGTCCGCGTCGCCCATCCAGCCGACCGCCGCGTCGACTCCACCGAGGTATTTGGCAACAGCGTCAACCTGGGCAGCCGTGGGGCCGCCGGGCTGGGCCTCAAGCTGGGTCAGGCTGGCCTGGGCGAGGCTGCCCACGTCGTGGAGGTCGTACTGGAGCACCGTATTCGAGGGAAGGCTCGCGGCCAGGGCGCCCTGGCGGTTCTGGCGGTTCGGCAGACTTGGTATCGCCACCGTTGGCGAGGCTGCGTCGAGGACGAGGTAATCCGATTCGGCCCGGACCTGTAGCGCGACCCAGCCCGGCAGGAAAGCCATGTTCATTGTCGGGATTGCGAGCGGGCTGACCCGGCGCACGAGGCCGGTCCCGCCGCCAGCGCGCGACAGCATCTTGCTCTCCATGCTCGTGAGCCAGCTGATGTACCCCTTGACGTCGATAAAGACGCTGCCCAGGTCGTCGCCGCCGAGCGAATCCTGAGCGGCCTGGAATCCGGCGCTGCCGGCCAGGGCTCCCCTCGGTCCGCGGGTGATCGCAGCTTTGACTGCGTCGACGGTTCCGGCCAGGACGACCGAACCGTCAAGCCCGTAGGCAGCCGCATCCTGGGGCGCGGGCGAACCGGGCCCGACCAGGTCGATGCCCTGATACGTCTGGTGGCTGGCATCAGCCGGCGTGATCGACTTGAGCCAGGCCGCGGCGGCCGTTGCATCGCGGACCGATACGACCACGAGGACGCCCGGCGATGAGGGATCAATGCCCTCGATCGACACGCCCATCTGGCCACCAAACCAGGGCTTGATCTCGGTCGAGAAGTCGTGCTTGCCGTTGGTCAGGCGCTTGAGCAGCCGATCGAGCGCATCGTCGGCCTTGGCGTCGAAGCTGGTCTGATCGGCGAAGCCGGGGAACTTCGAGAGGAAGGCCAGGAGGTTGGCGCGCTGGTCGCCGGGCAGGTCGGCCCGGACCTCGGTGTATGCGACCGCATCCGACGGTGCCCAGGGCAGGACCTGGGATGTCGATCGAGCCGAGGAAAGGACGTTGAAGCCGAGCGTGCTGCCCACGATCACCACGGCCGTCACAACCGCCGCGATCGCCCAGCGCAGCCGGCGCCGGCGCCGACCGGCGCTCGGCGCGTTGGCCCCGCCATCGCCTGCCAGCACCTCGACGGCGGAGGTGGGCACGGCGTCGGTCGTCGGCTCGAGTTGGCTCGCCGATTCCGGGATCAATCCTGGCACGGCCGGGCCGCCCGGCCCCGATGATTCGTTCATCGGGTACCCCCTTTTCTGGTGGCGCCAATGAGGCCCGCGGCCGCAGAGCGCCGTCCGGCACCGCCGGAGAATTGCTTCATGAGTTTCTGCATCTCGCCGAACTGCTTGACCAGACGGTTGACATCAGGGAGGGACGTACCCGAGCCCGACGCAATCCGGCGTCGGCGCGAGGCATTCAGGACGTTTGTATCTCGCCGCTCACGCTGGGTCATGGCCCGGATGATTGCTTCGGTCCGGCGGATCTCACCACGGTTCACCGCGTCCTCGGCCTGCTTGGCCATGCCGCCCATGCCCGGCAGCATCCCCACGATCTGGCTCAGGCCACCCATCTTCTGGACCTGCTGGAGCTGGTCCAGGAAGTCGTCCAGGGTGAACTGCGACTTGCGCAGCTTCTCCTCGAGCTTCGACGCCTGGCCGGCATCGAAGGTCTCCTGGGCTCGCTCGACGAGAGTCAGGACATCGCCCATCCCGAGGATCCGACCGGCGAGTCGATCCGGGTGGAAGACCTCAAGGGCGTCCGTCTTCTCGCCGGTGCCCAGGAACTTGACCGGCAGCCCGGTGACCGCACTGATCGACAGGGCAGCGCCACCCCGGGCATCGCCGTCGATCTTGGTCAGGATCAGGCCGTTGATGGGGACGACCGCAGCGAAGGCCTGAGCCACGGCCACCGCTTCCTGACCGGTCATTGCGTCAACGACGAGGAGCGTCTCGACCGGCTGGACGGCGCTGCTCAGGGCGGCGATCTCGGCCATCAGCGCTTCGTCGATCGTCAGCCGGCCGGCCGTGTCGACGATTACCACATCACGCGCGGTTCGGCGGGCCGCCTCGAGCCCTGCCTGGGCAATCGCGACCACCAGCGTTCCGCTCGGGGCGCGGTAGACCGGCACGTCGAGCGCGGCGCCGAGTGTGGCCAGCTGGTCGGCCGCGGCCGGCCGATATGGATCGGCCGCCACGAGGAGGGGCCGCCGACCAAGCTTGACGCAGTGACGGGCGAGCTTCGCCGCCGATGTCGTCTTGCCTGAACCCTGCAGACCCACCAGCATCACCACGGCCGGGTTGCCCTGCAGATGGAACGTCCGGTCGCGGGCCGAGAGCAGGCTGGTCAGCTCTTCGTTCACGATGCCAACGACCTGTTGGCCGGCAGTCAGGCTCTCCAGGATGTTCGCCCCGACCGCCCGCTCGCGGACCCGGGTGATGAAGTCGCGGACGACCTTGAAGTTGACGTCCGCTTCGAGGAGGGCCAGGCGGACCTCACGCATCGCGGCGTCGACGTCGGCCTCGCTCACCCGACCGCGGCCGGTGAGCGAACCGAGGGTCTTGCGCAGGCGCTCGCTCAGAGCGTCGAACATGGAATTGGCGACTCCGCTGAATCAGGTCCGGCGAGGACAATTCGTTCGGATGGTGCGCGGGTTCTGACGCACCGAGGCTGGCCGATTGTAACGCACGCTCGACGGCCTTCCGGAATGTGACCTTCGTCTCGTCCCAAGGTTCGCGGTGACCGGGCGCACCGCCCGGTGGCCTTCGTGCTGGCTGCCTCGCCGCGCGCCGGCTGCGAGGGCGGCTACGGGCGGGTGCGCCGCGGCGAGGCGCGCGGGCTTGCGGCGCGGGCCGAGCAGTTGGTGCTTGCGGCGCGACAAACGACGCGTTTCTGGCGGTTCGAGTGGGCTCTGGGCCGATCGACCAGCCGTGCGGCCTTCGAGCGCGCTCCAGTTCAGCGCAAGCCCTGACTACTCGGCGAAGAGGGCTGCTACGAAGGTCTCCGGGTCGAACGGCAACAGGTCGCCAACCTGCTCCCCCACCCCGACGAAGCGGACCGGGACCGCGAGCGCAGCCTCGATCGCGAAGACGATCCCACCCTTGGCTGTTGAATCGAGCTTGGTCAGGACGATCCCGGTCAGGCCCGTCGCCTGGTTGAACGCCCGAGCCTGGGCGAGCCCATTCTGGCCGGTCGTGGCGTCGAGCACGAACAGGACGTCGGGCCGGGCCCCGGGCAGGCGTTTATCGATGATCCGGCGGACCTTGGCCAGCTCGTCCATCAGGTTGACCTTGGTGTGGAGCCGGCCGGCCGTGTCGGCGATCACGAGATCAACCCCGCGGGCGACGGCCGCGTCGAGGGCATCGTAGACCACCGCGCCCGGATCGGCGCCCGGTGCATGGGCGATCATCGTGCTGCCGGAGCGGCTGGCCCAGATCCCGAGCTGCTCGATCGCTGCGGCACGGAACGTGTCGGCCGCCGCCAGGATCACGCTCATGCCTTCCGCCCGGAAGCGACTGGCAAGCTTGCCGATCGTGGTCGTCTTGCCCGTTCCATTGACGCCCACGATCAGGATCACGGCGGGCTGGCCGGGCACTGCCGGCCGCGGTCGCCAGTCTCCCTCGCGCGGCACGAGCAGCGCCGCCAGCTCGGAACGGACGGCGGCGAGGTTGCCCGCGGGATCGCGCCGGGCCCGGGCCCGCTCGACGATGTCGATCGCCAGCGACCCACCGACGTCGCCGGCGATCAGGGCCTCCTCCACCTCCTCCCACGACGGACCGCCGGCCGTTGAGCCGCCCAGCAGGCCGCGTAATCGGGCGACGAAGCCACCTCGACTGCGGGCCACTCCCGCGGCCAGGCTGGCGACCCCTTCGACCGGCGTCTCGGCCGCGGAGAGCGGATCGGGCCAGGGCGCAGAAGCCGGCTCGACCGGTTCGATCGCCGCCTCCCCTTCGATTTCGCCGGTGCCTTGGCCTTGACCCTCCGGCACGTCCTCCTCCCTGGGCTTACGGCGCCAGAACACGTCAGGGCGCAACCGAACTGGTTCGATCGCCCGGTGCTTCGATCGCCGAGTGGTTCGAGGCGCCGCCCTGCTCGGCAATCGCGGTGGCCTCGTCCAGCCGGAGGCTGATCACCCGGCTGACCGAGTCGTCACCAACGGTCACGCCGTAGAGCGCGTCGGCCGCCTCGATCGTGCCCCGGTTGTGGGTGATCACGATGAACTGGATCTGCCCGGCCAGGTCGCGCAGGGCGTCGGCGAAGCGGCCTATGTTCGCCTCGTCGAGTGCGGCGTCGACCTCATCGAGTACGCAGAACGGGACCGGCCGAACGGCGAGCATCGCGAAGAGGAGGGCGACCGCGGTCAGGGCCCGCTCACCACCGGACAACATGGCCAGGGCCTGCGCCTTCTTGCCCGGCGGGCGGGCCACGATCTCCACCCCGGTCGACGACAGATCCTCAGGATCGGTCAGCTCGAGCCGAGCGTAGCCACCCCCGAACAGCTGCTTGAACCGAGCGTCGAAGGCGACTTCCAGGTTGCGGAAGGTCGCCTTGAACTGCTCCGCGACCATCGTCCCGAGCTCATCGATCAGGGCCCGGGTCGTGGCCATCGCGGCGCGCAGATCGCTTTCCTGGGCCTCGAGGCCCTCCAGGCGTGTCTTCAGCTGGGCGTACTCCTCGATCGCCATCGGGTTCGCCGCGCCGAGCTCGTGATAGCGCCGACGCAGGGTCGCCAGGCGAACCGGGGTGGGCGGCTCGCCGGGGGGCCGTTCGGCGGCCCAACCGACCAGGACCGCGGGGGGGATCTCGTCCAATACCTGGTCCTCAATCTCGGCCGGTTGCCCCAGGGCACGCAGGCCAACACCGCCGAGCCCGCCCAGCTCGACGAGGACCTGCTCGCGAATGACGTCGAGGGCGAGCCGATGTTCGAGCTCGGCAACCTCGGCGCCACGCAGGCGGTCTTCAGCCGAGCGCAGCCGCTCACGGCTGCTCGCGGCGGCGGTTTCCGCAGCGACGAGGAGCTCGCGGTCGTCGGAGTCGGCCGCCCGCGCTTCGGCCAGGGCACCGCGCAGGGCCTCCTCGCGGCTGAATGCCGTGGCGACCTCAAGCGCCAGCCGGTCATGCTCGAGGGCGACGTCCGCCTCGCGCCGGCCAATTGCGGCTATCTCGCGGTCGGCCCGCTCGATCCGGTCCTCGCTCATTGCCGCCCCGGCCGCCTCACGGGCGCGAACGGCCTCAACTCCGGATCGGACCCGGTCGCGCTCGGCGAGCTCAGCGGCGAGCTGGTCACGCCTGGCTCGGAGCTCAGCCACCCGGAGCTCCCAGGCGTCGAGCGCGCTGCCGCCTCCGGCCCCGGCCTCGCTCCCGGATCCGCCGCCGTCCGGACCGCCCGGTGACACTGCTGGCGCTGCAACGGACACTTCAATGACGGCCAGCGCGGCAAGCTGGCGGGTCAACTCGGCCTCAGCCCGCTCAACCCCGGCGTCCTGCCACGCCACCTCGCGAGCAAGACGCTCGACGGCCCGGGCAGCCACCCGTTCCGCTTCCTCAGCCGCTCGGCGGGCAGCTCCGGCGCGGGCCTCTTCAGCCCGAGCGGCCGCGAGGCCCTCACGCGCCGCCGCTGCCCGGGCCACGGCGTCAGCGCGGGCCGACCCTGCCCTGTCGGTCTCGCGTTCGAGCCGGCTCAGCTGCGCCTCCAGCCGTTCGAGCTCGGCCCGCCGCTCGAGCGTCCCGTCCGCATGTCCCAGGGCAACCGTGGCGCCGCTCACGACGGCCCCACCGTCGCGGATCACGATCTGCCAGCCGGCGGGCAGGAGCCCCTGCAGATCCAGTGCGGAGGCGAGGTCCGGCGTCCAGGCAGTCCGTTCGAGCAGGACGCGAGCGGCCCCGACCACATCGCTCCGGATCGCTTCGAGCAGAAGGCCACCGCCGACGCTGGCCAGTCGATCCCTGAAGGCCGGGCTGTCTCGACCCGACGCGACGGCGGCGTCCCCACCATGCTCTTCTACGATGAGCCAGCCGCGCTCGGTCGCCAACCCGACCACGGCCGCCCGCCCGACGACGTAGCCACGGGCAATTTCCCCGAGAGCAGCCTCGACCGCGGCACGAAACGCTGGATCGACCCGGAGCTCGCTGTCCACCCGCCGTCCGCCAACCCGCCGAGCGGCCCGGGCAATTCCCCGCGTCTCATCCTCGGCCAGCCGGGCCGTCGCCGCGGTCAGCCGGCCCCGGATCGACGACAGCGCCTCGCCGGCCGCCGCCGCGCGCTCCTCGGCGGCTCGCCCTGTGCCCTCGGCAGCGTCGGCCTCGGCGCGGGCGCGATCGAGGGCAGCCGCGGCCACAAGCTCAACGTCGATCGCGGCCCGGTGCGCGTAGCGCACCGCGACCAGGGTGGCGTCGAGTCCCGCCCGCTCGGTCGCGCCGGCGACCGCCCGTGCCCGCTCGTCGCCGGCGCGGCGCTCGGAATCGGCCAGGAGTCGCCGGGCTGCCTCGTGCTCGGCGGCTCGGGCATCGAACGCCCGCCGGAACGCCGTCCGTTCGTCACCCTCGGCCTGCAGCCCGCTGAGCTCGCGGCGCGCATCGGCCAGCCCGAGTTCGGCCTCCTCGACCGCCGCCCTGAGCCCAGCATCGTGCTCCGGCATCGGTGCGGCCAGCGCCCGGCGCCGCCCGGCCAGCTCGATCTCGGCGGCGGTGCGTTCCTCGTCAAGGCGGGACCGTTCGCGCCGGATGGCCTCAAGATCGGAGGCCCGCTGGATGGCTTCGAGCTGCAGTCCAGTCAACGCGCCGCGGGCGGCCTCGTGAGCTTCGCGCCGTTCAATCTCAAGTGCTGCTTGGCGCGTCCGCCGAGCGCTCACCTCCATGGCGCCCGCCTCGGCCTCGACCAGGGCGACGATCGCCCGATCTGTCTCCGTCCGAGTCCGGGCGAGGCGCTCGGCGGTGCTGGCCGCCTGCCCCGCGGCCACGTGCCAACGGGCGTGGGCACTCAGCACCAGCGCGGCAGTCAGCTCGTCACCGGCGCTGACTCGACTTATCTGCTGCTCGGCCTGGGCAGCCAGACGGCGGGCCTGCGGACGAAGCTCTGCCACGATGTCCTGGACCCGGGCGAGGTTGGCTTCGGCCTCGCTCAGCTGCTCCTCGGCGCGCCTCCGGCGGCGCTCGTGGCGGCGGACCCCCGCGACCTCCTCGAACAGCGGCCGGCGCTCTTCCGGTCGAAGCGACAGCGCCTGGTCGACCATCCCCTGGCCGATGAACAGGAAGGCGTTGTCGGCGAGATGCGCAGCGTCGAGCAGGTCGACCAGGTCCTTCAACCGAACCCGGCCCCGGTTGAGGAGGTAGTCGTTCTCGCCGGAGCGATACAGCCGACGGCCGAGCTCGACTACCTGGTAATCCACCGGAAGCAGGCCGTCAGCGTTGTCGAGCACGAGGCTCACGTCGGCCATGCCCAGAGCCGGTCGCCTGTCCGACCCGGCGAAGATCACGTCCTCGGACTTGCGGCTGCGCAGCGCCCGACCCTGCTCGCCGAGGGCCCAGCGCAGGCCATCGGCAAGATTGCTCTTGCCCGAGCCGTTCGGGCCAACCACGGCGCTGATCCCGGCGCCGAACTCTACGGTCGTCCGCTCGGCAAACGACTTGAAGCCCTGCAAGCGCAGCGCGAGCAGCCGGGCCCCGCTCATTCGAACCCGGGGCCGACGGCCGCCGGCGTTTCCGGCCCGCCGGGGCCGACCGAGTCGGCCCGGCCGAGGGCGTCGAGCGCGGCACTCGCGGCCATCGTCTCCGCGATGCGTCGGGACGGCCCGCTGCCCATCCCGACGACCTGCCCGCCGACGCTCACGTCGATCCGGAAGATACGCTCGTGGTCGGGGCCCGAGACACCTACGAGGCGATATGCCGGCCGCTCGCCGGCCAGCCTCTGAGTGTGCTCCTGGAGCCGGCTCTTGGGACTTTTCAGACTGCCGACAGCAGCATCCGAGGCGAGCTCGGGGGCCGCCACCGCGATGATCCAGTCGCGGGCAGCCTCGAAGCCGAGATCGAGGTAGACGGCCCCCGCGACCGCCTCGAAGGCCGAGGCGAGGAGGGACGGCCGGTGCCGGCCGCCGCGCTGCGATTCGCCTTCACCCAGGAGCAGCCACGCCCCCAGGTCGAGCCGGTTTGCCAACCTGGCCAGGCCGGTCGTGCTCACGATGGCCGCCCGGCGGGCCGACAGGACGCCCTCATCGTCGGCCGGTCGAAGGCGGTACAGAGCCGCCGAGATCACCAGCGAGACCACGGCATCGCCGAGGTACTCGAGGCGCTCGTTGTGACCTCCGACGGCATCCCGGTGCTCGTGCAGATAGCTGCTGTGGACCAGCGCCTGGCCGAACAGCTCCGGGTCGCGAATCGGGAGCCTGAGCTGAGCCGCGAAGGCAACGGCCGAGGGCATCGCGGCAGTGGGCCCTGGCAATCAAGCGGGAGGGCTGGCTGACCCGCCGCTCAGGCCCTAGGAGGTGCGCTCGTCAATGTATTCGACCGCGTCGCCTACGGTACGGATCCGCTCCGCATCCTCGTCGGAGATCTCGGTCCCGAACTCTTCCTCGAGGCTCATGATCAGCTCGACCAGGTCGAGCGAGTCGGCGTTGAGGTCATCGACAAACGACGCCTCGGGTTTGACATCGGCCTCATCGACGCCGAGCTGCTCAACGACGATCTTCTTCAGGCGATCGTAGGTAGTGGCCACAGAATCCCTCCTGGAAGCTTGGTCATCACCCGGCAGGAACGCCGGCGTCTTCATTCGCGGATCCGTCGACCAACTCCGCGGTCGACGCTGCCGCGCCCCTGACGAGTCGCCCGAGGACGCCGTTCATCAAGCGCCGCGCCGGGTCTCCACTGTAAATCCGTGCCAACTCGACCCATTCCGCGATCGCAACTCGGGCCGGCGTCGCCGCGGAGTGTAGCACCTCGCCGAGGGCGGTTCGCAGCAATGCCCGATCGATTCGGGCGAGCTGGACCACGGGGTACTGCGTCGCCGCCTGCCCGATCTGCTGGTCGATCTGGTCACGGTTGCCCACGGTCGCGGCGACCAGCTGGCGGGCGAAGCGGGCTGCTTCGGGGTCGCCTTGGGACTCGGCCACGTGACGCTCCAGCACGGCCTCTGCGGTGCGTTGCCCGAAGTCGGCCTCGAAGATCGATGCGAGGGCCAGCCGACGTGCCCGACGCCGCGATCGAATCTGCTCCCGCCCCGGCCGGCCCACGGGTGCCTCCATGACGATCAGGCGCCCACGCCGTCGACGCTCACGGTTACCTCGCCCGGAACGAGGCCGAGCTGGCGCTCGAGGGCAGCTACGATGGCTGCCCGGACGTGACGGGCAAGGGGCCCCAGTGATTGGCCGGGCCGGGCGACGATAGCGATCCGGACGCTGATCGCGGCGCCGCTCAGCCGGGTGGTCACGACCGAGCCACCAAAGCGCTGGCGCAGCCAGCCACCCGACGGGCCGACTCGCAGGACCCCGGGCACCTCGAGAGCGGCCAGCCGGATGGTCTCGCGAATCACCGCCGGGCCGACGATCAGCTCGGGGCGGCTCACCCGGCCAATTCCTGGGGCCCCGCCGGCTTGGCCGTCGGGGGCAGTGGCGTCCGCTGGAACGTTTCGGCGATGAGCTCGGGAATCCGGGCCCGGGCGGCGGCGGCCCCTACGGCCACCGCATACGAGATCATCCGGCGCTTGGCCCGGCCGTGGGTGATGATCACAGTGCCTTTGACCCCGAGCAGGGGTGAACCGCCCGATGTCTCGTAGTCGAAAATCCGCCGGATCCGGCGGATTCCTGGCCGCAGGAGGGTGTACGCGACCGGGCCGAACGGTGGGCGCCGAAACTCCTTTTCGAACAGGCCGAAGATGAACTGGGAAAGCCCTTCGAAGAACTTGATCACGACGTTCCCGACGACCGCATCGCACACGACGACATCGGCGGCGTGCTTGACCAGGTCCTTGCCCTCGACGTTGCCGACGAAGTTCAGGCTCGACGCCTGGAGCAACTCGGTTGCCCGCTGGATCCGGGCATCGCCCTTGCCGGTCTCCTCGCCGATCGAGAGCAGGGCAACCCTAGGATGCTCGACCCCGAGGACACGTTCGGCGAAGAGGGCGCCCATCTCGGCGAACTGGTACAGCTGCTCGCCGGTCGAGTCGGTCGTCGCCCCGATGTCGAGCAGGACGAAGGGGCCGGACTCGGTGACCATCTGGACCGCCAGCGCCGGCCGGTCGACGCCCGGGGCGCGACCCAGCCGGAGGATCGCCGCGACGACCCCGGCCCCGGTATGACCGGCCGTCACGACTGCGTCTGCCTCACCGGCGTGGACCAGGTTCATCGCGACGAGGATCGACGCGTCCTTCTTCTTGCGCACGTTCTGGGCTGCGTGCTCGTCCATGCCCACGACCTCGCCGGCGTGCACGAACCGGACGTTGGGCGGCAGGTCGGTGCCGACGATCGCTCGGACCCGGACTTCGTCCCCGACGAACAGGAGGTCGTCCTCGGGATGGGCGCGGGCATGGATCAGCGCCCCCTGGACGGCCTCCTCGGGCGCGTGGTCACCGCCCATCACGTCCACGGCGACCCTGACGCGGCGGTTGGAGGTGGCGCCTCGAACGGCGCTGAGGTCCACGTGCCTAGGAGGCGGCCTCGTCCGTGGTCCGCTTCAGCTCGAGCGCCTGGCGGCCACCGTAATACCCGCAGTTCGGGCAGGCATGGTGGGGCTGCTTTGGCTCATGACAATGCGGGCATTCCTCGAGCCGGGGCAGGGCCAGTGCCTCGTGGCTGCGGCGATCACCCTGCCGGGCATGCGATACCCGTCGTTTCGGGACTCCCATTGCTCCTCGTCTCTCCTCTGGCGCGGCCGGCGCGGGGCGGGCGATCGCACCGCGGCTGTTACTTCTGGATGGAGGCCGGCGGGCGAGTCTAGCCCGTCTCGGCTCCGCCGTCGACCCGAAACGCCCGGAGGACCTCCAGGCGTGGATCGAGGAGGGCCTCGTCGTGCTCGTGCGGACCGTTCTCAAGCGCTTCACCGCAGACGATACACAGGCCCGGGCAATCCAGGCGGCAGACCGGCGCAATCGGCTCGCCGAGCTGGACCGCCTCACGGATCACCGGCTCGAGCTGGACCTCGTGGTGGTCGGTCAGCCGGATGATCTCGGGTTCGATCGAGGGGTCGAGCGGCTTGCCCGACACGAGGTCGATCGTCGGCAGGGCCTCCTCGCTGAAGGCCACCGTCAGCGGAAGCTCGATCGGCCTGAGGCAGCGGCTGCAAGTCAGGGCAAGGGCCGTCTCCGCCAGGCCCGTGATGAACAGGCCGCGGCTCGTCCGGCTGAAGCGCACCCGGCCAGCGACGGCGGCCGCGAGCTCCAGGTCGTCGCCCATATCGAGCCAGATCCCGTCAAACGTGAAATCACGTCGGGAGCCGGCCGGCTCGGCCAGCAGCGCGGCAACCGGATAGGTGAGCACACCGCTCGCGGAGGCGCCGGTCACCCGTGCGGCGAGCGGGCGGGTGCCGGCTGGAAGTCCTCGTCGTCGGCATAGCCGTCGGCCGGGACCACGGGCTCATCCTCGTCGCCCTCGGGCGGATTACGCGAGTCGAGGACAGCGATCCCCTTGCGAATGCTGTGGAGCGTCCGGTCGACCTCACCCTCGAGCTTGCCCAGGATGGACGCCGCGTACTCATCTGCGCCCTGCCGGATCCCCTCGGCCTCAAGGTGAGTCCGATCCAGGATCCGCCGGCTCTCCTCCTCGGCCGCCTGGGTAAGGCCGCGTTCCTCGATCAGGAAGGCGGCCTGCTCCTGTGCCCGGGCCACGATCGTCTCGGCTTCTTCCTGAGCCTTTTCGATGATCCGCTCACCCTCCGAGTTGATCCGCTTGGCCGCCCGGATCTCCTCGGGGATGGCAACCCGGAGCTCGTCGATCAGCCCAAGTGCCGCGTTCTGGTCCAAGACGATATTGCTGGTGAGGGGCAGCTTCTTCCCGCTGGCGATCAGGTTCTCGAGTCGCGTGACGAGGAAGATGATGTCGATTGGACCGGCCCTCCCTGGACTTGTGACGGCGAACGGCAGAGCCGCTGCGTCGGCCGAATTATCGCACCCGCTCAAGCGCCCCGCGCAGGGCCACCTCGGCCGGACCCGGCACCATCGCCCGCACGTCGCCACCGGAGCGGGCGATCTCGCGGACCAGGGTGGAGCTCACATAGCCGTGCTCGAGTGAGGTCATGAAGAAGACCGTATCGATCTCGGGCGCCAGGACCCGGTTGTTGTGGGCGAGCTGCATCTCCGTCTCGAAATCCGAGACCGCGCGCAAACCGCGAACGATGAAACCGGCCCCGGCTCGGCGACAGACGTCGACCGTCAGCCCCTCGAACGACTGGACGTCAATCCGATCGACGAGAGCTGGATCGATCGCCGCGACCGACGCCCTGATCGCATCGAGCCGCTCGGCCACGGTCAGGAACGAGGTCTTTCGTGGGTTTGTCAGGACGGCGAAGATCACCCGGTCGAAGACGGCGGCAGCGCGGCGGACGACATCGAGGTGACCGAACGTGACCGGGTCGAACGACCCGGGATAGACCGCGACCCTCATCCGTCCTCCGTGGCGACCCGCCGATAGAACGTGAGCGTGGTCTCGCCGAACCGCCGCTCGCGGATCGATCGTAGCAGGCCGATCCGGGCAGGCGGAGCCGCCCGCCAGAAATGCTTGGCGATAATCCCCGCATCCGCCGCGAGGAGTCGGTCCGCCGCCCGATCGCCCAGCCGCGCCAGCAACGTTTCGAGCAGGAGCTGGTCGTCATAGGGCGAATCGACGAGCACGAGATCGAACGGCCCAAGGGGCGGATTGAGGGCAGGTGCCCGGGTAGCAGCGGCGAGCCACGCCGAGGCCTCGGCCCGGACCACCTGGGCCGCCGCGCCGGCCAACCCGGTCCGCTCGAGATTCTCNNCCGCGCGAGAGCGCCTCGATCCCCCCGGCGCCGGTCCCGGCGCACAGGTCGAGGAAGCGGGCCCCGGGCAGGGCCGGCTCGAGGATCGCAAAGAGCGTCTGTTTGACCCGATCGGTCAACGGCCGGGTGCCCGGCCCCGGAGCAGCCAGCCGGCGCCCCGCTGCCCGGCCAGCGATCACCCGCCCGGCGTCACCGGCCATCTGGTCTGCCGTCCATCACGCCCCGCTGGCCGGATCGCCCGACCAGATCGGCTCCAGCCAACCCCCGGTCAGCTCGTGCCGGAGGGCCGCCAGGGTCTCACCGGGCAGCTCGCCGGCCGGATCGAGGAGAGCCTCCGCGTGGTGGCGGGCCTTCGTCGCCAGCTCCCGGTGGTCGAGACGCTGGAGTGAGGCGACTCGCAGCCGGGGCAGGCCGGATTGGGCAAGGCCAAGGACGTCGCCCTCCCGACGCAGCTCGAAGTCCTTCTCCGCCAGCTCGAACCCATCAGTGAGGTCCTTGACGGCCTGGAGGCGGGCCCAGGCAACCGGATCGTCATCCATCGTGACGTCCGAGATCAGGACGCAGTAGCTCTGCTCGGTCCCCCGCCCAACCCGGCCTCGGAGCTGGTGGAGTTGGGCCAGGCCAAATCGGTCGGCGCCTTCCACGACCATCACCGTCGCCTCGGGGACGTCGACGCCGACCTCGATCACGGTCGTGCCCACCAGCACGCGCGTCTCGCCATCGCGGAAGCGGCGCATCTCTGCGTCGCGCTCGCCGGGTTTCATCCGACCATGGACCAGGCCCACCGGCAGGCCGAGGAGCTCATGCAGGCGCAGGGCCTCATCCTTGGCGGCGGTCGCGGCGTCGTCCTCGGCGGCCTCGATCAGGGGCACGACCACGAAGGTTCGGCGATCGGCGGCAGCCTCCTTGGCGACGAATGGCCACAGACCCTCGAGATTGAGGCTCGTCCGGATCCCCGTGGTAATGGGCAACCGTCCAGATGGTGCCATCCGTAGATCGGACACCTCGAGGTCGGCATACAGGATCTGGCCGAGCGTCCGGGGGATCGGCGTCGCGGTCATCAGCAGGATGTGTGGTGCGGCCCGTGCCGCGTCGCCGGACGTGCCGGCGCTCCCGCCGGCCTTGGCTTCAAGCAGGCCCCGCTGCTCGACACCGAAGCGATGCTGCTCATCGATCACGGCCAGGCCCAGGTCGGCGAAGCGGATCGACTCCTGGAACAGGGCGTGGGTGCCAACAACAACGCTGGCCTGACCGGAGGCAATCGCCGCGACTGCCTTCCGCCGACCGTCGGCGCTGAGCGACCCGGTGAGCAGGGTCACGCCCACGCCGAGCGGTGCCAGCAGTTCACCAATGGTGGCCGCGTGCTGGCGCGCCAGGAGGTCCGTTGGCGCCAGCAGCGCACCCTGCCGGCCCAGTCCCGCCACCAGGGCCAGGGCGTGCGCCGCGACGGCGGTCTTGCCCGAGCCGACATCTCCTTGGAGCAGCCGGAGCATCGGCTCAGAGCGCGCAAGATCGGATCGGATCGCGGCCATCGCCCCAACCTGGTCGGCCGTCAGGCTGATCGGCCGGCCGATCTTCACCCCGATCGCCGTTTCGATCGCAGCGCGAACGGCCTCGTCGCGCAGATCTGCGACGACCACCGGCTCGGAGGTCGTCCGTCCGCGCTGCCGTCGCCGGCCGACCATCCCCAGCTGGAGTGCCAGCAGCTCATCGAAGGCGAGCCGGCGGAGGGCTGCATCGCGGTCCTCCAGGCTGGCCGGGTAGTGGACCTGGTCAATCGCCCGGCCGATCGGCTCGAGCCCTTCGGCCTGAACCAGATCGGCGGGCAGGTACTCGCCGTACATCAGGCCGGCTCTGTCGAGGGCTGCCCGGATGGCCTCTCGGATTCGCGCCGCGGTCAGACCCGCGGTCAGTCGATAGACCGGCACGATCCGGCCCGCGTGGAGCGGTTCGGTGCCGTCCTCGGGCGAGAACTCGGGGTCGTCGAAGAGGGGGCTGAAGCCACGCTGCTTCAGCCTGCCGCTCACGACGAGGTGCTGTCCTGCGTGGATCCGCCGCTCGATGAAGCGTCGGCCGAACCAGGTCGCCTCGGCCTCCCCGGACTCATCGACCAGGACGGCCTTCGTTACCTGGACCCGCCGTCGCCAGGTCTGCTCCACGTTGATCGAGCGGACCACGACGCGGGCGCTTGCCGTCGCCCCGTCGGGCAGGTCGCGCAGCTCGGCAATCGTGCGCATCTCACGGCGATCCTCATAGCGCCGGGGCAAGTGGAACAGGAGATCACGGACCGTGCTCAGGTCCAGCCGCCGGCCGGCCCGGCGGAGGGCGACCTCCCCCGGCAGCCCGCTCTCACCCAGCGGCGTCGCCAGCAATTCGACCGGATCGGTCGGCGGCGGTGCCCGCCGGGCCGATCGAGCTCGATTGGCCGGCGTCGGTCGGCGACCCGGCTGCCCGTGCACCATTCCTATTCGGCCGAGATCAAGTACCGGTAGTGGGGCTGACCGCCGTGTCGGACCTCCACCTCGACACCCTCGAGGGAGGCGTCGATCCGGTGGGCCGTTTCCTCCGCCTCGGCCAGGTCAGCCCCGTCGCCATAGAACAGGGTGATCAGCTCGATCCCGGGTCGGAGTCCCCGGACCGCCGTCTCGATGGCCCGCCCCCGATCGCCGTCGACAGCCACCAACCCATCATCTGGGTCGAGCACGATCGTCTGGCCGCGCCTGACCTTGCGGCCACACAACTTCGCGTCGCGGATTGCCGTTGTCACCGAGAGCGATTCGATCGCCCGACCGGCCGCGGTCATCTCGACCACATTGGTCGCGCCGTCGTGGGTGGGATCGAGGGCGAGCAAGGCAGCGATTCCCTCGGCAGCGTTGCGGGTTGGCACCACATGGACTGCCCGCGACGTGAGCGCAGCGACCTGCCGCGCAGCCAGGATCACGTTCGGGTTGTTGGGCAGCAGGAGCGTCTCAAGGGCATTCACGCCCTCGATCGCCTGGAGCAGCTCGCCCGTGCTGGGATTCGCCGACTGGCCACCCTGGACGACGGCGGCCACCCCGAAGTCGCGGAAGATCGCGGCAAGGCCATCGCCGGCGGCCACGGCAACCACCGCCAGCGGAATAACCGACCGTTCGGTCGGGGCGATCGGCTCGGACGGTGAGGCGGCATCGTCGGTGAACTCGGTGGCCCGTCGCTCGCGCACGTCACGCGCCTGCTGGTCCAGGTTCTCGACGCTGATCCGGCTCAGACTGCCCATTGCCAGGGCGCGCCGCAGAACCTCGTCGGGGTGCTCGCTGTGGACGTGGATCTTGACGGCCTTGCCGTCACCCACGACCACCACCGACTCGCCGATGGTCTCGAACTGGCGGCGGATCGAGTCCGGGTCGAGGATCGAGCCCGCCCTGGGCTGGAGCAGGAGCATCGTCTCGTAACCGAACCCCTCGTCGGCGTGGGCGACCAGGACGGACGGCTTGGCGCCAGCTCGCAGCCGGGCCCCGACCGCTCCCGCCGGCGAGCGCCCGACGAGATAGAGCAGGGCGCCCTGGAACAGCCGGTAGAGGCCCTGGCCGCCCGCGTCGACGACCCCGGCCTCGCGCAGGACGGGCAGCAACGACGGCGTTCGGGCGACCGCCGCATCGGCGGCGTTGACCGTCGCGCCCAGGACCGCCTCAATGTCGTCGTCGTGCTCAGCCGCCGCCTTGGCTGCTGCGGCCGCCTCGCGAACGACCGTCAGGATCGTGCCCTCGACCGGCTTGCCGACGGCGGCATAGGCGAGTTCCGCGGCACGGCCGAGGGCGTGGGCAAGATCGAGCCCGTTGAACCGGCGCTTGCCTTCGAGTCCCTCGGCAAGCCCCCGGCAGATCTGCGAGGTGATCACCCCGGAATTGCCCCGGGCGCCCATCAACGCACCGAAGCTGAGTGCGGCGGCGACCCGCCCAGCCGATTGGCCAGCGACCGCATCGGCTTCCTCCAGCGCGAGCCGCACCGTCGCCAGCATGTTCGAGCCGGTGTCGCCGTCGGGGACGGGAAAGACGTTCAGCGCGTTGATCTCCTCGACGTGCGTCTCGAGGTTCGCCACGGCGGCCCGGAATGCGGCCACCAGGCCGGCCCCGTCACAGCTTCGCTGGGTCACGCGGCGTCGGAGCCCGGGACGGCTGGGGCCGCAATACCGCGATCCTGGGCAGCGCCGTGAGGATCGATCGCGGTCGGGCCGGTCAGGGGCCGAGGCATTGCTGCGGCCTCGAAGCGCAAGCCGTCGACGTAGATCGTGACCCGCTCGATCTCGCGCTCGATCGCGCGGCGAACGGAGTAGCGCACGGCGGAGTCGACCTGGCGAGCCACCTCGGCAATCGGCACGCCCGCCGCCACGAGGACCCGGAGCTCAACCCGGAGGCCGCCTTCGACTCGGACGAGGACGCCTGGAGGCCGGACGCCCAGCCGGGCGAGAATCCCATGCAGCAGGCCATCGTCGGCGAGGCCGGTCACGCCATAGCTGCTCGAAACGGCGGCGCGGACGATCTGGCTGATCGCTCGCCGGCTGACCAACGACTGGCCGGCTTCGCGGTGCGCGGGGATTGGCAGCTTGACCTCCAGCGTGGGAGTGGGCTTGATCGGGCCGGGCCGGGCCGGACGATGTGTTATCGTACCGTCTGCTCGGGCCGGTGTCGGCTCGTTCTTCATGACTGAACCAACTGTTCGACGCGAGGATCTGCGATGTCCCGAGCGTGCGCCGTCTGCGGCAAGGTTTCAATGGGCGGCTTCAATCCGCAGTCATCGGGGATGAACCGCGTCCGCGCTCACCGCCGCTATCAGCCCAACCTGCAGCCGCTGGTCATCATGACCGCCTCGGGTGAGCCAAAGAAGCAGTCCGTCTGTACCCGCTGCCGCCGGACCCTCGTCAAGTCAGCTCGCTGACCGCCCGCTCGCTGCGGGCGCTCGCGCGGCCGGTATGTTTACTCAGAACATCAAACTGCCGGTTTCGAGCCGAATGCCGGTTGTTCTCGACTGCGTCCGCGTCGATGACGAGCCGCTACGTCCAGGTTCATCCCGCGCCGCGCTCGGGCCGGGATGAACCTGGGGCGCAAATATTGCCGGCCGGGCTCGCCTGGGTTCGAAATCACCGGTTTGATGTTCTGAGGGCACACCCGGACACGGCGACTGGTTCTGGCACACGCGGACACGGCGGCCGGTTGTGGCAGGACACGCCCTCGATCGCCGCCCAACAGCCGCGTCGGGGCCTTAGCGCGCGAAGACGCCCAGAGCCACCCGCCACAGGCCGATCAGGCTGACGGCCGACGGGAGCAGGTAGAGCGGGCTGGCATAGCCACCCAGCACGTCGCCCTTGATGATGATCGTGGCCGTCACCGCGCCAGCCACGATCAGACCCAGTCCCTGGGCAACCACGGTCCATCGAATCTGCCGGCCCAGCTGGCCCAGGACCGCCCCGTCGCCCACTCCGGCGCTCTCCACGGTAGCCCCGATCTGCTCGTCGGCGGCCCGGTCGACGACGCGTCTGAACCAGCCTGGGGCGTGGATCACCGCCCAGTAGGCGACTGCGGCGTACGCGATCCCGCCAAGGACGTCCACCAGGTAGTGGTCGCCGAGGTAGATCACCGCGAACCAGACGCATGCTGCATACCCCAGCATCAGGTAGCCGATCCGTCCAAAGGCGCGCCGGGTGAACAGGAAAGCCAGCGTCGGATAGGCCGCGTGGAGCGACGGGAAGGCCGCAACATCGTTCGGATTGATGTCGTACATCGTGTAGGTGTACAGGTAGTTGCCCTGGAAGCCAAAGAACCGGGCGATCTCGTCGAACGCCCCCGGCTTCAGGTAGGTGATCGTGGGCACACCCGTCGGCCCGTTCAGGAGGCCCTGCTGGGCGGCATACCACGGTGGTCCAACCGGCAGCAGGAGATAGGTCAGGAAGGCGGCCATGCTCAGGATGATGATGGCGGCCACGAAGTCGTAGTAGGCCCGTCGTTGGCGCAGCCAGAGAAAGAAGCCAACGGCCAGCGGCAACGGGAAATGAAGGAAGTAGAAGATGGTGGCGACGATCGCCAGATAGTCGATCCCGGTCGCTGGATGGAACCAGTCCTGGAGGACCTGGGTCGGCAGGTGGCCGAAGAACAGGAACTTGTCGATGGCGATGAAGTCAGCGACATGAACGCTCGCCTCGAAGCTGACCGCATACCCGCGCATGAGCTCATACGCAAGGAACAGGCCTACGAACGGAATCCAGTCGCGCAGGAACAGGCGGCCTCGGCCCAGGACCAGCGCCGCCAGGCCCAGCGCGACCAGCAGGACATCGGGGGTGATCGAGATGCCCTTGACGATCATCAGCGCCGACAGGATCACGATGTAGCCGCCGACCGACCAGAGCAGGATCCGGTCGTTGCGCCGGCCCAGGTGGGTCGGGGCCGCGTCCGGCGTGGTGGCCGGTTCGGAGACCAGCGCCTCCCCCGTCACCGGACCCGTCCGGTGTCGGCCGCCCCGCGAATGCGCGCCATCTCGGCGGCCATGTCGCGACCCTTCCGAAAGAGAGCCGAACCGGCGATGATGACGTCCACGCCGAGTGCCCCGACCGTGGCGGCCGTCCCCACGTTGATCCCGCCGTCGACCTGGACCTCGAGGGGTCCATCTGCCAGGCGCCGATCCGCCCGCGCGGCGCGGATCTTGGCGGCCGCGTCGGCCATGAACGCCTGACCCCCAAAGCCCGGCTCGACGGTCATCACCAGGAGAATCTCGAACAGGCCCCGGTAGGGCTCGAGCGCCGCCAGCGGCGTTGCCGGCTTGACCGCCAGGCCGGCCCGCCGTCCGGCCCGCCGGATCACCTGGAGGGCTGGCTCGATCGGTTCGCCAATCTCAACGTGGATCGTGATCGAGTCGCAGCCAGCGCCGATGAACTCATCGATGTAGCGAGCCGGATTGGAGATCATCAGGTGAGCATCGAAGGGCAGGCGCGTCCGCGGCCGGAGCGCCCGGATCGTCTTCGGGCCGAACGTGAGGTTGGGCACGAAGTGGCCGTCCATCACGTCCAGATGGACCCGATCTGCTCCGGCCCGCTCAAGCCGCCGGATCGCGTTGCCCAGGTTTCCGAGATCCGCATCGAGGATGCTCGCTGCGATCTGGACGCCCCCGGCAGGCTCCCATGCCATCGTCAATCCACCGTCGCCACGACCGGGCCGACTGCCGGGGTCCTATCGCGGTTCGCGGCCAGCGCGGCCGCCAACCCGGCTTCGGGCGGCTCGGTCAGCCGCTCCCCGCCCAGGGCAGCCGCGCTACGCATGACCAGCAGCTCGCGCCGACGGGCCACCACCGGCGCGGCCGGCTCGCCGGCTCGCTCGGCTGCCAGCTGGCCACAGGCTGCTCCTACCTCCTGACCCCGGTTGCGCCGGATCGTTACCGCGAGCCCGTCCCGCCGGAGGCGCGCGGCGATCCGCTCGATCCGCTCCATCGGGCTGGCCGTCCAGGGCGTGTGGGCGACCGGGTTCATCGGGATCAGGTTGACATGGCAGAGGTCACCGCGGAGGAGTCCGGCCAGGGCATCGCCATCGGCCTCCGTGTCGTTCACGCCGTCGATCAGGGTCACCTCGTAGGAGATCCGCCGACCGGTGACCCGGGCGTGGTCGCGGGCAGCCGCGACGACCTCGGCCACGGGCCAGCGCCGGTTGAGTGGGACCAGCACGTCGCGCAGGGGGTCACGCGCGGCGTGGAGGCTCACGGCCAGGGTGAACTGCGGCCCGAGCGCGGTCAGCCGGCGGATCCCGGGCACCACGCCCGAGGTCGACACGGTGATGTGCCGGGCGCCGAGCCCGAACCGGCCGGGATCGGACAACGCCGAGACGGCCTCGAGCACCCGGTCCAGGTTGAGCAGCGGCTCGCCCATCCCCATGAACACCACATTCGTCAGCCGCCGAGCATGCGTCCGCAGCCGGCGGGCGGCGGCACGGACCTGGTCGACGATCTCGGCCGTTGTCAGATCACGACCGAAGCCGAGCTCGCCGGTAGCACAGAACGGACAGCCCACGGCGCAGCCTGCCTGGCTGGAGATGCACACCGTGTGGCGCTCCCGCTGTTGTCCGTCGGCCGTGCGGCGGGCCGGGTAGTGCATCAGGACGGATTCGATGAGCGCTCCGTCGGCCAGGCGATGCAGGGCTTTCTCGGTTAGGTTCCCGTCGCCTAGCCGGATCTCGGTATCGGCCACGGTGTCCAGCGAGAAGGTCGCGTCGATCTCGGCTCGGACGGTCGTCGGCAGGGTCCGGATCGAAGCTGCGCTGGTGGCGCCACCGGCCCACAGCGCATCGTTGAGCTGGCGGGCTCGGAACGATGGATGGCCGCGCTCGGCAAACCAGGCCGCGACCGCCTCCGGCGGGAGACCGGCCAGGCCGGGTCGAAGATCGGGAGGCATCCGGCCAATTATCGCTCGGCCAGGGCGCCGACGATCAGAGGCCGGCCGCGACACAGCTCCGGGCCCGTCATTCGGCGGCCTCCGGCGAGCTGGACCTCGTCGAGTCGGAGCGAGCCGGCAGTGGTCGCCAGGGCGAGTTCTTCGCCCTCGGCCCCCGTGGCCACGACCGTGCCCGGGTGGGCATCGAGCTGCGGGCCGAGCGAAGCGTGCTGGATGACGAGCCGTCCGAGCGCTGTTTCGAGGAAGCTGCCCGGCCAGTCGAGATAGGCCCGCACCTGCCGCTCCAGCTCGGCCGCCGGACGGCCTGGGTCGAGACGGCCGTCAGCCCGCCGGAGTGGCCGGGTGAGGGTCATCCCCGCGGACGGTTGAGGCTGCGCCACGAGCTCGGCTCGAAGCCACGGCCCGATCGATCGCGCCAGCAGCCCAGCGGCGAGGACGGCGAGCCGGGCTTCGAGCTCTGGCGCGCTGTCCGAGCCCGAAAGGGATAGACCCTCGCTGGCGATGAGTGGCCCGCTGTCAAGGCCCGCATCCATCCGGAACAGGCTGACCCCGGTCCGCCCGTCGCCGGCCAGGATCGCCGCCGGGATCGGCGTCGCCCCTCGATGGCGGGGCAGGAGCGAGGGGTGGAGGTTGAGCATGCCGTGGGCCGCCAGGTCGAGCAGGGCGGACGGTACGATCTGGCCGTAGTCGGCCAGCACGCCGAGGTCGGGCCGCAGAGCGGCGATCTCGCCGATCGCTTCGGCCGACCGAAGCCGCGCCGGCTGGAGGAGCGGCAGGCCGTGCTGGCGGGCAAGGGTCGCGACCGGAACGGCGCGCAGGGCAGCGGATCGGCCGGCCGGACGGTCGGGCGCGCTCGCCACTCCCACAACCTCGATCGTCGGGTTGGCCAGCAGTCCCTCGAGGGTCGGGACGGCGAACGTGCCGCTGCCCAGGAAGACGACCCGGGCGCGCTCGTCAGGCGAGGGCGTGCGTGGCCTCGCGAATGGCGCTGCCCGTGGGACCGTCCCCGCCCGATTCGGATCCATCGTCCTCGTCACCCTGGCCGACGGCAATCAACTCGTCCATCGATTCGAGGTAGTCGATATAGAGCTTGCCGTCGAGATGATCGAGCTCGTGCTGGAGCGCCCGGCCCAGAAGGCCGCTACCGGCGACCTTGAATGAGCGGCCGTGTCGATCCTGGGCAACCACCCAGACCTTCTCGCGGCGGGTGACGTAGGCGACGTAGCCGGGGACCGACAAGCATCCCTCAAGGTCCGTGTCGTCGCCGGTCGAGCGTGCGATCCGCGGGTTGACGAGCTCATACAGGCGTGACTGGACCTCGACAACGCAGGCTCGTTTGGCCTCGCCCAGCTGGGGCGCCGCAAGGCCGACACCCGGCGCATGGCGCATCGTGTCGGCGAGGTCGTCGAGCAGGCCGTGCAGGAATTTGCCGAAGCTGTCGACGGGTTCGCCTTTGAGGCGCAGCCGCGGGTCGCCCAGCATGGCGATCGGTTTGACGCTCATCGTGGTCCGAGTATATCGAAGCTCACAGGAGCGACTCCGGATCCACGTCCGCTGACCACGGTGCAGCGGGGCCTCCATCGAGCAGGCTGACCGGATCGTCGCCACGCAGGACGAGGTTCCAGCGCCACTTGCCCGCTCGACGGCGCAGGAACGCCGGAGCCGGGCCGACCACGGCCACGCCACTCCCCCGCTCCTGTGCTCGCGCACGGAGCGTTTCGGCCAGGGTCGTCGCGCTACGCTCGGCCGCCTCGGCGTCCTCGAGCCCGATCGTCAGCTTGACCAACCGGCCGAACGGCGGCGAGCCGAAGCGCCGGCGCGCGTCGAGCTCGGCGTCGTAGAACGCCCCTGGATCGGCCGTCGCCACGGCCCGAATCGCGGGGTGGTCCGGCTGGTAGCTCTGGATGATCGCCAGGCCCGGTCGATTGCCACGGCCAGCCCGGCCGACCGCCTGGGCCAGCAGCTGGTAGGTCCGCTCGGCGGCCCGCTCATCGGGCAGATTCAGGGCGATGTCGGCACTCACGACGCCGACCAGGGTCACCTCCGGGATGTCCAGCCCCTTCGTCACCAGGCTGGTCCCGACCAGGACGTCCAGGCGGCCGTCCGTGAACGCGTCGATCAGGCGCTCCGCTGCTCCCTTGCGCTCGACGACATCGCGGTCGAGGCGACCCACCCGAAGGCCCGGAAAGCGCCCGCGGACCTCGCGCTCCACGCGTTCGGTACCCGCGCCGAGGTAGCGGATCCGGGGCGAGGCGCAGGCCGGGCAGCGCGTCGCCAGCGGAGCGGCCATGCCGCAGTGATGGCAGCGCAGGCTCATTCCGGCCTGGTGGAACACGAGCGGGCGCTCGCACTCGGGGCAGGTCTGCACGGCGCCGCAGTCGCGACACATCACGACCGAGGCACTGCCGCGCCGATTGATCACCAGGATTGCCCGCTCGCCGGACGCCGGGTCGAGCCGAGCCAGCTCGTCGCCCAGGCGGCCCGAGATCAGGCCGCGGTTGCCCGCGGCGAGCTCTGCCCGCAGGTCCACGACCTCCACGACCGGTGGCGCCCCGGTCGGCCGGCTGGGCAGGATCACCCGGCGCCAGGCGCCGGCTCGCACCCGGCCAACGGTCTCGACGGCTGGCGTTGCGCTACCCAGGACGACGGCGGCCCCGGCCAGCTCGGCCAACCGGATCGCGCTGTCGCGGGCCTGCAGGCGCGGCGTCCGGTCACTCTTGTACGTCCCCTCGTGTTCCTCATCGACGATCACGAGGCCGAGGTCGGCGAACGGGGCGAGGACCGCCAGGCGTGTCCCGACAACGACATCCGCCGCCCCGGCTCGAACCCGACGCCACTCGTCGGCTCGTTCGCCTTCCCCAAGGCCCGAGTGGAGCAGGGCGATCCGGGCGTCGAGATCAGCCCGCAGGCGGTCCACCAGCGGCAGTGCGAGGGCAATCTCGGGCACGAGCAGGAGGACCGGCCGGCCGAGCTCGAGGCTCGCCGCGATTGCCTCGACGTAGACCGCTGTCTTGCCCCCGCCGGTCACGCCGTCGAGCAGGAGCGGCGTCGAGTCGCGCTGTTGGAGGGCGTCCCGGATCAGCCCGAGCGCCTCAGCCTGGGGCGGGGTCAACGGCGAGACCTGGGGCCGCGCGCCACGTCGCCCGGCGGCGCGTCGGGCCAGGGGCCGGCGCGGTCGCTCACGGACCTTCACGGCCACCAACCCGCGCCGAACCAGACCGGCAAGGGCCGAGGTGCCATGGCGGCCGGTCAGCTCGGCACCGGAGATCCCCGCCGGAGCTTCGGTCAGCTCGGCGAGCAGGGCGACCTGGCGCGGCCCGAGAGGACGGCCGTCACTCCGGCCACCGCCGGCCAAGGTCAGAGCGGCCGTCCGGCCGCTCGCGGTCACGAGCGCCCAACGCTCATAGCGCGGCCCCGCCGCCGCCGCGGTCAGCGTCCAGTCGAGATCGATCGCGCCACGGACGGACAGGCTGCGCAGGCGTCGCAGAAGACCCGCCCGGCCTTCCGGCGCCGTAAAGTCGCGGGCCGCGCGCGGGCCGGCCAGGAGCTGTGCGAGCAGATCACGGTCCGCCGGGCTGAAGGACCCGGCGTCGTCCCTGGTCGAGCCGACCTGCTCGGGGCGAACCTCGACCACGAGCTCCAGCCGCTCGAGCATCCCCGGCGGCAGCATCGCCCGGAGCACGAACGCCGCCGGCGCGAGGTAGTGACCGGCAATCCAGCGGGCCAGGTCCAGGGACAGGGCCGGCAGGAGTGGGCCGTCCGCCCGAACCCGCTCGAGGACCGGCTTCACCGTGACCCCACCGCCGGGACGGCCGACCGCCTCGCCCAGGACAACCCCGAGGGCCTGGCGACGACCGAATTCGACCAGGACGGCCTCGCCCGCCTCGAGGTCGGCCAGGGCGGCCGGAACCGCGTACGTGTACGTCCGCGCCCCACTCGCCCCGGCCGCGTCGATCGCAATCTCGACGAGTCGCTCGACCGGCGCCTGGGTGGCCATCAGATCCGGACCCGGCGCTCCGCGTGGCGAGCCCCTTCGAGGACGATGATCTCGCCGATCTGTCGTGCGGTCCGGGCCAGCTGGCCGGTCTCGTTGACCACGACGTAGTCGTAGTCCTGCAAGCGGGCGAGCTCGGCCGCCGCGTTTCGTTGGCGCAGCTCCAGCTCTTCGGCGGTCTCCGTATCGCGCGTCTTGAGGCGCTCGAGGAGCGCCTCGATTGACGGTGGCGCGACGAAGATGAGGAGGGCGTCGGGCACTCCGGAACTGACGACATCGGCACCCTGGACGTCAATCTTCAGGATCGCGTGCCGGCCGGCCGCCAGCGCTTCGACGACCTGGTCGCGGGGAGTCCCGTACCAGTTGCCATGGACCTCGTTCGCCTCCAGCAGGCCGCCCGCGTCGCGCAGCGCGAGGAACCGCTGAGGCTCGAGGAAGTGGTAGCTCACTCCGTCGATCTCGCCCGGTCGACGGGCCCGGGTGGTGCAGGTGACGACGTAGTGGTGGTTGGTGTGACCGGGCAACCCGCGAAGGACCTCGAGGATGGCATCCTTGCCAACGCCCGACGGCCCGGAGATGACGACGAGCATCGCTCCCGGCGCGCCATCGCCAGCCATCATCGACTCCCGACCGCGCCGCTGGCCCCGGCTGCGCGCAGGCCGGCGAGGGGCGCCTCGAGCTCGTCCGGCAGCTCGGCCGTCACCCGGATCAGGTCGCCCCGGGTCGGCGAGCTGAACTCCAGGCGCCAGGCATGCAGGAAGAGCCGCTGCAGGCCGTCCGGGCCACGTCGCGACGTGCCCGTTCCGTAGACGGGATCGCCTGCGATCGGGTGGCCGATCGCCTCGAGATGGACCCGGATCTGGTGCGTCCGACCGGTGATCAGGTCTACCTCAAGCAATGTCCAACCGGCAAACCGCTCGCGCACCCGGTAGCCCGTGGTGGAGGCCCGGCCATCATTGACCACCGCCATCCGGGTCCGGAACTTCGGGTCGCGGCCGATCGGGGCCTCGATCCGTCCAACCGCGGCCGAGACGGCCCCATGGACCAGCGCGAGATAGGTCTTCTTCACCCGGCGGGCCTTGAGCTGGGCCATCAGGCTGGCCTGGGCGACATCGGACTTGGCCACCATGAGGAGGCCGCTCGTGTCCCGGTCAAGGCGGTGGACGATCCCGGGCCGGCGAACGCCCGCGATTCCGCCGTACTCGGCGCCTTCGGCCCGGCCCAGCAGGGCATTGACCAGGGTCCCCGAATCGTGGCCCGGGGACGGATGGACGACGAGCCCGGCCGGCTTGTTCACGACCAGCAGGTCGGCGTCCTCGTAGGCGATCACGAGCGGGATCGACTCACCGGCCACCTCGAGCTTGACTGCGGGTGGGACGTCCAGGTCCAGGACGTAGCCGGCGCCGACCAAGGTGTTCGCCTTGAGCGCCGCGCCGTCGTGGGTCAGGCGGCCGTCCGAGATGAGGCGCTGGACATAGCTGCGCGACAGGCCGGCCACGTCGGCCACGAACCGATCGGCCCGTTGGTGGTTCGCTCCGTCGGGCACCACATACGTCCGAGGCCCGGTCGGCGGCCGTTCCGTGCCGGGGATCCCGCCGGCCGGCTGGTCAGGCATCGGCCCTCGCCGGGCGGACGGCCGGGCGCATGGCAAGGAGCAGCAGCAGCAGGATCGCGGTGCTGATCGCCGCGTCGCCGACGTTGAAGGTGAACCAGCGAATCGTGCCCAGGCCGATGTCGACGAAGTCGACGACGTAGCCGATCCGAAGCCGGTCAACCAGGTTGCCCAGGGCGCCTCCCATGAGCAGGCCAAGGGCAACTGACAGGAGCACGCTGCGGGGCGTCCGCGCGTGGTACCACACGATCAGGATGAGGACCGCCAGGCTGCCGATCCCGAAGAGCGTGGCCGAGCTCGCGAACAGCCCAAAGAGGGCCCCGCCGTTGCGCGACAGGATCAGCCGGACCCAGCTGCCCAGGACATCCACTACCTGGCCCGGCGCGATGTTGCCAACGATCCAGGCCTTCGCCAGCTGGTCCAGCACGAGGACGACCAGGGCCAGGCCGCCGAAGACGAGCCAGGCTGGACGAGGGCGAACGTCGACGTCGGTCACGGCGGGCGTCTTCTCCTTGGCCGGCAAGGCTAGCCGCCGCCCGCCGCTGGGCGCAAGGCGAGCTCGACCGCGCCGCTGGCCAGGTCCACCATGACCCGGGGTGGGCCGATCGGCGCTGGTCCCGGTCCGAGCGTATCGGCGAGCGTGTCCATCCGGACTGCGTCGAGGTACCCGTGGAGCGCGTCGGGCAGTGGGCTGACCCAGACGTCGATCCGGGCATCGAGGGCCAGCTCGGCTTCGCGGCGCAGGTCCTGGATTGCCCGCTGCAGCTCGCGGGCATCGCCCTCGGCTACGAGCTCGGGCGTGAGCTGCATGTCGATCACGACGACCAAGCCTTCATCATGGGCGACGGCCGTGCCCGGCAGCGGCGTGGCCAGGATCTCGACCTCATCGGCGGCCAGGCTCAGCCCGGCAAGGTCAACTCCGCCATCCGCCCGGAGCTCGAAGTCACCCGATCGGGCCGCGGCCATGATCGCCGGGATCCGGTCGCCGTACTTCCGCCCGATCCTGGGCAGGAGCGGCTTGACCCGGCGCTCGACCAGGGCGGACTCGTCGCCGATGAGCTCGACCGCCTTGACGTTGACCTCGTCGGCAAGCAGCTCCAGGAGAGCCGCCCGCTCGGGCAGGTCACCCCCGGGCAGGGCCAGCCACAACCGGCCGAGCGGCTGGCGCAACTTGAGACCGGCCGCCGAGCGGAGCGTCCGGACCAGCTCAACTGCCCGCCGGACCGTCGCCATCGCGGCCTCCAGCTCCGCGTCCCGAAGACCGGCCAGCTCAGCGGTTGGCCAGGACGTGAGGTGGACGCTGTCGGGTGCCGCCGAATCGCCGGCCGCGACGAGGTTGTCGTAGATCCCATCGGTCATGAACGGAAGGATCGGAGCCATCACCCGCACCAGGGCCACCAGGACCGCGTGGAGGGTCGCGAACGCGTCATCGCGATCGGCCGTGTCGCCGGCCCGCGAGAATCGCCGGCGGGAACGACGGAGGTACCACGTCGACAGGTCGTCGATCGTCTCCTCGATTGCCCGGGTCGCGCCGTTCGCGTCGTACTCACCCAGCCGCTCCTCCACCCGGGCAGCCAGGCCGGCGACCCGCGACAGGACCCAGCGATCGAGGGCGGGGCGGGCTGCGGCCGGTCCAGCCCTGCTCGTCTCGGGCGACCAACCGGCCAGGCGGGCGTAGGTGACGAAGAAGGAGTAGACGTTCCACAGGATCAACAGCCGTCGCCGGGCTTCATCAGCGGCCTGCCAGCCGAACAGGATGTTGTCGTCGGGACGGGCGCTGGCGTACATCCAGCGCATCACGTCGACTCCCATCCGCTCAGCGGCCTCGTCGAACTCGATGGCGTTCCCGGCACTCTTGTGCATCGGCGCGCCGTCCTCGGCCAGGAGGGTGGCATACCCGAAGATCGTGCGGTAGGGGGCCTGGCGACGGAGCACCGTGGACATCGCCAACATCGCGTAGAACCAGTTGCGGAACTGGCCGGGGAAGCTCTCGGTTACGAAATCCACCGGGAACCACTCCGCCCAATAGGTCGGGTCCTCGCGGTAGTGCAGAGTCGAGAACGGCACGATCCCGGCGTCGAGCCAGACGTTGCCCACGTCCGGCACCCGGCTCAGTGCTGCGCCGCAGCCCGAACAGGCGATCTTGACCGCGTCGACGTAGGGACGGTGGGGCGTGTGGCCCTCGAACGCCGGCCAGCCCTCGATAGCCCGCTGGCGCAGCTCGTCGCGGCCGCTGATTACATCGACCCGGCCGCACGTTGGGCAGTCATAGATCGGCAGGGCGAGACCCCAGTAGCGCTTCTTCGAGATCATCCAGTCGTCCATGTTCAGGAGCCAGTCGAGCTCCCGGTCGTGACCGAAGCCGGGAATCCAGCGGATCTCGTCGACGACCGCCATGATTTGGTAACGCAGGCTGCGCTCGATCTCGGCCGGGGTCAGGTCGGCCAGTGGCCGATCGTAGATCTCGCCCATCTGGATATACCACTCGTCGACGAGCCGGAAGACGAGTGCGGTGCCGCACCGCCAACAGTGCGGGTAGCGGTGGGTAATCGTCTCGAGCCGGTAGAAGCGATGGTGGCTCCGGAGGTGGTCGACGATCGGCTCGGTCACGTCGCGGACATCGCGCCCGGTATACGAGCCAAAGCCGTCGAGGTACAGCCCAGCCTCATCGAGCGGGGCGATGACCGGCAGGTTGAGCGCCCGGCCAAGGGCAAAGTCCTCGGCCCCACAGCCCGGCGCGATGTGCACGATTCCGGTACCATCGGCCTCGCCGACGTCGCTCCAGGGCACAACCCGGTGCTCATACGCCGGTCGGTCGCCGCCTGCCTCGAACGCCTGCCGGACCGCCGGCAGGTCGTCGAACGGTCCCTCGTAGCGCCAACCGACGAGCTCCGAGCCGGTTAGCTCGCCCAGGACCTCGAAGGGTCCCTCGGCGGACCCTTCGAGGGCCGACTTCAAGGTACCCTGGGCCAACCAGTAGATCGAGTCGCCCTGGCGAACCTGGACGTAGCGCAGGTTCGGTCCGACGGCCGCAGCGACGTTCGAGGTGAGCGTCCAGGGCGTCGTCGTCCAGACCAGGAGGGCTTCGCCCGGACGGTCGGTGAGGGGCAGCTTGATCGTCAGTCCGGGATCGTCCCGGTCGCGGTAGCCCTCGGTCATCTCATGCTGACTCATGCCCGTACCGCAGCGGGTGCACCAGGGCATCGTGTCGTGGCCCTTGTATAGCCAGCCCCGCCGATGGCACTCCGCCAGGAAACCCCAGATCAGGTCGTTGTTCTCGTTGCTAAAGGTGAAGTACGACCCACCCAGGTCCGGCATTCCCAGCCGGCCGACGAGCATCTCGACCGAATCGGTCACCGGGCCGGCCGATCCCTCGATCGTCATCGGCGTGGACGGATCGGCAGCCAGCAGGTCACGCATGCGGCGCAGTTCGTCCGGGTCGTTCCAGTCCATCCACATCCCGAGCCGGATCGATTGCTCCGTCTGGCGAGCCGCGAAGGTCAGGACCCGTTGCTTGCACAGGCTGACGAACTCGGCGATCCCGTAGGCTTCGATGTCGCGCTTGTTGGCCAGGCCCAGGTCCCGTTCGACGTTGACCTCGACCCACAGGCCCTGGCAGTCGAAGCCGTTCTGGTAGCGCTGGTCGTAACCGAGCATCGCCCGGAAGCGCTGGAACAGGTCCTTGTACGTCCGCCCCCAGGCGTGATGGACGCCCATCGGGTTGTTGGCCGTGATCGGGCCGTCGAGAAAGCTCCAGCGCGGGCCGGCGGCGTTCTGCGTTCGGAGGCGAGCGAACGTCTGCCGATCACGCCAGCGGCCGAGCATCTCGTGCTCGGCGCCGATGAGATCGGGCTTGGCCTTGACGGGTCGAAACATCGGACCTCGGTTGATCGTCTGGAACCTCGCCCTCGCCGGACGCCGACGGGCGAACCCCGAACGGCGGACAAGTGGAGGTCCGAGTATCCTACCCGCGATGCAGCCTCCGGAGGAAGCGCGACCGCGTCCGCGCCAGCAGTCGGCCTTCGTGGCGGCGTTCCTTTCCCTCCTCTTCCCGGGCCTCGGCCATGCCTACGTCCGCGCCTGGACCCGGGCGATCGGCTTCGCGGCGCTGCCCCTGCTGCTCCTCGCCCTGCTGCTCGGGATCTTCCTCAAGACCGGACCCATCGGCTCAGCAGTCCTGGTCGTCGCGAACCTTAGCCTGATCCTGGCCGGCAATGTCGTCGCCTTCATCTACCGGGCACTCGCCGCGATCGACGCCTACCGCGTCGTGGCCTTCGTCAACGCTCAGGCGGAAGGTAGCGGCCGCCTTGGGCGACGACCAATGCGGCTGAACCCGATCTCGGTCGCCGGGCTGGCCGCCGTCTGCCTGGTCATCGCCGGCAGCCATGCCGTCGTGGCCAAGTACGGCGGAGATGCCCAGGCCATCGTCAGCTGCATCCAGGACGCCAACTGCGACACGTCCGACAGCGCCTCGCCCAACCCCAACCACGGCCCCCAGAGCACCGACTCGCCGACCCCCACCCTGTCGCTGCCGCCGGTCGGCACACCGCTCGCCTCGACCTCGGGGGCACCCACCTGGAACGGCACGGATCGCCTCAACATCCTGCTCCTGGGGGTCGACCAGCGCCCGGGCGACGTGACCTTTAACACGGACACGATGATCGTGGTCTCGATCGATCCGGTCACCAAGAACGTGGCCCTGTTCAGCCTGCCCCGGGACACGGTCGACGTGCCCCTGCCGGTGGCCGCCCAGGGCGTCTTCGGGTCCGTCTACCGGGGCAAGATCAACAGCCTCTGGACCAACGCCCGGAACCGGCCCGACGCCTTCCCCGGCACCGACCGCCAGCGCGGCTACAACGCCCTGAAGGAAACCCTGAGCACGCTCTACAACCTCAACATCCAGTATTACGTGATGGTCAACTTCGAGGGTTTCCGGCAGGTTGTCGACACCCTCGGTGGTGTGACGATCGACGTCCAGAATCCGGTCGTCGACGACAAGTACCCGGGCGATAACGGGACCGACCTACGGGTTTATATTCCGGCCGGCCCACAGCACATGACCGGCTCCGAGGCCCTCATCTACGCCCGCTCGCGCCATGGCTCGAACGACTTCGACCGGGCCGCGCGCCAGCAGCGGGTGATCGTGTCGATCCGCGAGCAGACCAGCCCGCAGACCGTGCTCAACAACCTGTCGGCCCTGCTGACCACCCTCAAGTCGTCGTTCAAGACAGACATCCCGCTGGACGAGCTGCCCGCCCTGATCCAGCTGTCGAGCCAGGTCAACACGGCCAACATTCGCTCGTACGTCTTCTCGCCGCCGCGCTTCGGCACGGAGGGCTACCCGGGCGGGATCTACAGCATTGAGCCGAACGTCGCGCTGATCCGGAGCACTGTCCTCAACGCGTTCAAGATCGATCCCCAGCTCGAGGCCCTGCGCGATGCCGTGTCGGCCGAGAACGGCACGATCTGGGTCGTCAACGGCTCGGGCCAGAGCGGGCAGGCCAACACCCTCGTGGCCTTCCTCGAGTACGAGGGTCTGACCGCGATCGCCCAGACCCAGCGTCCGCCGACCACGCCCGCGAACACCGTGATCAAGGTCTACAACGGCCGGGAAACGTCCCTACCATCGACCGTGGCCCTGCTCGAAAAGGTCTTCGGGGTGCAGGCCCAGTTGGTCAACGATCCGAGCGTGACGGTCGACATCATCGTGACTACCGGCAGATCCACGGTGACGATGACCCCGCCGCCGGGACCCTGACCGGGCTCGCCGCGGCTGAGCCGCAGCGCGATCCTCAGACCGGGTCGCCGATCGGGGTCAGCCAATGGCTGAACTCGGGCAGGCGCCCGCGGACCGCATCGAAATAGCGCTCGGAGATGGCCCGGCCGATCGGGCCGACCGCACCTGAGCCTACGGCCCGGTGGTCGACCTCGATCACCGGCGAGACCTGGACGCCCGTCCCGCACAGGAAGATCTCATCGGCGATATACAGCTCCGAGCGGTCGATCGAGCGGACCTCAACCGGCAGGCCTTCGGACCGACACAGCTCGATCATGGCCTTCCGGGTGATTCCCTCGAGGATGTCGTCGTAGACGGGCGGCGTGAGCACGACTCCGTCGCGGACGACGAACAGGTTGGCCGCCGATGCTTCCGACGCATGGCCGTTGGCCGTCAGCACGATCGCCTCGTCGAAGCCGTTCATCTCGGCCTCCGACTTCTGGAAGGCCATGTTGACGTAGCCGCCGGTGATCTTGCCCCGGGCGGGCAGGGCCTCATCGGCGTTGCGCCGCCATGACGAAGTCATCACCCGGACGCCCTTTTCGGTCTCGATGTAGTTGCCGAAGGGCAGGGCGACCACGCACAGGTCGTGGTCGAGATGATGGAGCCGGACGCCAATCGCCTTGGTCGACTTGTAGAACGACGGCCTGATGTAGGCGTCCTCGCGGAAACCATTGCGGCGGACCACCTCGGTGATGATCGCGACGAGCTCGTCGACCGCTGGAACCGGCTCCATCATCATGATCCGGCAGGAGTGCCGGATGCGCTCGATATGCTCGCGCAGGAAGAGACCGTAAAGCTGGCCCTGGTCGGCATTCCAGTAGGCCCGGATCCCTTCGAAGACCGCCGTCCCGTACATGAACGCGTGGGTCATGATGCTGATCTTCGCGTCGCGCATCGGGACGTAGCCGCCCTGGAAGTAGCAGAGCAGCGACTCGAGGTCGACGGCCGCCGGTGCTGATGTGGCGCTGCTGGCCGCTGCGCCCGCGTTGGCGGGACGGGTCTGGGTGGACTTGTCGGTCAGCATCAGCGACGGCTCCTGTCCTGGCACCGCGAACGGGAACGCGAATGTCGAGCGGGGCCATCATACCAGCGCGTTCTCGCCGTTTCGCGCCCGCCCAACCCTATGCAGCGATCGTGCCCGACAGGCTGGCGGCCACCAGCCCCAGCTGAGCGGCGTACAGGATGCCGCCCACAAGGAGCCGCTGGCCGTGCAGCCGGACGGTCCGGATCATCGGGATGAAGATCAGTGTTGTCGAAGCGAGGGCGACTCCGGCCGAGGCGAGGGCGATCCAGGACCCGGTCCCGATCGACCATTTGCCCGAAGCGAAGAGACGGGCAATTGAGGTCGGGATTGCGGCCTGGCGGACCATCGCCCCAGTGATGTTGCCCAACGCCAGAGTGTCCTTGTCCCGGCTGATCCAGATCAGGCTGTTGAGCTTCTCAAGCAGCTCGGTTGCGATCGGCGCGATCACCAGGGCGAGCAAGGTCTCGTCCACGCCGACTGCGCGGGCGAGCGTCTCTACGGCCCCGACGAAGACGACTGCTCCACTGATGATCGCGCCGAGGGCCGCCAACGGCTGAACCACCACGATTCGGACTCGGGGCGCGGCTTGCGCGGGCGATCCGCCCCGATCGAGCCGCCCGAATCGGAGCGCAACCAGGTTCGCCTGCATCTCGCCGGCTTCGGCCTGGAGGTGGCCCCGGACATACCAGCCGTAGGTGGCGATCAGGGCGACTGCCGCCAGCCAGCGTGGGACGGTCAGACCGGCCGGAAGGAAGCCCACAGCGATCGCGAAGCCATAGGCGAGCGCGAAGACCCGGGTATCGTGCCCGAGGATGACCGGGTCAACCGCCAGGAGGTCATCGCTGGCCCGCCGCCGGGCCCGGGCAACCACTGCCAGGCCGGTCACGAACATGACCAGTATGGCCAGCATGAATGGCGCACCCAGGATAGCGCCGACGCCAACCGCATCCGATCGAGACCCGGCCCCGAACACGATCGCGACAAGCGGAATCATCGTCTCGGGCAGGGCCGTGCCAACCGCCGCCAGGACGGACCCGACCGCCCCTTCGGCCAGACCGAGTTGGTGACCGAACCACTCGATTGCCTTGGTGAAGAGCTCGGCGCCGAGCAGGAGCAGGAACGTCATCGGGGCACCGACGACAGGTTCAGGCCTCGAACGGGCCCGACCCGATCAGGGACGCAGGTGTTGCGGCGCGTACGGCAGGAGGGCCACGTGGCGGGCCCGCTTGAGAGCGACCGACAGCTCACGCTGATGGCCGGCACACGTTCCCGTCTTGCGCCGGGGCTCGATCTTGGCCCGCTCGGACAGGTACCTGCGGAGGCGGTTGACCTCCTTGTAATCGATCAGGACCGTCTTGTCGGCGCAGAACGCGCAAACCTTGCGCCGGCGCCGGTCGCGGTAGTAGTCGTCACGCTTCTTCGATTTGCTCTGGATCGGGGGCATCGGTGGTCTGGTCTCCCGGTGATGTGGTCAGTGGTGCTGGCTGCGGGGGCTGGGTCGACGGCCTAGAACGGCAGGTCGTCGAAGTTGCTTTCGTCGAGCTTGTCGCCGGCGCCACTGCCTGGCTCTTCCGTTCGGCTGGGCCGGGCCGGCCGAACAGCGCCCGGGACTGCCCCGGTCACGGGACCCGGATCGCCGTCATCATCGCGGCTGCGCCGCTCGAGGTTGGTGACCTGGTTGGCCACCAACTCGGTGGTGTAGCGCTTCTGGCCGTCCTTGTCTTCCCACTGGCGGGTCTGCAGCCGGCCCTCGATGTAGACCTTGTTGCCTTTGCGCAGATATTCCGCGGCGCGCTCGGCCTGCTGACCCCAGACGACCACACGAAACCACTCGGTCTCTTCCTGCCACTCGCCGTTCTGGCCCTTGTAGTTGCGATTGACAGCGACCGTGAACTGGGTGACGGCCTGGCCGCCGGGCGTATAGCGCATCTCGGGATCACGGCCGAGATTGCCGATGATCATCGCCTTGTTGAGCGACACGACGCGGTCCTCCCGCTACTCAGTCGATCGCGGCGGGAGCGGCTTCGCTCTCCGATTCGTCGATCAGCTCGCCCGGCGGCTCGTCATATTCGTCATCCTCGCCTGATGGCAGACGATCCTCGTCCTCACCGAGCGAATCGGGTGCGTCAGAGCGACGGGCGGTCTTGACCGGGCGCTCAACCCGAGTGACGAGGTGACGCAGCAGCTCCTCGGTGATCAGCATGCTCCGCTCCAGCTCGACGATCGCCTCGGCCGGGGCCTCGAATTGGATGATGTAGTAGGAGCCCTCGCGCTGACGGTCGATCGGGTAGGCCAGCCGGCGGCGCCCCCACGGGGCGACCTTGACAATCTGGCCGCCGGCGGCTGTGATCTGGCGAGTGATCCGGTCGACCAGGGCCTGGCTCTTGTCGTCGGCCAGATCGGGTCGCAGTACGAGCATCAGTTCGTATCGGCGCACGCGCGCAAGACTCCTTCCTGTGGGGATGCCCTCGCTGAGCCGGCGTTGCCGGGGGCGGAGCCGAAAGGACAAGGACGTCAGTCTAGCACGCGTCTCGATCACGCCGGCCGGCTGGCCGCCCGGCGACCCGTTGTATCCTGAGAGCAGTCCAACCGTCTGCATCCGGAGATGCCTGTGCCCGCGAGTTCCATCCTGCTTCTCGAACGCGACCCAGCCAGTGCCGACCTGGTTCGAAGTGCACTGTCGGCCAGCGGCTCCTTGGTCACGTTGATGGAGGACGCTGCCGCGGTGATCGCCGCGGCGGCCGACCATACGCTGGTGATTATCGACGTGACCGATCCCGCGACGAATGCCGCCGACGTCTGCCGGGACCTGCGCGCCCAGAGCGCCCTCGCCTCGATCCCCATCCTGTGCATCTGCCAAACTGACGATGTCGAGGAGCGCGTCCGCTTCCTGGAAGCGGGTGCCGACGACGTAATGGCCAAGCCGTTCGACGCCCGCGAGCTCGAGGCCAGGGTCGAGACTCTGGCCCTCCGGTTCATCACGTCGCGCGACCTCGCTCCGCCGGTCTCCAATGGGTCCATGGTCAGCCGGCCGCGTTCCCTTGTCGCGGTCTATAGCCCGAAGGGAGGCGCCGGCACCACGACGATGGCGACGAACATCGCCACGGTCATGGCCGAACGTCGGCCGGGTCGGGTGGCGATCATCGACCTCGACCTGCAGTTCGGCCAGGTCGCCACCCATCTCAATGTCCGCCCCCGCCGGACCCTCGCTGACCTCGCGCGCGATGACGAGTCCCGCCGGGACGCCGAGCTCGTCCGCTCGTACGCCGCGCTCACAAAGTACGGCCTCGCGGTCTTTGCCGCGCCGAGCGCGCCTGATCTGGCCGAGACCATCAGCGTGGGCCATGTCGAGGAGTTCCTGACCAGCATCTGCGCGGCCTACGAGTCGGTGATCGTCGATGCCGGCTCATACCTCGACGAGCGGAGCCTGACGGTCCTTGATCGGGCCGAGGGCGTGGTCATCCCGATCTATCCGGAAATCGCCGCGCTCAAGACCGTCCACGTCCTGATCGACTACCTCAGCGCGGCGGGCTCGGTCGTGGCCAAGACCAGCTTCATCCTGAACAACGTGTTCGCCCGGGAGATCCTCAAGCTACGCGATGTCGAGAGCGGCCTGGGTGCGAAGATCGCCCTCGACCTGCCGTACGATCCGTTCCTGTACCAGAAGGCCGTCAATGAGGGCATCCCGCTCGTGCGTGGGGCTGCCCGCACGGCGATTGCCGATCGCTTTGCCCAGATTGCCTCGCTGGCCTTCGCCGAGCAGGGCGCGCCAGTCCTGGTCGGAGCTGCGGCGTCGGTCGAGGAACGCAAGCAGAGCGGTCTCTTCGGCCGGCGGCACTGAAGGCCGGCGGCTTCAGTCCGCGACGACTTGGCTCGAACCTGATTCACCCCGCCGGCGATCCAGGTAGCCGGTCACGGATGGTGCCAGCAGCCGCCGGACGACCTCGACGATGATGATCTCGGGAGGCAGGCGCAGTATCGGGATGGCCAGGAAGAAGGCCAGCAGCGGAGACATCACCGGCAGGGCCATCGTGGAGTAGTGGAGTTGGCTGGCGGGCCAGATGGCCGGGACGGCCAGCCAGCCGGCGGCGCGCCGATCGCGAAGGGCGAGCATGGCGAGGGCGACGACGGTCAGCGCCAGCAGCACGGGGAAATAGAAGGCGCTGAAACCCTCGATCGACTCGTACTCCAGCCGGCTGGAGATCGTCCCGAACAGGTTGATGTAGCGAATCCACAGGCCCGGCGCAATGACGATCGTCGCCGCGTTGAAGGCGACCGCAACTCCGATCGTTCGCCAGCGGCCCTCGCCTGCCAGCGGGATGAACGCGTACACCTTCAGGGCGGTGGCCACCGCCGCCAGCCAGGATCGATCGGCCAGGATGAGGGCCAGGACGATCAGCTGCGGGTTCGCCGAGAAGAGCGCCTCGCTGATCGGCGGGAAGAGCAGCCACCAGATCGGGAGGCGCACCCGGCGCAGGATCCAGATCGCGGCGATCCAGGTCAGGATCAGCGAAACAGCCGCGAACGCATCCTCGCTGAGGAGGCCCGCCGGCGCCAGGAGGACGGTCGTCACCGGCGAGCCGGCGTAGTGGTACGAGTTGCCGCCGACCATGACCGCGGCGTCCCAGGGGTTGCCGCCCTGGAGCCAGGCAACGACACCGCGGTAGTAGATCCGGGCGTCGATCCCTAACGGGAAATGGCGCACGGTGAAGAACGAGATCCGCTGGTAGGTCTGCCAGGCGAACCAGAACAAGAGGACGACAGGCCAGACGCGCCGCAGGCCGCCGGTGACAGCCCCCACGATCGGACTCGCCAGGACGCGCGTCGTCAGCAATCCGGCCCGCTGGCGAAGACCCCGATCCGAGCCGCGCAATCGTCAGGTATCCCCACGAGCCGGCGGTCAGCCGCCGAGTGCTGCCACTTCATCCGGCAGGAGCGGCCTGACGACGATGGTCCACGACTCACCTCCGGACGTGAACGGTGTGATCTGGGTGGCACCCGCAAGGATCGGTCCAAGTGTCGCAGAATCGGCGCCCACGACGGCGCCGACCCTGGCACCTTCGCCGCCGAGGGCATCGGCCCTGCCGAACGTCGCCAGCGGAGTTGCCAGTGGCCAGGTTAGCGCCGGTCGGGCCAGGCTCGCGTCGCTTGGCGCCGGGGATCCCAGCGTGACAAAGAGCTGGAAGCCAAGCGGCTGATAGACGCCGTCGGCCGTTGGAGTGCCGCCGAACGTGCCCGTACCGGTCAGCCCGGCGAGCAGGGCCGCAGCGGCAGCCCGAATTCGGTCGGCCGGTCCGCCTGCACCCGATCCGCTGCTATTCAACGGACCCGGGCCGGGCTCGAGCGAACCGAACCGGGAGACCGTCGAAACGCCGGCACCGACGATGGTGATCACCGTCGTCGGTGCGTCGGGAACCGGCCTGGATGCGTCGTTTGTACCGCTTCCGGCAAGGCCGGCGTCCTCGGCGGCCTTGAGAATCGCGGCCGCCCCGTCGGCCCCCACCGATCGGACGACGATCGACGGCACCAGCGGGCCGGGATAGATCGCCGGAGTCGCCCCCTCAGTCATGATCCGACCATCAGCATAGACCGAGACGATCGGCAAGCGTGTCCGGATCGCATTCGGGGAGATGAAGCCGCCTTCGTAGGCCACCCGGAGGATCAGCACTGCCGAGCTCCCCGACGGCACCGTCGATCCCGGTGTCCCGGTGGCGGCCGAGGATCGCGCTGGTGAAACGGTGCCGGGGCTGCCTGCGCTGCAGGCCACGACGGCAAGGGCCGCTGCGGCAACGAAGAGGACGATGCGCCGTGGACCCATCCAGGTCGTAGCCTCCGGTTGATGACGCCCGACGCTCGAGCAGCGGGCTGTGGCCACATGACGGCAAACCGCAGCGGGAGGTTCCCGCGTTCGTCGCCTGGCGTCTAGGGGCTCGGGTGCCGGTCCGAAACCCCGTGCATTCGAGCAACGAAGGTGGGCAGGCTCGGGTCGATCGTGCCTGTCACGAGGTCGCTGACGTCATCGTACGGCCCGATCCGGATGACGTGCAGCTCGGAGCGCAGGGCGGCCGTCTGGACGATCCCCCGTCGAATCCAGCGAGCCGTCGTGTAACCGGCCCGCTGGACCAGGCCCTCCAGCACGGGACTGAAGCCGCCACCAACGTAGGCCATCGAGTCCGGACAAATCCCGATGTGCTCGCCGATGACCTGGCGGGCTCCGTTGACCTCAGCCCACATCGTTGCGGTTGATGCGTCCGGCCGACCCGGGCCCAAATCGGCCAGCTGGAGTGGTGAACGTCATGGGCGCCGATTCCATTGCCTGCCCCGGCCAGTGCCTCAACCTCGGGCCAGGTGATGTTGCCGTCACCGATCGCCGTAAGGGTGAGGTCGAACTCGGCGACCATGCCTCGCGCCTGGAGCATCGGCAGCACGGTGCTAACCCAGTCCTGCCAGCCCTCGTCGAAGGTAGGATCACCGGTCGCACCGGCAGCGGGACGCCGCGATCCCAGTACGCGGCGAGATCCCGCGACAGGATCTTGGTGTAGCCGTGGCTGATGAGCCAGTTGAGCTGAGCAGCAAAGGCTGTGGGCACGACCGTCATAGTCGATAAAGGCCGCCTGGCGTGCGCTGGTCCACGATGGGTAGTCCGGCCGCGGAGCCTGGATGCTGTCGTAGTACAGGATCGGCACCGCACCGGGCGGAATCGCGGGCAGGTTCGTGGGCACGGGGGCGAACGTCGGGGGCGCGCTGCCGGATACCGCCGGCCCTGCGCCGCCGGCGGAGCCTGCCGGACTCGCGTTGGCCAGGACGCCCGGGGCAGGGCCGCCTGGCGACGTGGCCGGGTGGCCCGCACAGGCACTGGCAAGCAGGGCCAGCACGGCGATCCAGATCACCATCATCCTGTCCCTCGAGCCGGACGACAGCCCTGCTGAACGAACAGGCATCCGGTGGGTGACCTCGATTCAGGCTGGCGACGGGCTCAGGCCAGGGTATGACTCCCCCACTGACCTACCTGTGACCCGAAGGTTCGGCCGAGTCGGGCCGGGCCTGGCGCGCGGGCCGGCCAGGGCGGCCACGACGTTGCGAAGCGCCGCCGACTTCAGGAACCAGCCGAGGCTTGTCCGTCCGTGACGCTTCTGTTACCGTAGCCGTACGGTTACAGAAGCAGGATCGGGAGAACAGCCACATGGCGAACGGGAGCGGCACCAAGGACAGCCCCTGGGTCCTGAAGACCCCACCTGGCACCTCCGAGTACACGATGTATCGCGACGACGCGTCGCAGCCAGCCACGATCGTCTGCCAGGTCGGCGGCACCAGGCTGCTGTACGACGCCCGGGCCATCACCGACCTGCACGCCTGGCTCAAGGCGCAGGGCGACTGGGTGCCCCTCGGCGGTGCCGACGAGCAGAAGGCCGCACCGGACGGGACGGTTGAGGCGTGGGGACGCTCGGCAGACAACCCGGTCGGCGGCTGGTATGGCTTGAAGAAGGGGCTGCGCGGTCGCTTCGGGGTGTATATGCCGCCGCTGCTAGAGGCTCTCGGCCTGGCCGAGCTCAGCCACGAGGCGAAGAGCAACAAGATGCGCTCGATCGGATGAAGTCAGCCTGATCCGATGGCCGTCCCGCTGCCTGCTGGCGATCCGTTCGACGCCCTCGGCGACCCGAACCGCCGGGCGATCGTCGAGCTGCTGGGCGGCGGCGAACGCTCCGTCCAGGAGATCGCGGATCTGCTGCCGATCAGTCGGCCTGCCGTCTCACGGCACCTGCGCGTGCTCAAGCGGGCGGGCCTGGTCGTAGAGAGACCGCTCGGGACGCGGCGCATCTACGAGCTTCATGACGAAGGCGTTGAGGCCGTGCGCGCCTATATGGAACAGGTGTGGGGCGAGGCCAGCGCACGGTTTCGCCTGGTCGCTGCCAACACCGGGACCGGGCGTCCTGGGCGGTGATCGAGCCAATCCACCTCGCGTTCGAGGTCGACTACCCGGTCGAGCACGCCTTCCGCGTATGGACGGCGAAGATCAGCCAATGGTAGCCCCTGGATCACACCGTCTCGGCGCAAGCAGGCCTGATGGTGGTGCTGGAGGGCCGACCCGGCGGGCGGATCTTCGAGCGTCAACCTGGCGGCATCGAGCACGATTGGGGCGAAATCACGACCTGGGAGCCGCCGACACGCCTCGGCTACACGTGGCGTCTCAACCGGGATCGTTCGAACGCGACGCAGGTCGAGATCCGGTTCATCGCTCGGGGCTTGACGGGCACCACCGTGGCCATCGAGCACCGCGGCTGGGAATCGCTTGGGGCCGAGGGCAAGGATTGGCGCGACCGGAACCGTGGCGGCTGGGCGACGCTCCTGCCGCTGTACGTGGCAGCCGCCGCCCTGGCTCCCATTCCCTGAGCTTCGGGCTCGGGCCGCTCATGACGACCGGCATCGTGGGGGTCGCCGTCGGCCTGGCTGCCACGGCTGCCCTGCTCGGCGGGGCAGTCCGGATCGCTGTCCATTGATCCCGCGTGCCTGGAGCCCGGGCGTACTATCGCCGTCATGACTGCCAGACACGCCGCGCCCGTCGCGCTCCGCCTGGACCACCTCGATCAGCTCGATGCAGCAGCCCGGATCGCCGATGGCGTGGCGCAGGCAGGCGGCCGCCTGCGCACGTGGTCGACCGTTCGTCGCGTCGATGGCGAGCCGCCCCTCGTAGAGGTTGAGCTCGAGACGGAGGGCGCTGCCGAGGCGGACCTGGTCGCGACCCTTTCGAACCTGGCGGTCGTGCACACGGTCCGAATCACCCGAGCGCTGGATCGCGTCTTCGGCAAACGGGTCATCGTCATCGGCGGGGGCGCCCAGGTAGCCCAGGTCGCGCTGGGCGCGGTGAGCGAGGCCGATCGGCATAACCTGCGCGGCGAGCGGATCAGCGTTGATACCATCCCGCTGGTCGGGGAGCAGCAGATCGCCGAGGCCGTGCGCGCCGTGGCCGATCTACCCCGGGCCCGGCTGCTGGTGCTCGCGGGTTCGTTGATGGGCGGCCAGATCTCGATCGCCGTAGACGAGCTTCGGGCGCTGGGCATCCCGGTCATCGCGCTCAGCATGGCGGGCTCAATCGGCGAGCACGTCGACCTGGTTGTCTCCGATCCGGTGCAGGCCGGCACGATGGCGGTGATGGCCATCGCCGACACGGCCTCGTTCGACCTGGCCCGCCAGCGCGGCCGTCGCTACTGAGCACGAGGTCAACCGGCCCGAAGTGGCGCAGGTCGTCGCGGCCGTCGTCGGACTGCAGCGTCGGGCAAGGAAGGGGACCGGATGACAGGAGTCGAGATCAAGGCGGCGCTGGATGGGGCGCCTGAGTTCATTGCCTACGCGGTCGAGCAGCTCGCGTTGAGCCTTGGCGAAACGGATCCAGCCGTCGTGCTTGGTCGCCGGATCATGGCCTCCCTGGACGCCATCCCCGACGGTGCGCTGCTGGTGACGGAGGAAACACTGGCTGCCGCGATCCATCGAGCGTGGCCATACCGTCGGAATACTGGGACACGTTTGGTCCTGTCGGCAGCCTCGATCCTCGCCGCACTGCGGGCCGAGCCGTGAGGCCGTCGCCAAATCCAGGCAGCGACGACGCGCCCGGTGAAGGCCGGCGGGACGCTGACAATGGTGGTGCCGAAGTCGAGATTCGAACTCGAACGCCCTTGCGGACAGCGGATTTTAAGTCCGCCGCGTCTGCCATTCCGCCACTTCGGCCCGGTTGAAGCGTAGCGCCTCGAAGGCCAGATCGACCCGCTTCAGGGCAGCTGTTTGAGGACCGTCGCGGCCAGCGTCGTGTCGGCGGTGGAGACGTCAAAGACCGTGGCGCCGTGGACGTAGACGTAGTCAAGCGGGCCACCGTCGCCGTAATCGACCTTGATCAACGGCTTGCCGGCGACCGTCGCGGGTGCGGTCGTCATGCCCGAACCAGCCGCCACGAGCCAGCTGGCCAGGATGGCCTGGCGCAACTGAACTCCGTCGACGCCGGCGACCTGGAAGCCGATCACGGTGACGGCCACCGTGCCCGCCGGGTCATACGACTCGGCCACGTGGAAATCGGCCGGCACCTTGCCGAAGCCCTTGATCGAGGCGGCCAGGGCCACGCTTGCGGCATCCGTGCCAAGGGCATCCTTGCCCGTGAGGCTCTGGCTTGCGAAGGTCGTGCCGTTGACCAAATGCGGGAGAAGCGCCTCGAGGTCCAGCGCTGCGTGCGAGGGCGAGCTCGTCGGACTGGGGGCGACGCCGGGGCTGGTGACCGCTCCCGACGGTGCGCTCGAACTTAGCGGCACTCCCCCGTTTGGTGGCGCGGACGGCGCGCTGATGATCCCCGAGCCACCCGAGGCAGTCGCCGCCGCGATTGCCAGGTCGACGGCCGTGGCGGCCTGCTGAAGCTGGGTTGGTGTGACCGAGGCGGCGGCGACGAGGTACACGACGATCCCGCTCCGTCGGAAGTAGACCGTCGTGCCGCCGGTCGCGTCCTGCAGGGCGAATGACTCGTCGCCGAGCTTCGCGAAGGCGAGGTCGCTGGCGCCGGCCGCCACCGCCGCGTCATGTGAACGGGTCAGGGCCAGGTGGTCATCGCCGCCCAGGCAGTTGAGCCGCACATAGATCGATGGGGGGGCCGTCGAGGTATTCGCCGGAGCCGGGCCAACGAACGACGTGCTGTAGCCATCCGAGTAGAAGCCAGTGCCGGCCAGGGTCCAGCCGGCCGGCAGCGTCGAGGGATCGGGCAGGGATGCCCACGACAGGGCCCGGCAGGATTCGTCCGTGGCGCTCGCGCTCGGCCTGAGCAAGGTGATCGCAAGCGCCGCGCCCCCGAGCAGGATCGCGATGACGCTCAGGATGGCAACGACGGCAACCGTTCGACGGCTCGGGATGGGCTCGTACTCGAACTCGTCCGGGGGATCGTCCAGGGGATCGTCAGTCACGAGCGTAGTCCGGTCGCGAATGGGGACGGGAATGCAAGTACGGCTCCGACACGGAAGAAGCGGGTTGCGCCGGGCAGGGCCGGTTTGCACCCCAGGGCCAAGTATCGTCCGGATTGGCTGAAGGCGTCCTGAACAGATCGCCTGGTCACCCCGGCGGTCAGCCCTCGAGCGTGGCCGCCGCCTCGGCGTAACGCGGGTCAGTGCGCCGGATCGGGTCCGGGTTCGTGCCAACGATTCGCGCCAGCCGCTCGACGATCAGCTGGAGCGGCGTGGCTGTCCCGAGCAGGGCGGCGACCGGAGCCGGCAGGTCAGGTGCCTCGGGTACGACCACTCGCCCGAGCGGGGTGAGGACCGGATCGAGTGCCTCGGCCACGTCGGCCGAGAAGATGCCAGCCACCCGGATTCCGATGACTCCGGCGGCCAGCAGCAGCTGTCGAGCACGGGCGACCCGCTCCGCTCGGGCGCGGCGTTCGGTAAGGATCAGGATCAGGCCAGTCGAGCCGTTGGTCGACGGCAGGTGGCCATGGGCGACCGTCTCCAGATTTCGACTCGCGGCGGGGATCCAGGTGCCCTCCTCGAGCTTGAGGACCAGCTCGCGAGCCGGTCCCCGATCTGCTCCCGAGCCGATCGTGAGGATCGGTCGAGTGGTCGCCAGACCCGCGGCGATCACCTCGGCCGCAGCCGTCGCAGCAGAATCGATGCCGGCCGCCGTCAGCTCGCGGACCAGGGCTGGATCGACCGGCCGGCCGGTGAGGGCTGCGCCGACCGCGGTAGCTGCCACGAGCGGCGACATATAGCCGACGGTGTGGCAATAGCTCTGATCCCGCTCGAGCGTCTCGAGCACGATGTCGACCCCCTGAGCACCGGGCGCCCGCCCGCTGACGGTGATCATCGCCGTGCGTGCCCCGACCGAGCGGGCTGCCTCGATCGCCCGCGTCGTCGCCCATGTCCCGCCGTCGTGGCTGACCGCGATGCATAGCCCAGGATGCGGCTCGAGGCTCGCCTCAAAGGCCTGCTCGGGAATTGGCCCCTGACCCGCCAGCCCGGCTGTCCGCCAGGCATCGCGCATGATCGCCGCCACGCCGATCGCCCCGTGCTCGCTCGTGCCACAGCCAACGACCACGACCGGCGCGCCGGCCGCGGCGGCAAGGCGAAGCTCGCCGGCCAGGCCAGCAGCCGACCCGTCGGCCGCGAGACGACCCAGGCAGCGGGCGGCGACGGCCGGCTCGGCCGCGATCATCTCGGTCATGAACCAGGGCGGCCCGCCCCGGTCGACCGGCTGGCCGGCTCCCTGCCACGGATCCGGTGGGCCGGCCAGTGGTCGGTCAGGATCGAATTCAGTCGGCTCGACTGGTCCGTTCACCCGTCCATCATCGCCGCCAGCCCGCTCGGTGCGGGCGCAGTTTCATCCGATGCGACCTGCCCAGACGGTGGAGGATCGGCCAGCAGCGTTACTGCCTCGCGTCCCGCAGGCCGGTGGCCGGCCGGGCGCGAACACTACGAGCGGCTCACCCTTGGTCTCGTGACGCTGAACCAGGTGGGCCTTGAGGTTGGCCTGCTTCTCGTTCGTCGATTCCCAGTTCTTGAGCGGCGGGTGCTCGATGGCGGCGTCACCCTCGACGATTCGCCATCGTGCGGACCGGCGCGGCACCAGCGGTGGGCGCCCGCCGGTCGCCGCCACGAGCGTCCGCAGCGCCTCCATCGTGCGTCCCAGCGTCCGACTGATCGACCGCAGCGACGCACCCGCCCGGTATGCCCGCCAGATCTCCGCTTTCTCCGGCACCGTCAACGC
>PLZO01000023.1 GCA_003152165.1 Chloroflexota bacterium
ACATCACCGGCTTCATGGTCGGCCGCGAGTACGAGGCCGGCGGCATCGCCAAGGATGGAGCAAAGATGGTGATGGCCGTGGCCTGTGCCGAGGTGCCCAAGTTCACCGTAATCGTCGGCGGCAGCTTCGGGGCGGGCAATTACGCGATGGCCGGGCGGGCCTATTCGCCGCGCTTCCTGTGGACGTGGCCGAACAGCCGGATCAGCGTGATGGGCGGCCGCCAGGCAGCCCGGGTCCTGTCCACGGTCGGCGGTCCGTTCGAGTCCGACGAGGAGCGCGACGCGTTCGAAGCGCCGATCCTCGATCGCTATGAAGCGGAGGGCAGCCCCTACTTCGCGACCGCTCGATTATGGGATGACGGGGTGATCGATCCGCTCGATACGCGACGTGTCCTAGCCATGGGACTGGCGGCCAGCCTCCACGCGCCGATCCCCGAGACCCGCTTCGGCGTCTTCCGGATGTAGCGGTCGCCTGCCGGTAGACTGCGCCGATGACCACCGAGATCTCAACCCTGACCCCACCGGCCAGCCTTGGAATGGGCCGCGTCTTGCAGGTAAACGTCTCCCCGGGCGGAGTGCCCAAGCTGCCGGTCGAGCGGGCCTGGGTCGACCGTCTTGGGCTCGCCGGGGACCGGCACAACGACGACACCGAGCATGGTGGGCCGCATCGCGCCGTCGCCCTGTTCGGGATCGAGGCGATCCGGCGGGTCGCCGCCGAGGGTCACCCGATCGAGCCAGGGACCGTCGGCGAGAATCTGACGACCGAGGGGATCGAATGGTCGAGCCTGCCGGTGGGGACCCGAGCCCGGATCGGTGACGACCTGATTGTCGAGGTCAGCAAGCCGGACATGCCCTGCCTGACGATTCGGGGCAGCTTCTCCGATGAGCGCTTCGCCCGGATCTCGATCCTGGTTAACCCCACCGACAGCCGGATGTACGCGCGGGTCGTGCGCGAGGGCGGGGTCCGCCCGGGCGACCCGATCATCCTCGAGACCCCGGCTGCGAACGACGCGACGGCGGCGATCCACCTGCTGATCGAGCGAGCCGACGCGGCAAACCGAAAGTCACAGCTGGCCGGCTGGCGCGCCGCAAGGGTGGCCGGCCTGACCCTCGCAATCGTCGACGACGGTGAGCTGGCGATGGTCGCCAGCCCCGAGGTTCCGGGTCGATCGCGAAATCGAGCGCTCGGCCTGACCGGGCTGCCAAACCTCCTGCCGCGAGCCGCCGCGTTCTTTGCCGACGCCGGGGTCGAGGGCTGGGCCGAGCTCGACGCAGGCGGAGCCCTGCTGGCGCGGCTCGATACGAGCCGTCTTCAGGCTGCCGACCGGCTGGCCCTGTTCGCCGGCGAGCCTTCTTCGGTGCTTGTCGGTCGAGCTGTTGCTGGCGTCCCAGGCGTTGCGATTCGCGAGGTCTTCGCCGACGAGGTCGACCGATGGGTCGAGGCGGCGATTGGAGCCGACTCGCACGGACCGGTACGGGACGGATGGCTGCGCAGGACCGCCCCCCATCTTCTCGGAAAGCCGGAACAGGCCCATCGACGGTTGTTCGCGGCCGAGGCAAACGGCGAATTCATCGGGGTGGGTGCCATCTACAGCTACGGCAAGGTCGGCTGGCTCAGCGCGGGTGCGGTCCGGCCGGACTTTCGGAACCGAGGCATCCAGCTCGCGCTGATCAGCGCCCGGGCCGCGGCCGCCGGTGAGGCTGGCTGCACCTTGATTGCTTCCGACACCCTCGTCGGCGAGCCTTCCGAGCGCAACCTGGGACGCGCCGGCCTATCTCGCCTCGCCACCCGGCTGGTCCTCCCGGTTCCGCGTCCGACGGAGCTCGCGGGGGGCTGACGAGCCTCAGGTGTCGCGGTCAGCTCGCCCGGATCAGCCAGCGGCAGCCGAACAGCTCGAGGTTCCGCAACACGGTCCCGGGTTCCACTCCAGGCAGCGGCGCCGCGAGGCGCAGATGCACGCGGGCGGTGGGCCAGCCAGGGCTGTGCCCCGGCACAAAGCGGACCGTGTGCGGACCGACGCTGGCGTCGCGTGCGCCGCGGCCGGCCAGCGACGGCCGAAACGGCCCGATCCCCACGGTTCGCAGGTAGCGCCGGGTCGCGAGCGGAATGTCCGGGGCGGGTAGCTCAAGCGTCTCGAAACGGACAGGACCGCCGATCGGGTGATGTTGCGCCGCGCGCTCGTCGCGTTCAGCAGGGCTCCATTCAGCGGCGGTCATGTCGTGCTCAATCAGGAATGGCGGTTCGAGCGGGCCGAGCGAGGGCGCCTCGGCCAGCATCCAGCGCACGATCCGGCCGTCGGGCCTGACTCGCTCGCCCGCGATTGGATCGCTCAGATCCGAGCCTCTCGCGCGGAGCTGATCCACTTCCTCGCGGATGCCCCTGGTCGCGGCGGCCCACATCGCGAAACCGCCGCCGGCCTCGGCAGCGCGGACGACCGGCCGGCCCACCCAGCTGGCCTCGGCCAGCTTTCGTGCCTCGATCCCGATCAGCTCGATGAAGCTGTCGCCCAGCCAGATCAACCGGTTGAAGGTCCCAAGCGCGGTGTGCCGGCCGGCCCCGGTCGCCTCCAACCCGAGCTCGGTTTCGACTGCGGCGGCAGCGGCCTCCGGGTCCTGGCACGAAATCAGGATGTGGTCAATCGCGTGGGGCATGGATCGAGCCTAGCAGCCTGGCCGTGGAACCTGCCCGGCGGCGTGGACGGCCGCTACGATGGGGACGTGGACAACCAGGTTGGGCCGAGCCTGCGGATCGAACGGACCGGGCCAAGTAGAACCGTGGCGCGACTGAGCCTCGCCCGGCCAGAGCGGCACAACGCCTTCGATGCGACCTTGATCGCCGAGCTGCACGCCGCGTTCATCGGCCTGGCCGCCGAGCCGCCGGAGCGGTTGCGGGCCGTGGTCCTCCTTGGCGACGGACCTTCGTTCTGTGCCGGAGCCGATATCGGCTGGATGCGCGCCTCGCTGGAGCTCGACATCGAGGCCAATGAGCAGGACGCAATGGCCATGGCGGAGATGTTCGAGACGATCGATACCTGTCCGGTCCCGGTGATCGCCCGCGTGCACGGCGTGGCCCTGGGCGGCGGGACCGGGTTGTGTGCGGTCAGCGACCTCGTGATCGCGGAGTCCGGTACGCGCTTCGGATTCACCGAGACGCGCCTTGGGATCCTGCCCGCGGTCATCTCGCCGTTCGTCATCGCCAAGATCGGCGAGAGCAATGCTCGTGCGCTCTTCCCATCCGGGCGAAGGTTTGACGCCGCGCGCGCCCAGCGGATCGGCCTCGTCCATGAGCTCGTGGAGGGTCCGGAGGCGCTCGATGACGCGGTGGAGTCCGCTGTTGCCGATGTCCTGGCGTCTGGACCAAGCGCAGCCCGAGCCGCGAAATCGATCGTGCGCGAGGTCCGCGGACTCCCCCACGGCTCGTCGAAGTGGCATACAGCCCGGGTGATCGCCCGCCAGCGTCGCTCGCCCGAGGCCCAGGAAGGCCTCCGCGCCTTCCTCGAGAAGCGCCCGCCGAGCTGGGCTCCCGAAGGGGACTAGTGGCCTGATCGTCCTCCGGCCTTGCGTGGTGGCGGCCCGCGCGCCGGCTGCAAACCTGACCGGGACGCGGGCCCGGGGCCGGACGAAGTCCACCGCAAGCCTTGCCAATTGCGGTACTCGAGCGCGACAATCGCGTCACCATGGCCGATGAACTGACGCCGCGACAGGCCGCCGAGCGAATTGGAGCCACAACCCGATCGGTACAGCGTTGGATTGCTCTCGGCCGCCTCCCGGCAAGGCGAGTGGGTGGTCGCTGGTGTGTCGCCTTTGACGCTATTGACGCGTTTGCACGTCAAGGACAGCAGAATTCGCCCGCGGAGGGCGACCAGGCGGCCACTATGGCGCGAACCAGGGCTGCAGCCGCGCCCGCACTCACGATCGAGCCGATTCGGACCCTGCTCATTGCGAACCGGGGCGAGATCGCCGCCCGGATCCGGCGGACGGCGGATCGCCTCGGCATCCGGGTGGTCGTCGCGGGGCAAGATGGACGGCAGTCCGTCGACCTGCTCGATGGCCTGCGAGTGATCGAGGCTGCCCTCGCAGCCGGTGCCGATGCGATCCACCCGGGATGCGGCTTCCTGTCCGAGAATGCCGACTTCGCCGAGGCTGTCGAAGGCGCCGGGATCCGCTGGGTCGGGCCGCCGGCGAGCGCGATCCGGTCGATGGGCAACAAGGCAGCGGCTCGCCGGCTGGCGGCCCGACTCGGGATCCCAATCGTTCCCGGCTACGACGGCGATGACCAGTCGGATGCGATCCTGCTGGCCTCCGCCCAGACCATCGCCGGCCCTGCGCTGGGCGGGCTGCGCCACCGGGTCATGATCAAGCCGGCTGCCGGCGGCGGCGGCAAAGGAATGCGTCTCGTCGAGGAGCTCGATCCGCCCGAGACATTCCTCGAAGCACTGGCCGGGGCACGGCGGGAGGCAGCCGTTGCTTTCGGCGACGAGCGGCTCATCCTCGAGCGGTACCTGAGCAGTCCTCGGCACGTGGAGATCCAGCTCCTGTTCGACGCCTACGGAACGGGCGCTCACCTCGGCGAACGCGATTGCTCACTCCAGCGGCGCCACCAGAAAGTCCTCGAGGAGACGCCGTCGCCAGCCGTCGCCGAGCCGTTGCGCACGCGCCTTGGGCAGGCTGCGCTCACCCTCGCCGCGGCCGTGGGCTACCGTTCGGCGGGGACCTGCGAGTTCCTGCTCAACGACGGTGGCGAGTTCTATTTCCTGGAGATGAACACCCGCCTCCAGGTCGAACACCCGGTCACGGAGCTCGTCACTGGACGCGACCTGGTCGCCGACCAGCTCCGGATTGCGGCCGGAGAGCCGCTGGGATTCACTCAGGACGAGGCGGACGCGGCCAGACACGAGGGCGGCCACGCGGTCGAGGCCCGCCTCTACGCTGAAGACCCCGATGCGGGCTTCCTGCCGTGCACTGGACGGATCGAGGCATTGCGCTGGCCGGCGCCTCGCACCGCCGCTGAACCGGGCGGCGCGATCCGGGTCGACAGCGGCATCGAGACCGGCTTGGTCGTGGACACTCGCTTTGATCCGATGCTGGCCAAGCTCATCGCCGGCGGCGCAACGCGAGCCGAAGCGCTGGCGAACCTGGCGGCGGCGCTCGACCAGACCCTGGTCCTTGGCCTCGTGACCAATCTGCGCTTCCTGCGCTGGCTCGTGGCCCAGCCTGCCGTTCTCGCCGGCGCGGCCCGAATCGACACACTCGAAGCGATCTGGCCGCCAACCCACGCCGACGACGCCAGGGCAGTCTCGACCTCGGCTGCCTGGCGGGCCGCCGCTCGTGCCCTGGCGGGGACGACCGACGCTGGCTGGCGATTGAACGGGCCGGCGCGAATCCGGCTCGAAAGCGAGGGCCTGGAGCAGACGATCGCGCTCAGCGAGGACGCGGTGGGCGACGCCGGAATCGGCGACAGGTCGAACGAGTCCCCGCCGGCCACAATCGTCGACCAGGCGGGCGTCGCGTTTGTCGATGAGGACGGCCGTAGCGTTCCGTTCAGGCTCGCCCCACCGCCAGACGTGGATCGGGCTGCTCGGGCGGCGGCCGGGCACGGGCCGGGTGCGGCGGCCGAGGTGTGCGCCCCGATGCCCGGCGCAGTGCTGGCGGTCCACATCGCTCCCGGGGCCAGCGTCGAGAGTGGGCAGCCGCTGGTGACCCTGGAGGCGATGAAGATGGAACACGTCGTCACGGCGCCGACAGCCGGCATCGTGATCGAGGTGCTGGTCCAGCTGGGCTGGCAGGTTGCGCGCGGCGAGCGACTCGTCGTACTCGGCGAGGGGACCGCGTCGCCCTGAAGGCCGAGGCGGGACGCGCTACCGTAACCAGCAGATGGAGGAGACGCCTTGACCCAGCCGTTGCCCGACACGCGACCCGCGCTGCTTGCGCTCCACGCGGAGGTTCGTCACCGCCGAGACAAGGCCGCCTTGGACGGGCCGGACTACCGCCAGGCGTGCGAGGAAATCGCCGCGATCGAGGTCCAGATCGCCCGGATCGAAATGCCCACCAAGGCCGCCGCGCCACCGGCGACCGCCGCGCCCTCGGTGCCCTCAGCATCCTCGGCGCCGGCGGCACCCGCAGCGCCGGCCGCACCCGCCCCGGCCCAGGCAGCCGCGCCGACGGCTCCCGACGGCGGAATCTGACCCTGACCCTATCGGTGGTGCCGACCGCGGACCGCCGCGTCCGGATCTACGAAGTCGGACCTCGCGATGGACTCCAGAACGAATCGCGTCCGATCCCGACGGCGGACAAGCTCCGTTTCATCGAGCTGCTCGCCGTCGCTGGCCTAACCGAGATCGAGGCAACGAGCTTCGTCCGGCCCTCGGCGATTCCCCAGCTGGCCGACGCCGACGAGATCGTCCCGGCGCTCGGCCGCCGCGACACCGTGCGCTACCCGGTCCTGGTCCCGAACGAGCGGGGCATGGCCCGAGCCGAGGCCGCCGGGGCCGATGCGCTGGCCGTGTTCACCGCTGCGTCGGATGCGTTCACGGAGCACAACATCGGAATGACGATTACCGAGTCGCTGGTTGCATTCCAACCGGTCCTCGATCGGGCGGCAAGCCTGGGTTGGTGGCGACGCGCGTACGTCTCGACGGCCTTCGGCTGCCCTTACGCCGGCGCGATCAAGCCAGCCGCGGCGATCGAGATCGGGCTGCGCCTGGCTGCGCTGGGCGTCGAGGAGATCTGTTTCGGGGACACGATCGGCGTCGCTATTCCGGACCAGGTCGAGGAGCTGGCCGGCCTTGCAATCGCCGCGGGAATGGCCCCGGGACGGATCGCCTTCCACTTCCACGACACCCGCGGAACCGCGCTGGCCAACGTGGCGGCTGGCCTCCGTGCGGGCATCCGGACGTTCGACGCCTCGACCGGCGGCACCGGCGGCTGTCCTTATGCTCCGGGCGCGGCGGGCAACCTCGCCACCGAGGACCTCGTCTACTTCCTTGACGCGTCGGGCTGGACCCATGGCGTGCGTCTCGATGGGATCCTCGAGGCGGCCCGCTTCATTGCCGGCGCGCTCGACCGGCCGCTCGCCTCTAAGGTGGGCCAGGCCGGCGGCTGGGATCCGGGGACGGGCGCGGCCACCGGCCTGCCTGCGGTCATCAGGCCAATCGTTACCCCCTAACGCGGTCCGGCTCATCAGGTCGGCGGTATCGTTGGTCGGGGCCGGGTGGCGCGACTTGGGCCGGGTGGCGTTTGGTGCGCCCAGAGAGACAAACGGGACATTTTCGACGCTGGACCGGAGCTCATCGGCCCGCTGGACTGAGCCCAATGCCAGGCCACGCTCGGCCAAACGAGATTTCGACCTCGACGGGCGATGCGTCGCCCAGAACGGACCCGGATCACGCTCGTCCTGCCCCAGATTCGTGCCATTTGTCGCGGGGAGAGCACCAAGTGCGTCGGCCCGAGGTGCGAGACGAAGCTGGACGTGGCAGAACAGGACGTGCGGGCGAAGCGGGTCGTACCTGGCCCAAGGGGCGTCACGGAGGCCCCAGGGCCGCCACGGGGGGCGGGCTGCACCAACGACGGGCGCTGCGCCGGCGCGCTCCTGATAGCATCCGCGCCATGGACGGTGCCGTCCTCGTGCTGAACCAGAACTACGAACCGCTCAACGTCTGCAATCTGCCGCGCGCCTTCCGCCTGGTCTTCGGCGAGAAAGCCGAGGTCGTCGAGTACGACCATCAGATGATTCGGACGCCGCGGCAGGACTTCCGCGCCCCGAGCGTGATCCGGCTCCAGCACCACATCCGCCGGCCGCGACCGCGGGTCAAGTTGACCCGGCGCGAGATTTTCGCGCGGGACGGCCATCGCTGCCAGTACTGCGGCCGACAGGCCGGCGATCTGACCCTGGACCACGTCATTCCCCGCCATCGCGGGGGCGCCCACAGCTGGGAGAACCTGGTCGCGGCATGCAAGCCGTGCAACCACCGCAAGGGCGGCAAGACCCTCGACGAGGCACGTCTGAGGCTCGTCCGCCCCCCGTTCGAGCCACGCAGCGACGTCTACTCCCTGTTCACGCCGTACCTTTCCGACGAACGGAATGAGGCATGGCGGGACTACCTCTTCCTGGCCCGCAACTGATCACGAACGAGGCCGGCGGCCCGATCGCGCTCCGGATTCCCAGCCCGGTCCAGGCGATTCTCGAGGTCCTCCGCGACGACGGACGGGCAGCCTACGTGGTCGGCGGCTCGCTCCGCGACATCCTCATCGGTCGGACGCCTGCCGACTGGGACCTGGCGACCGACGCCCGGCCGGAGGTGCTCCAGACCCTGTTCCCCGGTGCGCTCTACCAGAACACGTTCGGCACGGTCGCCGTCCATCGTGATGGGGTCCAGTACGAGATCACCACCTTCCGGCGCGACCACGCGTACGCCGATTTCCGGCGGCCCCACCGGGTCGAGTTCGGGACGACGATCGAGGAGGACCTGGCGCGACGCGATTTCACCGTGAACGCCCTGGCCTGGGGCGCGGTCCCGGGCGCGGCCGACACCCTGATCGACCCGTTCGGCGGACGGGCCGACCTGGAGCGCCGCCGGCTGCGGGCGGTGGGGGACGCGTCGGATCGCTTTGGCGAGGACGCCCTGAGAATGTTCCGAGCGGTCCGACTGGCAGCCCAGCTCGAGTTCACCATCGCGCCGCCCACCCTGGCGGCGATCACCCGCCAGGCCGAGCTCGTCCGGCATCTGTCCGGCGAGCGCGTCGCCAGCGAGCTGCAGAAGCTTCTGGGAGCCGAACGGCCGTCGATCGGCTTGCGCCTCCTGGAAGCGACCGGCCTGCTCCGCCAGATCTCCGCCGAGCTTGCCGATCAGCGCGGCCTGGTCCAGAGCAAGATCACCGGCGAGGACCTCTGGGATCACACGGTGCGGACCGTGGATGCCGCGCCGCGCGACTCGCCGGTCGTCCGCCTGGCGGCCCTCGTCCACGACATCGGCAAGCCCGCGACCTCCAGTGACGGCCATTTCATCGGCCACGATGTCGTCGGCGGCGAACTTTCCGCCGGCCTGCTCGGCCGGTTGCACGTTTCGCGGCCGGTGATCGAGCGGGTCGGTCTCCTGGTCCGTAACCACATGTTCAGCTACGAGCCCGCCTGGAGCGACACAGCGGTCCGGCGGATGATCGCCCGGCTCGGGGCGCCGGCCATCAGCGAGCTTCTCGCCCTGCGTGCTGCGGATAACCTTGGCAGTGGCCTGCCGGCCGACGCGAACGGTCTCGATGAGCTCAGGGACCGGATTGCCGAGCAGCTCCAGGCGAAAGCCGTTCTCGACCGATCGGGCCTGGTGGTCGATGGTGACGACCTGATCCGTGAGCTCGGGTTGGCGGAGGGGCCGATCCTGGGCTCGATCCTCGACCGACTGGTCGAGGTCGTGCTCAACGATCCGGCCCAGAATGACCGGCCAGCGCTCCTGCTCCGGGCCCAGGCCATGCTCGCGGAGGATCGATGATCGAGCTGATGCTCCAGGCGGAGCAGACCCTCGGCCTCGGCCTGCTGGACCAGGCCGAACGGCTGTATGAGCAGGCCGCCGCGGCGGACCCACACAACGCGATCGCCATTGTTGGCCTGGCCCGGGTCCGCCTCGACCGCGGCGATCGGCCGGGCGCTCATGAGCTGGTCCTGCGCGCCCTGTCGGTCGACCCGGAGAACGCCGCGGCGCTCCGGATGGAGGCCCGCCTGCGCGAGGTGCTGGCCGGCGAGGGCCTGGTCGTCTACCCGCCCCAGAAGGCCAGCGCCCCCGCCCGGCGCGGGCTGGTCGGCCGGCTGCTTGGCCGGGACCGATGAGGATCCTGGTCACCGGCGGGGCCGGTTACATCGGCTCGGTCAGCGTCGAGCGGCTCCTCGCCGCCGGTCACGCGGTATGGGTCCTCGACGACACCTCGACCGGCCACGCGGCGGCAGTCCCGCCCGAGGTGCGGTTCAGCCGCTCAACCTACGCGGACGAGAACCAGGTGACCCGGCTGCTCGTCGACAACGCGATCGAGGCGATCCTGCACTGCGCCGCCCGTTCGCTGGTCGGCGAGTCCATCCGTAACCCATCGATCTACTACCGGGCGAACGTCGTTGGCGGCGTGGCCCTGCTTGAGGCCGCCCGTCGGGCCGGGGTGGAGCGCTTCGTGTTCAGCTCCACGGCGGCGGTCTACGGCGTGCCGGTCGCCAGTCCGATCACCGAGCTGGCCCCACTCGACCCGATCAACCCGTACGGCGAAACGAAGCGGACGTTCGAAGGCGCGCTGCGCTGGTACGGCACGGCCTACGGCCTGCGCAGCATCGCCCTGCGCTATTTCAACGTCGCCGGAGCGAGCGAGCGCAACGGCGAGGACCACGATCCCGAGACGCACCTGGTTCCCACCATCATCGGGGCGCTGGTGTCGAGCCTGCCGATGACCCTCTTCGGCGGCGACTACCCCACCCCCGACGGCACGCCCATCCGCGACTACATCCACGTGGAGGACCTGGCCGACGCCCATCTGCTTGCCCTCGAAGCCACTTCCGAGCCGATCCAGCCGGGTGTCGAGGCGGCAGTCCCGCTCAACCTGGGAACGGGTACGGGCTTCAGCGTTCGCGAGGTCCTCGCTGCAGCCGAGAAGGTCGTCGGCAAGCCGGTGCCGCACACGATCGGCCCGCGCCGAGCGGGCGACCCGCCAATCCTGGTCGCCTCGGCCGAGCGCGCCCGCGAAGTCCTCGGCTGGACCCCCCGGCGAGGCAGCCTGACCGAGATGATCGGCTCGGCCTGGCAATGGCGTCAGACCCATCCGGGTGGCTACGACCAGGCTTGACCTGCCCGATAGGCCCGCGCCGGCTACGACTGACCCCGATACCCTGAACGCACCCTGAGAGCCCGGGCGGACCGCGTCGTAGACTTGGCGCAATGAACGACCCAGCGCTGCCGACCCGGTCCGCCTGGCGGCCCCAGCGATTCGGGCGGTACAACGGCCGCAAGATCCATGACCCGCTGATCGAGCCGGTGTGGGTTGGCGAGCGCGTCCTCGCTCACGTCGAGACCGTCGGTCCGCGTGCCGCCGACGGTCGCTCGTTCGTCGCCATCCAGGATGAAACGGGTGAGCTTCTCGACGAGGCGTATCCCGACGTTGCCGAGGCGATCGGCGCGGCGAGCCGGGCGAGCTCGCTGGTGATCGATGGCTATCTGACCGACCGGGTCGACCGCGGGTCGGCGGGCGTGGCCCTGACCGCTGTGGCGATGCCTACCGCCAGCGATATGACCCGGCAGCTGCTGATGGGCGGCGGGCGCCGGCACGAAGGTCTCGATCGGATCGATCGCCCGGTGCCGGTCGACCCGCCCTCGGCCACGACGTTCGTGGCGGTCGACCTGCTGATGGTCGACGACGAAGAGATCCTCGACGTGCCGCTCCTCGAGCGCAAGCGCGTGCTCGAGAGCGTCCTTGACGAGAACCGCTTCGTCCGGCGCGGAATCTACGTCCGGCCACCCCTCGACGCCTGGCTCATCTCGTGGCGCTCCATCGGCTTCCATGCGATTGCATTCAAGGCCGCCAACGGACGCTATCGGCCGGGCCTCGACAACGACGGCTGGGCCATCTCCCAGATCCCCAACCGCTAGTGGTGGCCGGCGGTCTCAGCGCGCCCATCCGCGACCTGATCGAGCGCCTCGGCCAGGCCGACCTGATGGTCGGCATTCCCAGCTTCAAGAATGCGGCCACGATCGGCTATGTCGTCCGGGCGGCGCAGGCCGGCCTGGTCCAGTACTTCCCGGATCTGCGGCCGGTCCTGGTCAATGCCGATGCGGGCTCGTCCGATGGGACGCAACGAGTGGTGGCCGAGACCGAGCCCCCGGAGTACATCGAGCGAATCCTGCTCGTGCGCCCAACCAACCGACTGGAAAAGGTCAGCCTGACCTACCCCGAGGTCGACGGCGTGGGCGGCAAGGGCGCGGCACTCCGCACGATTTTCGAGATGGCTGCTGCCCTCAAGGTCAGCGCCCTTGTGGTCGTCGACTCGGACCTGCGCTCAATCGTGCCGGAGTGGATCGAGCTCCTGGCGGGGCCGATCATCAAAGGCGGCTACGACTTCGTGGCCCCGCTCTATGCGCGCTACAAGTACGACGGGACCATCACAAATACGGTGACCTACCCGTTGACCCGGGCCCTTTACGGCCACCGGATCCGCCAGCCGATCGGCGGCGACTTCGGCGTGTCGGGAGATCTGGTCCGGCATTATCTCAAGCTCGACACATGGGACGCGGACGTCAGCCGATTCGGGATCGACATCTGGATGACGACGGAAGCGCTGGCCGGGGGCTTCGCCGTCTGCCAGGCCCGACTGGGGGCCAAGGTGCACGACCCCAAGGATCCCGGAGCGGACCTCGGCCCGATGTTCCGCCAGGTCGTCGGGACGATCCTGCGGCTGGCCGCCCGTAACCCCGAGCGCTGGCTCGACATCCGCGGCTCGCACGACGTGCCGGCCTACGGCTTCGAACGGATCATCGATCCGCCACCGCTCGAGGTGAATACGCTGCGGCTCGTCTCCGAGTTCCAGGCGGGCTCGATCGGGATGGCCGACACGTGGGCCGAGATGCTCGCGCCGGCCACCCTCGAGATCGTGCTCGAGCTGGCGCGCGAGGCCGGGAGCCGGTTCGACGACGCCAGTCGCCGGCTGGGTGTCCACGGCGGTGACACCGGCGCCTCCGGCGGCAGCGCGAGTTCGGGGCCGAGCACCCACGAGATGGCCGATGCCCTGGCCGGCTTCCATTTCCCCGACGATGTCTGGTCGCGGGTGATCTACGACCTCGTTGCCTCGGTCGGCCGGATCGAGCGGACCGTGGGACCCGCCGATGACCGGAAGTCCGCCACGATCGACCGCTACGTGGCCGCCCTCGTGCCGATCTACTTCGGTCGGGTGGCCAGCTTCGTCATCGAGAACCGGGACATCACCACCGACGAGGCCGAAGAGCGAGTCGAGGGCCAGGCCCGCGAGTTCGAGCTGCTCAAGCCCTACCTCATTGAACGCTGGCACGGCGCATGAACCGCGCCCCTCTGCCGGTCCGGATCCTCATCCCGGTCGCCAACCCGGGCACGGCCGGCGAGCTGGTCCGGATCGGGGCGGCCCTGCTGGAGCCGCGCGCCGGTGAGTTGCGCGCGCTGGGCATCGTCGAGGTCCCTGAGGGAATGCCGCTGTCGGAAGGCGCGACCCGCGCCCGCCACGCCCGGCGCCTCCTCCAACGGGTCCTTGACTACGCGCCCGAGGGGATCCCAATCCATCCGCTCGTCCGGATCGCGCGCCACGCCGCCGAGGGCATCATCGAGGCGGCCGCCGACGAGGAGGCCGACCTGCTGATCTTCGGTTGGGGTGGTCGGCACACGATCCACGCCAACGGCGAGGCATCCCCGGAAGGTCAGGGGCGGAGGGCCCGCCAAGTGCCCGAGTCCGCCTCGGTCGTGTCACCCACGATCGACCAGGTCGTCCGCGCCGCCCCCTGCGATATCGCCGTGGTCAAGCAGCGCGGGGCCACCGAGATCAAACGAATCCTCGTGCCCGTCCGGGGCGGTCCGCACGCGGAGCTGGCCCTGACCTTTGCCGACGCGATCGGCACCTACCACGGCGCGACCGTCAGCGTCCTCCACGTGGTCCCGCCGGGCATCACCAAGGCCGTTCGGGCGCAGGCCGAGCGAGCCCTGGCGGCGTTCGTCAAACAGCACGTCCACGGCGCGGCCGAGCCAATCGTGCGCGAGGCGGCCAACGTCCGGACCGCGATCCTGCGCGAGGCCGAACGGGCGGACCTGGTGGTCGTGGGCGCGTCGGCGTCGCCGGCCGAGGGCGGTCCCGACGCCCACTTGTTCGGTTCCCTGCCCGAGGCGATCGCGACTCGCGCCCGGCCGACGGTGGTCGTGGTCAAGACGCGCGAGACGATCGGCCTGCTGACGTTCGAGAAGCTCGCCGAACGCGCCGAGACGCTGGCCGCTGCCGACCGGGCGGCCGAAGAGGCCCGGGCGGTACCCACCCGGGTCGAACGCTGGTTTGGTGAGTCCAACTTCCACCACGCCGAGTTTGCCGACCTCCGCCGGCTCGTCCAGCTCAAGGAAAAGCAGGGCCTGACGATCAGCCTCGTCCTGCCGACCCTCAACGAGGAGGAGACGATCGGCCCGATCGTGGCCCGCGCGATCCGGGAGATGATGGGCCGCGTCCCGCTGCTCGACGAGATCCTGGTGATCGATTCCACCTCAACCGACCGGACCCGCGAGATCGCCGAGGCCGAAGGCGCCCGGGTCGTCCGCCACTCCGATGTGCTGGATCGCTACGGCAGCTTCCGGGGCAAGGGCGAGGGCCTCTGGAAGAGCCTGTATGCGACGAGCGGCGACATCATCGTGTGGGCCGACACGGACGTCCGGAACTGGCACCCGCGAATGGTCTACGGGACACTCGGGCCGCTCCTGACCGAGCCTCGGCTGCAGTACGTCAAGGGCTACTACCAGCGCCCGATCGTCGAAGCCGGCGTGCTCAAGGAAGGCGGTGGCGGACGGGTCACCGAACTCGTTGCCCGGCCGCTGATCAACCTGTTCTATCCAGAGCTGTCGGGCTTCATCCAGCCGCTTTCCGGGGAATATGCCGGCCGCCGGGCGCTGCTCGAGACGATGCCCTTTTTTACCGGCTACGCGGTCGAGATCGGCCACCTCATCGATGCCGCCGAGCGGGTCGGGCTCGAAGGCCTGGGCCAGGTGGACCTGGAGCGACGGGTCCATCGCAACCAGGAGCTGGAAGGCCTCAGCCGGATGAGCTTCGTCATCCTGCAGGCGGTGATGAAGCGCCTCGAGGAGCGACGCAAGGTGCGCCTCTTCGCCGAGCTGGGCTCGACGATGAAGCTGCCCCGCTCCGGCCACGGCCGGCTGGGCCTGGAGGTGATCGAGCTGGCCGACCAGGAGCGCCCGCCGATGATCCGCATCCCCGAGTACCTCGAGAAGCGGGCGGCCGAGACGGGCGAGTGACCACGGTCCTGTTCGCACCCGATTCGTTCAAGGGGTCGCTCACATCGGTCGAAGTCGCCCGGGCCCTGGCGGAGGGCTGGCGACGGGTCCGTCCGGACGACGAGCTGCTGCTCACCCCGCTGGCCGATGGCGGCGAAGGCACGCTTGCGGCAATCGCCGCCGCCGGTGGCTGGATCGAGATGACGGCGCCCACGGTCGATCCGATCGGACGGCCGATCGACGGGCCATGGCTGCGCTCGGCCGACGGCATGCGCGCTGCCGTCGAACTGGCCGGAGCGTCGGGGCTCTCGCGGCTTCGGCTGGATGAGCGCGATCCCCTGGGCGCCACGACCGTCGGCACCGGCTTGCTGCTGCGGGCCGTCCTGGACGCGGGACCGCGCCGGATCGTGCTGGGAATCGGCGGCAGCGCCACGACCGACGGCGGGGCCGGGATCCTCGACGCGCTGGGTGGCTGGGTAGAGTCGGAGCGGATCGACCTGGCCGGGCTCGATACCCGGCTGGCCGGGCTCGACCTGTTCGTCGCATGCGACGTGACCAACCCACTCCTTGGTCCAACCGGTGCAGCGGCGACTTACGGCCCGCAGAAAGGAGCCAGCCCGTCCGACGTCGCGACGCTCGATCAGCGGCTCGCCCGCTACGCCGACCTGCTCGAGAGGGCAACGGGCCGGCGGGAGCGCGACACGCCCGGCGCCGGCGCGGCGGGCGGGGTTGGGTTCGCCCTGCTGTGCCTGACCGATCGGTTCCGGACCCTCTCGCTCGAGCCGGGCGTGGACCTGGTGGCCGCTGAGGTCGACCTCGATGCAAAGCTGGCCCGGGCGGACCTCGTGATCACCGGCGAGGGCCGGATCGACGCTCAGACCGCCTTCGGCAAGACTGCCCTCGGGGTCGCTCGGCGAGCCCTGGCTGGCGGTGTGCGCTGCATTGCCGTCGGCGGGGGCGTGGAACCAGCCGGTGTCGCCGCGCTGGCCTCGCTGGGGGCCGAGGTCGTGCCCGTTCACGAGCACGAGGTGCCCCTCTCCGAGGCGATCGCCGCCGGCGCTGCGCCGCTGATCGCGTGCGCCGAACGCCTGGCTCGACGGGCTACGTGGATCGGCGCGTGACGGCGCCGAGGACGGCCATGGCCGGCGCCCGCCGGGCCGTCAAGCCGCGGCACCGGAAGCCCACCGATCCGGCGCGCGCCTGGGCCAAACGCCTGGCCCGGACGCGGCCTGATCTCGTCGCCTACGTGCTCACGGAACTTGCCTCCACGTACGGCCGGCCGACCTGGAAGCGCCGGCTCGGCCCGACCAGCGAACTCATCCTCACGATCCTCACCCAGAACAGCGCCGATACCAACGCCGAGCGCGCCTTCGAAT